>CAYZEJ010000006.1:0-37484 GCA_964477545.1 uncultured Anaerolineaceae bacterium | reverse complement strand
CAGCCGCGCGCGAGGCCGGAGCGGAGCTGCGGACCTCGGCACCGGTGGCGCGCATCGAAACGCGCGACGGGCGCGCCACTGGGGTGGTGCTCGAGTCCGGTGAGGAGATCTCGGCCGGCTCGGTGATCTCTAGCGCAGACGTCCGCGTGACGCTCCAGCGACTGCTCGAGCCCGGCACCCTTCCGCCCGAATCGGAGGCGGCGGTCCGTGCATACAAGTTCCGCGGGTCGTCGGGCAAGGTCAACTTCGCACTGGATCGACTACCCACCTTCAAGGTGCTGCCGCCGGGGACCACGGACGTTTACCGCGGCATGGTCAGCATCTCGCCGTCCATCGACTACCTCGAGCGGGCTTATGACGACGCGGTAGCGGGGCGCTTCAGTCGCGAGCCCTACGTCGACATCGGCTTCCCCAGCGCCGTCGATCCGTCCGTGGCGCCACCGGGTAAGCACGTCATGGCCTGTTTCGTCCAGTACGCCCCGTACGAGCTGGCTGAGTCGGACTGGGACTCGCAGCGCGAAGCATTTGGCGACACGGTCCAGGCCACGATCGCGAGATACGCGCCCGACTTTCCGGACACGATCCTGCATCGGCAGGTGCTGACTCCGCTGGACATCGAGCGGACGTTCGGACTGTCGGAGGGCAACATCATGCAGGGGGAGCTGCTGCTAGAGCAGCTCTTCGCCGAGCGCCCACTGTCCGGTTCGGGTTACCGAACACCCATCCGCGACCTCTGGCTGTGCGGTGCGACCACGCATCCCGGCGGCGTGATAACCGGTGCCCCCGGTCGCAATGCGGCGATGGCCGTCCTGCGTGGCCGACGAGGTGCACGCGCGGCCGATCAGGGGCGGGCCGCTTGACGCGTCGGGCATCGGCCTACGACGCGGTGGTCGTCGGGGCCGGTCACAACGGCCTCGTGTGCGCGGCGTACCTGGCGCGGGCCGGCATGCGCACGCTCGTTCTGGAGGCCCGGCCAAATGTTGGCGGCATGGCCGAGACGTCCGAGCCGTGGCCCGGAGTGCGCGTCCCGACGCTGGCGCACACGGTCGGGCGCTTCCGGCCACTGGTCGCGCGGGAGCTGCGCTTGCGCGAGCACGGCCTGAAGCTGGTCCAGCCGGACGTGCGGGTGTTCGCGCCCCAGCCTGACGGCCGGGCGTTGACTCTCTGGGGAGACTCGCGGCGAACGGCCGCCGAGCTGGCCGCCAACGACCTCGTAGGTCCGCACGACATTGGTGCCTACGAGCAGGCGGACGCGCGCCTCCGGGCGCTGACGAATGGGCTCGCCTCGCTTCACGCACGCGTGCCACCGGACCTGGCGTCGCCAACGCTCACACATGCCTTCGCGGGGATCAGAACTGCCCTGGTGGCTCGGACGCGCGCGCGCTCGACGAGCGGCGGCCTATTGCGGGTCATGCCGATGGCAATTCGCGATCTCGTCGACGAGTGGTTCGAGAGCGATGCGCTGCGCGCCGCGATTGCCGCACGCGGCGTGCTGCTCTCAGGCTTCGGCCCACGGATGCCGGGGACCGCCGGTGTGCTGCTCACGGACGCCGCGGGCAACGACGGTGGCCTCTGTGGCCAGACCGTGTTCGCGCGGGGGGGTCCGGGTGCGTTGACGACGGCACTCGCGTCTGCCGCGCGCGCGGCCGGTGCCGAGGTCCGAACCAGCAGCGCGGTGGCTCGTGTGCGACGCGATGGCGAAACAGTGAAAGGGGTGACGCTCACCAGCGGCGACGAGATCGACGCACCGGTAGTCGTCTCATCCCTCGACCCGAAGACGACCCTGTTGAAGCTGGTCGATCCAGAGGCGCTCGGGCCGCGGCTTTCGTGGCGCGCCTCGAACATCCGCCAGCGCGGGGTGACAGCCAAGGTGAACTTCGCGCTGCGCGAACTGCCGCATTTTGCGGCGGCCACGGAAGAACGCCGGTTGCGCGGCCGCATCCTGCTGGCTCCGTCGATGCTCGGGCTCGAGCGCGCCGCGGACCCGGCGAAATACGGCCGGATCTCGGAGGAGCCGCTCATCGAGGCCACAATCCCGACTCTCCTGGACGCGAGCCTGATCGACCCGGGACGCGCCGGGGCCGTTCGCCACGTGATGAGCGTCATCGCGCAGGCCGCTCCGCGCGACCTGCGCGAGGGCACATGGCACGAGCGCCGCGACGAGCTCGGCGACGTCGTCACGAAGATGATCGAGACCTACGCGCCCGGCTTCGGAGACCTGGTCGAAGCCCGCCAGGTGCTCACCCCGTTGGACATCGAGCGTGATTACGGCGCGGATGGCGGCCATCCGATGCACGCCGAGGTAGGGCTCGACCAGTGGTTCGCCTGGCGGCCGCTGCATGGCCTCGGCCGTTACCGGATGCCGTTGCGAGGTATGTACCTGTGCGGCTCCGGCGCCCATCCAGGAGGAGGCGTCACGGGCGCCCCCGGCCAGCTCGCCGCCCACGAGGTGCTGGCCGACCTTCGCGCCGGACGGCCCTAGAGTTAACGCGTGATCTGCCCGAACTGCGCCGCAGAAAACGACGCCGGCGCGAAGTTCTGCAACGACTGCGGCACGCCACTCAACGCCGGCTGCCCGAACTGCGGCGCGACGAATAAGCCTGGTGCGAAGTTCTGCAACGAATGCGGAACGGTCCTGGCGTCTTCTGGTGCTCCTCTCCGCGGCGCAGCACCGGCGACGGCTACACAGAGCGTCGCCGAGCGGCGCCTGATCACCGTTCTGTTCGCCGACCTGGTCGGCTTCACACCGTTCGCAGCGGAACGCGACGCGGAGGACGTGCGTGACACCCTGTCTCGCTACTTTGACCTCTGCTCGGACATCGTCGGCCGCTACGGCGGGACTATCGAGAAGTTCATCGGCGACGCCGTTATGGCGGTGTGGGGCGCGCCGACCGCCCACGAGGACGACGCCGAGCGCGCGGTGAGAGCGGCGCTCGAGCTCGTTGACGCAGTAACTGCGCTCGGGCCGGGCATACAGGCGCGCGCCGGGTTGCTCACCGGCGAGGCGGCGGTGACCCTCGGCGCGACTAACCAAGGCATGGTCGCCGGCGATCTGGTCAACACCGCCAGTCGGCTTCAGTCAGTCTCACCGGCGGGCGGCGTTCTGGTCGGGGAGGGCACCTATCGGGCCACACATGACGCGATCGCGTTCGAAGAGGCGGGCGATCAGATGCTCAAGGGCAAGCAGGCACCGGTCACTGCCTGGCGGGCACTGCGCGTTGTGGCCGAGCGCCGCGGGCGCAACCGCAGCGAGGGGCTGGAAGCACCGTTTGTCGGCCGCGGTGATGAGCTGCGCCTGTTGAAGGACCTGTTTCATGCCACCGGCCGCGAACGACGCGTGCGGCTCGTTTCGGTGATGGGACCCGCCGGCATCGGCAAGTCGCGCCTCGCCTGGGAGTTCTTGAAATACGCCGACGGGCTGGTCGAAGACACGTACTGGCACAACGGGCGGTCGCCGGCATACGGCGAGAGCATCACCTTCTGGGCCCTGGGCGAGATGATCCGCGGTCGGTGCGCCCTGCTTGAGTCGGATGACGAAGCCACCACCCGCCGAAAGGTCGCCGACTCGGTGAGTCAGTGGGTGCCGGTTGATGACGAGCGGAAGTGGGTCGAGCGCGCGCTGCTGACACTGCTCGGGTTCGAGTCGGGCATGGGTCCCGAGCAGCTGTTCGGTGCCTGGCGGACCTTCTTCGAGCGCATATCGGAGCATGGCACGGTCGCGCTTGTCTTCGAGGATCTGCACCACGCCGACTCCGGAACGCTCGATTTCATTGATCACCTGCTTGAGTGGAGCCGCGGCTTCCCGCTTCACATCGTCACGCTGGCCCGGCCCGAACTCCTTGACCGGAGGCCCAACTGGGGTGCCGGCAAGCGCAACTTCACGTCGATGTTGCTCGAGCCGCTACCGGTGCCGCAGATGCGCGAGCTCATCGCCGGCCTCGTCCCCGGTCTACCCGAGCCCGCCGTCGCATCGATTGTCCAGCGTGCCGACGGCATCCCGCTCTACGCGGTCGAAACGGTCCGCATGCTGCTCGCCGAGGGTCGGCTCAGAGAACAGGCGGGCACCTACATCCCCGTTGGCGACCTCGCATCGCTGGCCGTCCCGGAAACACTCACCGCGCTCATATCGTCTCGGCTGGATTCGCTCGACTCGCCCGATCGATCACTCGTTCACGACGCAGCCGTACTCGGGCAGTCGTTCACGGTTGCAGCGTTGTCGGCTGTTTCTGGCGTTCCCGAGAACGAGCTCCAGGACCGGTTGACGGGACTCGTTAACCGTGAGCTGCTCGCGCGCGAGCTCGACCCGCGGTCGCCCGAGCTGGGCCAGTTCATATTTGTCCAGGCGCTCATCCGCGAGGTCGCCTACAACACGCTCTCACGCAAGGATCGCAAGACTCGCCACCTCGCCGCAGCGCGGTACTTCGAACAGATCGGCTCGGACGAGCTGGCCGGCGCCCTGGCTGGGCACTACCTGGCCGCCCACGGGAACGCCGGCGAAGGGCCCGAAGCGAATGCGCTCGCCGCACAGGCACGCGTTGCCCTCACGGGTGCCGCCGAGCGCGCGGCTGCGCTCGGCGCTCACGACCAGGCGATCACATTGTTTGAGCAGGCTCTCAGCGTGACAGCCGATGCGCCCGAGCAGGCCGATCTGCTCGAAAAGGCCGGCCACTCTGCCAACGTCGCTGCCCGGTATGACAAGGCGGAAGAGCTGCACAGGCACGCCGTCGCGCTCCACCTGCAGGTCGGCGACCGGAAGGGCGCCGCGCGGGCGACTGGTGCACTGGGCGTGGACCTGCTCGGCGCGCGGCACGATAAGGCTGCGCTGTCGACGCTCCAAGACGCCGCAGCGGAGTACAGCGACTTGTGGCCCGACACGGTGATGGTGGAGCTCAAGAGCCAGCTCGCGCGGGCATACACCATCGCCGGAGAAGATCATCGGCGATCAGTTGAGTTGGCCGACGACGTCCTCGACGTCGCGGAGCACGCCAACCTGTTGCCCTTGCTGGCCCACGCGCTGATTACAAAGGCAAGGGCGCTGGCCAGCCTGGGCCGCCTGCGCGAGGCGATCGCCCTTGTTGCAGGCGGCGAGGCGCTCAGCCGGGACAGCGATCAGACCGAAACCCTGCTCGACGCGCTGGCGCAGGCCGGCTACACGCTGCTCGAAGTCGACCAGGTGGCGGCGCTTGGGAAATTCCGTGAGGGCCTGGCGCTCGGGCGACGAACCGGCCAGCGTGACCAGATGTTGAAATTCATCAACAACGTTGGCTACACCGCCTTCCTGACCGGTGACTGGGCTGAGGCCCTGGCCGTGCTCGACGAGGGGCTGGCCGAGGATCTCGAGCCGGGAACGCGGACGTGGCTGCTGAGCAACGCGCTGATCCTGAGGGCGAATCGCGGCGAGCCGGTAACCGGCGGGCTGGCCGAGCTCGAGCAGCTGACCAGTCTCCATGGCGACCCGAACCTGATGTTGCCCACACTCGACACGAAAGCAAACGCAGCACTGGCCGAGGGTCGGCTCGACGACGCGCGCGAGTTCTGGGGCCGAGCCGCCGCACTGTCGGCCAGCCACGCCCCGTCGTCGCTGTACCAGCGCGCGCGGGGTGCGATTTGGTCGGGACAGACCGACGAGGTACGAAGCGATCTTGAGGCTCTCGACGCGACCGGTTTTCATGGCCGAGTAGTGGAGGTGCGCCGGCTGACCTTGCGGGCGGCACTCGCTGCGATGGAAGGACAAAGTGCCGCAGCGCTTGGACTCTATCGTGACGCGCTGACCAGTTGGCATGAACTGGGCATGGCCTGGGACGAGGCCCTCACCGGGGTCGATATGGTGTCGCTACTCGATCCCACGGAGCCCGATGTCCGTGCCGTGGCGGAATCGACGCGCGCGATCCTGGAGCGACTTGGCGCGAAGCCGTATCTGGACCGGCTGGAGGCGGCTCTGAATCGTCAAGCCGCGGAGCGGGTCCCTGTCCTGAGCGTCGCGAGCGCGCCAACAGAATCAGTTGCCCGTCCTGGCTGATGGCTCTTCGACCGATGGCTCGGCTGCGCAGCGGCCGCTTTAGAGTAAACGCGTGACCTGCTCGAGCTGTGGCCGAGAGAACGACGCCGGGCTGAAGTTCTGTAACGAGTGTGGGTCGCCGCTCCAGGCGGGATGCCCAAACTGCGGCGCGAGCAACAAGCCAGGCGCGAAGTTTTGTGGCGAATGCGGGACCGTACTGGCGTCTTCGGGTGGCCCTGTCGGCATTACAGCAGCGTCGGCGGCTACACAGAGCGTCGCCGAGCGTCGGCTGGTCACCATTCTGTTCGCCGATCTGGTCGGCTTCACGCCGTTCGCCGAGGAACGCGATGCCGAGGATGTGCGCGACACCCTGTCTCGATATTTCGATCTCTGCTCGGACGTCATCAAGCGCTACGGCGGCACCATCGAGAAGTTCATCGGTGACGCCGTGATGGCCGTGTGGGGGGCGCCGACTGCGCACGAGGACGACGCCGAGCGGGCCGTGCGGGCAGCGCTCGAGCTCGTCGACGCGGTCACGGCCATCGCTCCTGGCGTGCAGGCTCGCGTAGGCCTTTTGACCGGCGAAGCAGCGGTCACGCTCGGGGCCACCAACCAGGGCATGGTCGCGGGCGACATGGTCAACACCGCTGCCCGGCTCCAGTCGGTTGCGCCGCCCGGCACCGTGCTCGTCGGCGAAGCGACCTACCGGGCGGCCGGCAATGCGATCCAGTTCGAGGAAGCAGGCGCCCAGACCCTGAAGGGCAAGGAGAGCCCTGTGCCGGCGTGGCGTGCGCTGCGGGTGGTCGCGGAGCGCGGCGGCAGGAACCGCCAGACCGAGGGACTCGAGGCGCCTTTCATCGGTCGCGCCGACGAGCTTCGCCTGTTGAAGGATCTGTTCCACGCCACTGGTCGGGAAAGGAAGACGCGGCTCGTCTCCGTCATGGGTCCGGCGGGCATCGGGAAGTCTCGGCTTGCGTGGGAATTCCTGAAGTACGTCGACGGACTCGTTGAGGACACCTACTGGCACAGCGGACGCTCCCCGGCGTACGGCGAGGGGATCACCTTCTGGGCGCTGGGCGAGATGGTCCGTGGGCGTTGCGGCCTGACCGAGAGCGACGACGAGCAGACCACTCGAGCCAAGGTTGCCGAAACGGTGGCCACCTGGGTGCCCGAAGAGGGCCAGCGCGAATGGATCGAAAAGGCGCTCCTGGCGCTGTTGGGAATCGAGTCAGGGATACCGGCCGACCAGTTGTTCGGAGCGTGGCGAACGTTCTTCGAACACATCGCAGGGCACGGCACGGTTGCGCTCGTGTTCGAGGACACTCACCACGCCGACTCGGGCCTGCTCGACTTCATCGACCACGTGCTCGAGTGGAGCCGCGGCTACCCGATCTACATCGTCACCCTCGCACGCCCCGAGCTGCTCGACAAGCGAGCGGATTGGGGTGCTGCCAAACGGAACTTCACCTCGATCTACCTCGAGCCGCTCGCGGAACCGCAGATGCGCGAGCTCTTAGCTGGCCTCGTCCCCGGCTTGCCTGAGGCAGCGATCGAGACGATTATCGGTCGCGCCGACGGGATTCCCCTGTATGCGATCGAGACGGTGCGGATGCTGGTGGCGGACGGACGCCTGAAGGAGGATGCCGGCGTCTACGCCCCGGTCGGCGACCTGACGACGCTGGCTGTTCCGGAAACCCTTACGGCACTGATCTCGTCGCGGCTCGACGGCGTCGATCCATCCGAACGGTCGCTTGTACACGATGCAGCCGTCCTGGGGCAGTCGTTCACCATCGAGGCACTTGCGGTTATGTCAGGAGTCGCTGTCGCCGAGCTGGAGCAAAGCCTCAAGGGCCTCGTCCGGCGCGAGCTGATGACTCGCGACGTCGATCCACGCTCAGCGGAGATGGGCCAATACGCGTTCATGCAGGCACTCATCCGCGAGGTCGCGTACAACACGCTATCTCGGAAAGACCGAAAAACTCGCCACCTCGCAGCGGCGCGCTATTTCGAGCAGCTTGGATCAGATGAGCTGGCCAGTGCTCTCGCCGGCCACTACCTGGCTGCCCACCAGAACGCTGCCGAGGGTGCGGAAGCCGACGCTCTCGCCGCGCAGGCCCGTATTGCTTTGCGTGCGGCAGCCGAGCGTGCGATAGCGCTTGGTGCACACGACCAGGCCATTACGTTTCTCGAGCAGGGGCTGACCGTCACCGCGGACGCAACCGAGCAGGCCGAGATGCTCGAGAGGGCCGGCCGTTCGGCCGGTGTGATTGCGCGCCCGCACAAGGGCGAGGAGTTCCTGCGGCGAGCGATCGGGTTGTATCGCGCGAGCGGGGATCGCAGGGGTGCCGCGCGCGCGACGGCTGGTCTGGGTTTCATTCTTTTGAACGATCGCCAGGACAAGGCGGCTCTGGCGATGCTCGAGGAGGCCACTGTCGAGTTCGCCGACGTCTGGCCCGATCCCGCGGCGATCGATCTCAAGCTCAACCTCGCTCGCGCGCTTGTTCAGGACGAGCAGACTCGACGGGCCCTTGAGGTGATCGACCCCGCGCTTGAGGCAGCGGAACACGGCGATCTGGTGCCCATGCTCGCCCGGGGACTCTTGTCGAAGGGCGTGGCCACGGGCGCTCTCGGCCGGCTGCGCGAGGCGGTCGCGTTGATTCGTGCTGGCGAGGAACTTGCCAGGGATCACCAGCTCAACGAGATCCTGCTCATCGCGCTCGTCGTCGGCGGCTACAACCTGGGCGAAGTCGACAACGCAATGGCGCTCGAGAAGTATCGCGAGGGACTGACCCTCGCCAAGCGGACCGGACAGCGCGGCTTCATGCTGCAGTTCGTCAATAACATCGGCTACACGAGCTTCCTGGTCGGCGAGTGGGCGGATGGCCTGGCGGAGCTCGACGCTGCTCTTGCCGAGGCGACCGACGATTCCTCACGCGTGTGGTTGCTCAGCAACGCCCTGATCATCCGCGCGGCCCGCGGCGAATCGATCGACGACGGTCTCGCGGAGATCGACCGGCTGGCTGCATCTCATGGCGACCCCGGGCTTGTGTTGCCGATGCTCGATACGAGGGCCAACCAGGCTCAGGCAGCCGGTCGGACATCGGAGGCGCGCACGCACTGGCGGGGCCTTACCGATGCATGGTCAAGCCAGGCACCGGCGAGCATCTACCAAGCTGCCCGCCATGCAGTCTGGGCGCATGACCTGGCAACGCTGCGCGAGGACATCGCCGCGCTGGATGCCACGGGGTTCCACGGTCGAGTCGTCGAAGTCCGCCGTGCGACGCTCAGGGCGGCGGAGGCCGCGCTGGAGGGCCGGGCGCGCGACGCTCTGGCCGGATATCGAGACGCGCTCGCTGGCTGGCGCGACCTTCGCCTGGTGTGGGACGAGGCACTGACGGGGATCGACATGGTCTCGGTGCTTGACCCCACGGATCCAGATGTAAGAGCCGTGGCCGAATCGACGCGCGCGATCCTCGGTCGACTTGGCGCGAAGCCGTATCTCGAGCGACTCGACGCCGCCCTCGCCCGGTCGCCTACGACCTCTACATCCTTGACGACGCCGCAGACGGCAGAGAGCAGGATCGCGATCGAATCGGCCTAACGGCGCTCGTCCTCGGGCTGTGCCTGGGCCGTGACGATCTCGTCGAGCCGTTCGTCGGTCCGAGTCGTTGGCTCCGCCGCGGCAGGAACCGCCGAGTCGGCAGGTAGCTTCCACGACCAACTGTTCAGTCGGCTGAGCATTCGTCGAGCGGTCAGGTCGAGTTGGATCGGTGTGATCGCAATGCGTTTGTTGACCACGGCGTGGAAATCGGTGCCCGGCTCGGCGAGGCCCGACGGCGGCGGGCCACCGATCCAGTAATAGGGCGTCCCGCGCGGGTCGAGCCTCTCGATCAGCTCGTCCTGGTACACGCGCTTGCCCATCCGGGTGACCTCGACGCCGCGGGACTCGGCCACGGTGATCGCGGGCACGTTGATGTTGATCAGCTCGCCCGGCGCGAGGCCGTTCTCGAGAATGTTGACCGCTGCGACGTAGGCGATTTGCGCGGCAAGCGTGAAATCGGGATGCTCGTAGTACTCCTGCGAAATGGCGAACGCGGGCACGGCCGACAGCACGGCTTCCATCGCGGCAGCGACGGTGCCCGAGTAGGTGATGTCGTCGCCCAAGTTGGCGCCGTAGTTGATGCCCGACGCGACGAGGTCAAAGCCGATCTCGAAATAGCCCAAGAAGGCCAGGCTGACCGCGTCCGTGGGTGAGCCGTCGACTGAGTAACCGATCGTGCCATCGGCGAGCGTCCGCTCGCGAACTCGCAGCGGACGCATGAAGGTCTTGGTGTGGCCAACGGCCGATTGGTTGGTCTCCGGCGCGAGGACGTACACGTCACCCAGCGGCTCAAGGGACTGCTTCAGGGCTAGCAGTCCGCGCGACTCGATGCCATCGTCGTTCGTGACCAGGATGCGTGGCCTTGTTTCCCACTCGGACAGCGGCTTCGCGGCGTGGGTGGTCGCGCGTGGTGGGTTGAGCCTTCGCTCCCTCTGGGCAACAGGCTCGCCACGCTCGCGGTCAATGTCTCGACGCTCGACCCGTTCGGTTTCCCTGGGGATGTCGCCTTCGTTGGCCGGGACGCGGCGTTTCACGCGGTGGGGTCGGCCGGCTCTGCCTCTGGTGGCGGCGCACCGATTCCCACCGCGGGCGGCGCAGGCACGCGGACTCGTCGGCCCTCACGCTCACCGACTCGCTTGGCGGCGCGCGACGTGACGTCTCTTGGCACGTTTGCGTTGCGGCTCAGGAAGTGCTGGAAGAACGAGGCGATGATCGCGGCGAAGGGCACGGCAAAGATCGCTCCGGCGACGCCCGCGATCTTGCCGCCAACGAGCACCGACACAAGGACGAGGATCGGGTGGATGCCCACGGCGTGGGCCATCACCCGCGGCGTGATGATGTTCGACACGACGAACCAGCCGATACCCATCACGACCAGCGTCGGAACGACTGCGTCGGGCTTGGTGAGCACCGCGACGAGCACGGCCGGAATCCACGAGAAGAACGGGCCGAAGAAGGGAATCGCCTGGAGCACGCCAGACAGGGCGGCCGAAGCCGGCATGAAGTCCAGCCCGAACGCCACATGGGCGGCCGCAGTGATGCTGGCCATGATCAGACCCTGGATCACCGAGCCCCGGATGAAGCCACCGAACGAAGTCGAAACGCTCGTCTCGAAGACCCGGGCCGTTTCGCTGTAGCGGGGTGGAACGAGGCGGTTGATGTAGGCGAGGATCCGATCCTGGTCGAACAGGATGAAGAGGGACAGGAAAATGACGATGAACAGGTTGCCGACGATGCCCAGGCTGAAGATGGCGAGATCGGTCAAGGGCTGAACCAGGCTGTCTCCCAGGTCACCAAGGTTGCGCAGCAGATCCTGGGCAATCGTCAGAACGTCGATCCGCAGACCGAGGCTGTCCAGAGTCCCCTGGAGCGGCGCGACGATCTCCGGGAGGCGCGCCTGAAACGACGGAAGCTCGGCAATGAAATTGCCGATCGAACTAGCGAGGCTGCCAGCCACGGCAATCAGGGCCCATCCGATCACTACCAGGAGGGCAACGTAGATGAGCCCGACCGCCGCGGCCCGCGGCAGCCTCGGAAAGGCGCGTTGGACCAGGCCGACGACTGGCGAGAGGATGAAGGCCAGCAGCCAGCCCAGCAGCAATACCAGCAGGATGTCGATGAAAAAGGCGAGCAGGACGCTGACCTGGGAGACCAGAATGAGCGCGAGGACGAGCGTGCCCAAAACGAGCACGGCGTGCAGCCATCGCCGTTCCGACTCGGGGACCTGGACGTCCATCACGATTGAGTCTAATGCGGCCGACTTACCCGCCGATCACCAGTGCGCGCGCCGGGCGACTGGGACCGTCCGCTTTCTCTCACCTATTCACCGGCAGACTGTTGAGTCCCCCTGACCGCCCGATCCACCCCGATTTCACATCACCTATGCGCCGGTGGGGTGTTAGATGACAACCGGCCTCGCGCACCGTGTCGACTTACGAACTTTGCTCGTCGGCCGCGCACGGCTCACGCTCGGATCGTGCGTGGTCGAGGGGCGGACCTGATGAATCCGGTTCCGGCCTAACTACCACCCCCGCAGGGAATAGGTGATGTGAGCAGTCTCGCTCAGCTCGGGGGATTCAGCGAAGGTGCTCGTCACTCCTTGCGACCGAGACCCATCCGGTCGTGGACCTCGCGCATCGTCTCGGCGGCCATCGGCGCCAGCTTCTCCGCTCCGGCGCGTAGCACTTCCTCGACGTAATCGGGGTTCGATTCGAGCTCGCGGGCCTTCTCCCTGGCTTCAGCGAAGTGTGCAATGACCCGGTCGGCGAGCAGCTTCTTGGTATCGACGCAACCTGTGCGCGCGGTGCGCTCGCCATCCTGTATGTACTCGTAGTCGTCGCCGAAGAAGCGGTGCAGCTGACAGACGTTGCAGATCTCCGGGCGTCCCGGCTGGGTGCGCAGGATGCGCTGCGTGTCGGTGACCATGCTCATGATCTGTTTCCGGATCGTCGCCTCGTCCGCCAGGATCTCGATCACGTTGCCGACTGACTTCGACATGGCACGTACGCCGTCCGTGCCCAGGATCACCGGTGAATCCGTGAACACCGCCTCTGGCTCGACGAAGAACTCGCCGTAGATCCTGTTCCACGCCCGTACGATCTCGCGCGCCAGCTCGAGGTGTGCCTGCTGGTCCCTGCCGACAGGCACGCGGCCAGCGTGGTAGATCGCGATATCGGCCGTCTGGAGGACGGGGTACGTCAGCAGCGCGTGGTTGACGTCTTCCGGACGGTTGCGCTTCTTCTCCTTGAAGGACGGAGTGCGCTCGACCCAGGCGACTGGCACCACTGTGGAGAGCAGGTACGCCAGTTCGGCGTGCTCCGGCCGATCGGACTGGCGGAACAGGATCGCCCGATCCGGATCGAGCCCAAGAGCGAGCAGCGCGATCGCCATTTCGTGCGTGTTGCGCCGGATCGCCTCGGAGTCATGCGTGGTGGTCAGCGCGTGGTAGTCGACGATGCAGTAGATCGCATCGCCCCCTTCCTGGAGCGCGATGTAGTTGCGGAATGCGCCGAGGTAGTTGCCGAGATGCGGCAGCCCTGAAGGCTGGACGCCGGAAAACACGCGCTCGCTCCTCAGCTGCGGGTGCGCTGCCGTCTGGCTCAACTGCCCCTCGGTCGTTGCCACGCCGGGCAGTCTAGCCGCGAGCCAGCACGCTGACCTCGCGGCGCAGTCACAATCGAGGCATGCGAATGAGCGACGTCCTGCGCCAGTTGCGCCAGCAGAAGACGAGCACCGATGCCCGACCGCGGCTGATGGAGCGCTACGCGGCGTTCCTGCCCATCAGCGGCTCGACCCCAAATCTCTCCCTGGGTGAGGGCTATACCCCGCTTGTCCATGCACGCAACCTCGGCCGCCTGATCGGCGTTCCCCAGCTCCACCTCAAGGTCGAGGGCATGAACCCGACTGGCTCGTTCAAGGACCGCGGCATGGTCGTGGCCGTGGCCAAGGCGCTCGAGAACGGCTCGCGCGCGATCATCTGCGCCTCGACTGGCAACACGGCAGCCTCGGCCGCGGCGTACGGCGCGTCGGTCCGGCTGGAAGTCGTGGTGGTCCTGCCCAAGGGCCAGATCGCCGCGGGCAAGCTGCTCCAGGCGCAGATGGCCGGGGCCCGCGTGGTCGCCCTGGAGGGCAACTTCGATGACGCGCTCCAGGTGGTGCGCGACCTGGTCGACGACACCGATGCGCTGGACCGGCCGGTGACGCTGGTCAATTCCGTCAACCCGCATCGCCTCGCCGGCCAGAAGACAGCGGCGTTCGAGGTGTGCGAGGACCTCGGCGGAGCGCCCGACTATCTCGGCCTGCCGGTCGGCAATGCCGGCAACATCTCGGCGTACTGGCAGGGCTTCACCGACTACATGGATGCGGGCCTGGTCGAGACCCGGCCACACATGCTCGGGTTCCAGGCGGCCGGCGCCGCACCCCTCGTGTCGGGCCGGCCGGTCGCGGACCCGCAGACGGTCGCCACGGCCATCCGCATCGGTAACCCGGCCAGCGCGGACAAGGCGATCCGCGCGCGGGACGAGTCCGGTGGCGTCATCGAGGCTGTGACTGACGAGGAGATCCTGGCCGCCTATCGCGACGTCGCGCGTTACGAGGGAATCTTCTGTGAGCCGGCATCCGCGGCGTCCATCGCAGGTGTTCGCAGGATGGCCGGCGACGGCCGAATCGATCCGGGTGCGACCATCGTCTGTGTGCTCACTGGCCACGGACTCAAGGATCCCGACACGGCCACGCGATCAGCCGCGCCGGTCCTGGAGGCCGATGCCTCTGCCGATGCTGTGCGCGCCGTGCTCGATTGGTGACCCGGGCTCGCACGCCCGCGCGGCCAGAGAAGCAGGTTCGCCGGCGGCGCGAGGTGCCTTCGTGGCCTGAACGCGTGATGGTCGAGGCGCCGGCCACCAGCGCCAACCTCGGCCCGGGCTTCGATGCGCTCGCTCTCGCGCTGGACCTGTGGCTGCGAGTGACGGTTACGCCACTGGATGCCGGGGCGGAATCGTTGACCGTGGAGGGCGAGGGGAAGGAGGACATCGGCCTGGATGCGGGCAACCGCTTCCTGATCGGGCTCGAGCACGGCCTCGAGGAATTCGGTCTCGACCCGCCCGTGATGCGGATCGAGATGCGTAACGAGATCCCACTCGCGCGCGGCCTCGGTTCGTCGGCCGCCGCCAGCGTCGCGGGTCTTCTGGTCGCCGAGGCGCTGGCGGGCGAGGAGATGGCCGAAGGGCGGCTGTTGGCGCTGGCCACACAGATCGAGAGCCACCCTGACAACGCCTGCGCGGCGCTGCTGGGCGGCTTCGTGGTCGTCGGCGAGCGGCCCGCCCGATTCGATCCACCCGCTGCGCTCGTGGCCGCGCTGTTCATCCCGGACCTGGCGTTGCGCACTGCGGACATGCGCGAGGCGCTCCCGGCAAACGTCACGCACCGGGACGCGGCGCACAACGTGGGGCGGACGGCGATGATCGTTGCCGCGCTCGCCTCGGGGGGCCGGCTCGACCTGCTGTCAGCGATGGCCGATGACCGCCTGCACGAGCCCTACCGAGTCGCGCACTTCCCCCAGTTGCCCGATCTCGTTCGGGCAGCCCTCGCCGCGGGCGCACTGGGCGCGTCACTGTCAGGCGCCGGTTCAACCGTCATAGCCCTGACCGACGACGAAGCGGTGGCCAAGCGGGTCGCGGAGGCGATGGCAGGAACGGCGAGCGGGCTCGATCTGCCCGGGCGTGCGGTTGTCGTGAAACCCGTAAGCGCCGGCGCGCGAGTGCACCCGCGGTGACCTTCCCCAGCCGGCTCGAGCACTTCAAGGCTGTCGACTCCACACAACGCGTCGTCCGTGAGTGGCTCGATGAGGGCACTGATGAGGTGGCCGTGGCGGTCGCCGACTATCAGACCGCAGGTCGTGGCCGCCAGGGCCGGGAATGGACGACCCAGCCGGGCGGCGGTCTACTCCTGTCGGTCGGCTTCAAGCCCGCAGACTTCCTCGACCCCAAGCATGGTTGGCGGCTGGCCGCGATCGTGGCTCTGGCGATGCGCGACGCGGCCGAGGAACAGGCGGGCCTCAAGGATGGAACTCTGTTGCTCAAGTGGCCCAACGACCTGGTCGCCGAAGCCGCCGACGGAGGTTTGCGCAAGGTTGCCGGCGTGCTGGGCGAGTCTGTCACGAGTGGGCGGCGCATCAAATCGGCAGTGATCGGGATTGGCATCAACAGCGATTGGAAAGAAGCCGATTTTCCGTGGGCCCTATCTCCAACCATGACCAGCCTGCGCGAGCTTGCCGGCCGGCGCCCGATCGACAATGCGGCCCTGCTGGACGGGTTCCTGGCGCGCCTGGAGCCGCGCTACGAGGCGCTCAAATCGGGCATCTTCGACGCTGCCGGCTGGTCGGTCGCACAGCGCACTACCGGCAGACGGGTGGTCGTGGAGCTGGGGTCTGAAACGCTATCTGGTGTCGCGACTGGCGTCGATCCGGAGACCGGCGCTCTGATTCTCGATTCAGAGGATGGGGCGGAGGTCAGGGTCGACAGCGGAGAAGTGATCCGCTGCCGAGTCCGCTGAGGGAGCCCGCGGGGCTCTGGTCAGGCGTCGGATAAGCCGCTGCGACCGCCGATGACCCAGCCATAGGCATCACCGGCGAGCTCCTGCAGCCTTTGATCGAAGTGCTCGATCTCCTGGGGCGTCAGCAGCGCGGCCCAGTCGCGCGTGCCGCCGGACCGAAAGAAGCCTTCCGGGGACTGCCACAGCCCGAGATGAACATCGGGCGCTGCCTGGGAGGCCCGCGCTCGCATTGACGACAGGGTCGCTGCGTCGGTGAGCGCCGGCCAGCGCGACTCGTCGACCTCCACCTTCAGCGCGGCCGCGACGCGGCGCATCTCTGAATCGAGGTCGTCCCACATGTCCGCGTAGTGGAATAGGTGGACGTTTGGCTGAGCGCGGGCATCCCAATAGGTCCGGACCTGCTGGCAGAAATCCCCCAGACCGTACGGCCCGCTGCCGGTCGGCTGCCGGTCGTTGTCGATGAACCAGCGCAGGAAGTCGGCCAGGTCCTCGGGAGGTTCTTCGCGTCCAACGGGGGGCTCGAACGCGCCCACGGCCGCCTCCCGCAGCTCGATCGCCTTGTCTCTGCGCATGTTGGCCATGTGGTCGCGGTCCGAGAGGGCGACGTCGAGAGGATGTCGAATGACCGCGATGTAGGTGACTGACGGGTGGAAGGGCAGGCCGTCGAGCGGGGTATGGGTCTTTATGAACCGACGCCCTGTCTGGGCGTCGAGAAGACCGAAAACCTCCTCCTCGGTCCGGACCTGCATATCCAGCCAGGGCGAGATCGTGCCAATGGGCGGCAAATCGATGCGATCGCGCAGCAGCATGCCGACGATCGTCTGCATCCACGTCGTGCCGCACTTGGACGGCGTCGTGATGATGACGTCGTCGGGTCGCAGCCCGAATCGCTCCCACCGAGCGCTATCGGCCATGAAACCGTGATAGCGACGCATTTCGCGATGGTAGGTACTTCTCGCGGCCGGCCGCTGAACCGAACGGCCGCTCAGTCCTGTAGCAGGACGTGCAACAAGTCAACAATCTCCGCGGTCACGACGTCGACCCTGGCGTCGTCGTTGAAGTCGGCCACGACTATCCCGCGCGCCCCTTCATCCGCCATCGAGATCGCGCATCTGCGCGCACGCACCGAGCCTCATCGCGCTCGAAGCCTCCATGTGACGGCCTGAACCGAACCCCCTGGGCATCGTGTACGCCGTCCTGCCTCGGCTGTCCAGCACGGGGCACTCGCGGGTTATCGGAGCCGATCACTCAGGAAATAGGATGTTTGCTGCAGTCGAGACCCTATGTGTCGATCGGCCTCGATATAGCACCAGCCGACTAAATATGTGGCCGCGACCTTGGGATCAGGTGACGAGCGTCACCGGGTGCGAAATCAGGCTGCCTCGTCTTCCTCGGGGTCGGGCTGTTGGTTGAAGATCTCTCGCATCGCGGGCGACAGTCGGTCGATCGGTGGGTCGGTTGGTGGAGGAGGGGCCGGCTGCCACGGGCACGCATGCTCATGTGGGCAGAAGCCGAGCGGAAACGCCCGGCCGAGTGCGCCACCGAGACTCACCAGGCGATCAACGCGCATGGCCGGCGCCAAGGCACGCTCAACGCGCGAGATTTGTCCCTGCTCGACGCCAGACTCGCGCGCGAGCTGTTGCTGCGTCTTCTTGGCCAAGTACCGCCCGCGCTTGACGTACTGGCCGAAAGCGAGCAATTGGGGATCCGACAGCCAGCCATGCCTGCCAGACACAGGATGCCGCCAGCCGTAAGGCGGAGGGATGAACCAGCTGGGAACGCTTGCCAGAAGCTGCCGTTGATCTGGGGGGACGTAGCGGTCCGGGAACCGCAGAAAATGCAAGCCCGTCGTGCTGTCGGGCTGGGGCAGATGGTCCGAGGCCAACTCCAACCGTTTTGGATCACCCACGGCGAACACGGCGTCGGCGCTCACTTGGAATGGAGGCTTGCGAATACTCACGCGAAGCATTGAAGCCGTCCAGCCTTGCTCAACGCTTATTGCCGGATCCACTCCGCATTACCGCTAGGTTCTCCCACCGAGCACATATTTAGTCCTTGGTCACATATTCGGCCTGATGGCCGCATATCCACGCAGCGTCACCCATATTCGGGCGGTTCGGCACATATTCGGGCGGTTCGGCACATAGGGCTGCCGATAGCAACCAAGTGCTCCGCTGAGCGTGAATCCGTCTCGTAACGAGTGAATCCGGCCGCAGCCCCGAACCCTGCAGCAGCTCGGCGAGGCTGGGCGGCTTGGTGTAACGGATAGACTTCCTCCGGTGTTGAGGAGAGGGAAGGACCGCGCGTCGGTCCTGGTCAACTTCGACGTCGACCGCTCTGCCGTAGCAGCGGCTCGGCGCGATCCGCGCGCATTCGAAGCGCTATATCGGAAGTACGTTGCCCAGGTGTACAACTTCGCGCTCTACGAGCTACGCAATCCGCACGCCGCAGAGGACCTCACGGCGCAGGTGTTTCTGCGTGCGCTCGACGCCCTGCCGAGCTTCCGCGAGCAGAGCGAACCGCCTGGCAGCAGCTTCCGTGTCTGGCTCTTCCAGATCTGCCGCAACGCCCTGTCAAACGAGCGCCGTCGCGTTCGCCGCCACCCCGAGTCACCGCTCGAGCTGGCCCTCGACGTCCAGTCGACCGACGACGTGGCGGCCGAGGCGCTCCAGCGCGAGCAACTGGATCGAGCGTGGCAGCAGATAGGCCGATTGCCCACAGATCGGCGACAGGCACTGGTTCTGCGCTTCGTGGAGGAAATGAGCACGCGCGAGATCGGCGAGGTGCTGGGTCGGTCTGAAGGAGCGACGCGGGTCCTGATCCACCGCGCGCTCCAGGCCGTGGCACGCCAGATCGGACGCGGCTCTGATGCTCCCAGACACTGACGACGCGGCCATCCAGGCCGACGCGTACATCGATGCGCTGCTAACCGGTCATCGGCGTTCGCCGGTCGCCGTCGCGGCCGATTCCTCCACGGCGGGCCCCCTTGGCCACCAGGCCGGCTTGCGCGATGCGATAAGGCTGCTCGAGAAGGGCCTGCCGCGCTTCCACCCGTCGTTCCTGTTCGAGGAATGGCTGGCCGAGCAACTGCGCAGGCATGCCGGCGGCCCGAGCGAGGGCGAGCACAGCAGCGGCAAGATCATCCCCATCGCGGTAATGCGTCGCCCAGCCGGCTCGGGCAGCCGGCTGCCGGACAAACGGTTGCTCGTCGGCAGCGCGATCGCGTCGGGTGTATCGATTGCGGGCGCGGCGATGTTCGCCTGGCGCCGGAGTCGCAACTGATGCCCATCAAGCTGCCCTTTGGGGGTCGCCGCCAGTCGCACCCAACGGACCTTTGGACGCAGTGTCCGAACTGCGCGGAGATGCTCTACAACAAGCAGCTCGACAAGAATCAACGAGTGTGCCCGCGCTGCGGCCACCACTTCAGGCTGCGCGTCGATGCGCGTATCGCGCAGTTGCTTGATCGGGATTCATTCCGCGAGCAGGACGCTGGGCTCCAGTCGGTGGACATGCTCGGGTTCGTCGACCAGAAGCCGTACCCGGAGCGGCTCGACGCTGCGCGCGTGAGCACCGGCGTGCGCGACGCGGCCGTCTGGGGCACGGGCACCATCTCGGGCACCAAGGTCGCCATGTGCGTGATGGATTTCGCCTTCATGGGCGGCTCGATGGGCACGGTCGTCGGTGAGAAGGTCACACGCGCCGCCGAGCATGCCCTCGCCGAGCGATTGCCACTCATCATCGTCTCTGCCTCGGGCGGAGCGCGCATGCAGGAGGGCACGCTCTCGCTGATGCAGCTTGCCAAGACAGTGGCCGCGCTGGGGCGGCTGGCCGATGGCGGGGTTCCCTACGTCAGCCTGATGACCGACCCGACGACGGGTGGCGTGTTCGCCTCGTTCGCCGCACTGGGCGACGTCAACATGGCCGAGCCCAAGGCGCTGATCGGCTTCGCCGGCGCACGCGTGGCGGCCGGAACGATCTCGGAGTCGCTGCCAGAGGGCTTCCAGCGCGCCGAGTTCCTGTTCGAGCACGGGTTCGTCGACATGGTCGTCACGCGTGGAAAGCTGCGCCAGACGCTAATCGGGCTGTTGCGCTACCTACGCGCGGCAACGGTCGTCGACAAGGACAAGAGCAGCGGCAACGGTGCGTCGCCGCTGGGAGTGTCGCGAGGGTACCTCGAGTCACTGACCGGGCGCGACCAGCGCGAGCCCAGGGAGCGCGTCCGTGGCTGAGGACCGCGCCGTGGCGGTGCCCGTCGGCGATGCCCCCGCTGTGCCCGTGGCCGTGGACGAGGACGAGCTGCGCGGTGCGGTCTGGGCGCGCGTCCAGATGGCACGCAACGTCAATCGGCCGCACACGCTCGAACTCGTGCGGGCCATGGCAACCGACGTGATCGAACTGCACGGCGACAGGCTGTTCCGCGACGACCCCGCAGTGGTCGGCGGCTTCTGCCGGATCGATGGGCGGCGGGCCGTGTTCGTTGGCCACCAGAAGGGCAACGAGGTCAACGAGAACGTGCGTCGCAACTTCGGCATGCCTCATCCCGAGGGATACCGCAAGGCGATCCGCCTGTACCGTCTCGCAGAGCGGCTCCAGCTCCCCGTCGTCACGTTCATCGACACTCCGGGTGCGTTCCCGGGCCCTGCCTCGGAGGAACGCGGTGTGGCCGAATCGATTGCCCGTTCCATCCAGGTGATGTCCGGGTTGCGTACGCCGATCGTGACCGTGATCACGGGAGAGGGCGGCTCAGGTGGCGCGCTCGCGCTGGCGGTCGGCGACGTCGTGATCGCGCTCGAAAACGCGATCTACTCGGTCATCAGCCCAGAGGGCGCGGCAAGCATCCTGTGGCGCTCACAGGAGTTCGCGCAGCAGGCCGCGGTGGCGATGCGCCTGACGGCTGCGGAGCAGCTCGCCCTGCGGGTCATCGACGAGGTCGTGCCCGAACCGGCGGGCGGCGCGCACGAGCATCTCGAGGAAACCGCGCGCAACCTGCGTGCGCGGATCGTGTATCACCTCGACGCCCTTGCCGGGCGCGACCGCCGGGTCCTGCTCGACGCGCGCTACGCCCGGTATCGACGCATGGGTGAGTTCGCGACGGTCACCCCGGCGGGCGAAACGAAACACGATCGGGGCGGCTGGGTGGAACGCATCCGGCATCTGCTCGAAAGCGGCCGTGCCGCACTGGTGGGCGGTGACGGCACAGGCCCACTGCCGACCCTGCCCGACGAGGAGACCGATCTGCCACTGCGTGAGGACGTCTGAGATTGACTGAAGAAGACCCAAAGACCAGCGACACGGCTGGGCGCGCGACGATCGCTCGACTTGCCGCCGAGACACTGCCGCGGTTGATCGAGCGCTTGACGAGGAGCGAGCTGGGCGAGCTCGAGGTACGTGAGGACGGCTGGCGGATCCGATTGCGCAAGCCGTCTGCGGACAATGGCGCGATGGCCCCAGCGACCGCCAAATCGACGGGCGAACGCGCGCGCGCGACCAGCGCTGCACCAGCGACCGGATCGCCATCCGAGCGTTCGCCGGGCTCCGCGCGAGGTCCGCACGCGACCCATTCAGCGCGGGTTGAATCGACAAAGGGCACCGTCACATCGCCCGCCGTCGGCTACTTCGTGTCGCGCGATGGCGTCGCCGTTGGCATTCCGGTGAGCCGCGGTGATCTGATCGGGCATGTCGACGTCCTCGGGATGCGCCAGGAGGTCGTCGCGCCGATCGCAGGCGTGGTCAAGACGCTCGAGGTCGAAGGGGGCCAGGCCATCGAATACGGGCAGCGCATCGCGCGCGTGGAACCGGCCGAGGCCAATGTTCAGTAAGGTCCTGATCGCCAACCGGGGCGAGATCGCGCTGCGCATCGTGCGCACGTGCCGCCGGCTGGGCATCGCGTCCGTGGTGGCATACAGCGAGGCAGATCGCGAAACGCAGGCGGTGCACCTTGCGGACGAGGCGATCTGCGTCGGCCCGCCCGAATCGCGCCGCAGCTACCTGTCCGCCCCGGCCCTGCTTTCTGCCGCCCTCGTGACCGGCTGCGAGGCCATCCACCCCGGCTACGGCTTCCTGTCGGAGGACGACACGTTCGCCGAGATGACGCGCGCCCACGGCCTGACGTTCATCGGGCCGCCGCCGGAGGTGCTCGAGCGCTTCGCGTCGAAGGCCGGAACCAGGACACTGCTGGCCAAGCATGGGCTGCCCACGATCCCGGGCTCGGGCATGCTCCGCGACGACGCGCAGGCGCTGTCCGAGGCCGAGCTCATCGGCTACCCAGTGCTCATCAAGCCGTCCGCCGGCGGCGGCGGCAAGGGCATGCGCATGGTGCGCTCACCGCGCGAGCTCCAGCAGGCCATCACCGTGTGCAGGTCCGAGGCGCTGGCGGCGTTCGGTGACGACTCGCTCTACCTCGAGAAGTGGCTCGACGAGAACCGCCACGTCGAGGTCCAGGTGATCGTCGACCGCTACGGCAACGGTGTCCATGTCGGGGAGCGTGACTGCTCTGTTCAGCGTCGACACCAGAAGATCGTCGAAGAGGCACCATCTCCGGCGCTCGACGACGATCGTCGCGAGACCCTCGCCGAGAGCGCGATCCGGGCCGTTGTCGCCGCCGGTTACGAGAACCTCGGCACGCTCGAGTTCCTGCTCGACCGCGAGGGCAATTACTACTTCATCGAGATCAATTGCAGGATCCAGGTCGAGCACCCCGTCACGGAGATGCTGTCCGGCCTGGACCTCGTTGCCGAGCAGATCCGCATCGCCGCCGGCGAGCCGCTCGGCTACGGCCAGGCAGACATCGTCATGCGCGGCCACGCGATCGAGTTCCGGATCAACGCCGAGGACACCGAGCACGACTTCCGTCCGCAGGCCGGCGTGGTGGAGAACTACCTGCCGCCCGGTGGTCCCGGCGTGCGCATGGACAGCCACCTGTACAGCGGCTACGAGGTGCCGCCGTATTACGATTCGCTGCTCGGCAAGCTCATCGTCTGGGGCCCGGACCGGGCCGCGGCGATTGGACGCGCACGAGTTGCGCTTGACGAGCTCGTCATTGATGGGATCGTGACCAACGTTCCACTCCATAGGGCCCTGCTGTCACACAGCACGTTCCTCGACGGCGAGTTCACGACGAACCTCCTCGACCGCGTCGGAAGCGGCGCGTTCCTCGCCGCAGCGCGCGCGGCCTGACACAACGAACGGACGGAGAAGCTCGATTGACTGACACCACAGCAGCCGCAGACGCAACCGCCGATGTCCTTCGCCGCGAGGGCGTCGTTCTCAACTCGCGCGACATTCAGAACCTGATCCCGCATCGGTGGCCGATCCTGATGGTGGATCGGATCGTCGAGTACGACCCTGCACGCTCGTACATCCGGGGCGAGAAAGCCGTCACGTCCAGCGAGTGGTTCTTCCAGGGCCACTTCCCCGGCTTGCCGGTTATGCCGGGCGTCCTCCAGGTGGAGGCGCTGGCCCAGACCATGGCCGTTTACGTCGCCCAGCAGGAAGGGTTCGGCGACCGAATCGGCCTTTTTGCCGGCATCGACGAGTGCCGCTTCAAGCGCGTCGTCCTGCCCGGCGACCGCCTAACCCTCGAAGTCACGATGGACAAGCTCGGCAAGCGCTTCGGCCGCGGCAGGGCCGTGGCGAGCGTCGACGGCGAGGTGTGCTGCGAGGCCACGATCTCGTTCATCATCCCCAACGCCGGAGCGCTCGGTTGAGCGGCGGCCGCCGCTGATGGCCGTCCGTCTTGCCGTGCTGGGCGATATCCATGGCAACGTTGTCGCGCTCGATGCCGCCCTGGCAGACATCAAGAGGCACAAGCCCGACAGGCTGCTCGTCACCGGCGACCTCGTCTTCTTCGGTCCGCGACCGGCAGAGGCCGTCGAGCGCCTGCGTTCGCTCGAGGCCGATGGCGCCGCCATCGTGCAGGGCAACACGGACGTGGCGGTGGCGGACTTCGACTACGCCGCTGCATTCCCGTGGCTCGACGACGTTCCGCCCGGCCACAGGGCCGCGGCCGAGTGGGCGCACGATCAGCTCTCCGACGATCAGCTCGACTGGCTGCGCCGCCTGCCGTCCGAGCGACGGCTGTGGGCCGACGGCCTGCTGGTCCTGAACTGCCACGGTTCCCCGGGCAGCCAGACCGCCGGACTGTCGACCGACCTCGATCCATCGGTGACCATGGAGCGGGTCACTCGAACGGATGCGCGCGTCATCTGCTGCGGCCACACGCACGTTGCCGACGTACGCGAGCTCGGCCGGAAGCTGATCTGCAACCCGGGCTCATGCGGTATCGCGTTCGACGGTGACCCTGCCGCTTGCTGGGCGCTGGTGACGGTTCCCGATCAGCCCAAATCGTCCAGCGACCGCGATGACGAGGACGACGAGGTGGTCGACATGGCCAATCCGACCGTCGAGCTCTTCCGGCCGGCCTACGACGCGGCGGCCGTATCGGACGAGGTGGGCCAGCGCGGTTTGCCCGGTGACGTGTATCGCGCGGCAACGATCAGGACCGGGAGGCTGGTCACATGACCCGCCGGGTCGTCGTCACCGGCATGGGCGTCGTCACGCCGCTCGGCAACGACGTGAAGACATTCTGGGAGAGGCTCGTACGCGGCGAGTCCGGCCTGCGCACGACCCAGAACTTCGATCCCGAGCGCGTTACGAGCAAGGTGGCCGGCGAGGTGGTCGACTTCGACCCGTCGACCGTGCTCGACCGCAAGGAGATACGACGCAACGATCGCTACACGCAATTCGCACTGGTGGCCGGCCGCGAGGCGCTGGACGACGCCGGGCTGCCCGAGCGACTTGAAGGCGAGATGGCCGATCGCACCGGCGCGATCGTCGGGTCGGGCCTCGGCGGATCGGGCACATTGATCGAGCAGGTCACGATCAACATCACACGCGGCCCTGACCGGCTGTCGCCATTCTTCATCCCGATGGCGATCGCCAATCTCGCATCGGGCCAGACGGCGATCAGCTTCGGCGCCCGCGGCCCCAACTATGCGACGGTCAGCGCCTGCGCGACTGCCGGTCACGCGCTCGGCGAAGCGGCCGAGACGATCATCCGCGGTGACGCGGACAGGATGCTCGCCGGGGGCTCCGAGGCGCCCGTCTACGAGGCACTGGTGGGCGCCTTTGCCGCGATGCGCGCCCTATCGACGCGCAACGATGATCCGCAGGGCGCCAGCCGGCCGTTCGACGAAGGCCGTGACGGCTTCGTGATCGCCGAGGGCGCCGCGGTCCTCGTGCTGGAGGAGCTCGAGACGGCCCGTCACCGCGGCGCCCGCATCCTGGCCGAGCTGGTCGGCTACGGCGCGACCGCGGACGCGGTGCACATCACCCTGCCCGCGCCGGGCGGTGAGGGCGGCGTGCGTGCCGCGCGGCGTGCCCTGGCCAAGGCGGGGATGGCGCCCACCGACATCGACCACGTCAGCGCCCATGCCACCTCGACCCCCGAAGGCGATCCGGCGGAGCTGGCCGGTTTCAGGACGATCTTCGGTGGCCACGCACCCAAGGTGAGCATCAGTGCCATCAAGGGTGCCATCGGGCACACGCTGGGAGCCGCCGGCGGCATAGGAGCAGTGGCCGCGATCAAGGCGATGAACGAGGGCTGCGTGCCGCCGACTCTGAACCTGGTCGACCCCGCTCCGGAGGTCGGCGACCTTGACTGCACGCCGCGGCAGTCGCGCACCCGAGATGTCCGCGCCACTCTCGTGAACGCCTTCGGCTTCGGCGGCCAGAACTCGGCCGTGATCTTCCGCCGGTGGGATGAGGCACAGTGAGCCGCGGCACTCCTCACCATGACGCACCCGAGCTCGTCGACCTGATCGATCGGCTGGAGAAGCTGCTCAACGACTCGGACCTGTCGGAGCTGGAGATCGAGGCCGGTCAGACGGGCTTCGTGCTGCGCAAGCCCTCGGCCATGCACGACGGCTATGGGTCGACCGCCCAATCCCAGGCGTCTGCGACCACGAGCGTGGCCGCCGCGCCCAGGGGGGAGGCACCACCGGCTCAATCGGACGCGCCACTGTTCAAGGGACACGTCGTCGCGGCGCCGTTGACCGGGTTGTTCTACCTTTCCCCGTCGCCCGGGGCCGAGCCATACGTGCGCGAAGGCGGCGAGGTGAGCACCGGCCAGGTCATCGGCCTGATCGAGGCCATGAAGCTGTTCAATGAGATCAAGAGCGACATGAGTGGGCGCGTGCTGCGCATCCACGCCGAGACTGGCGCCCTGGTGAAGGCAAAGCAGGCACTGATCGAGATCGAGCTCGCATGACGGAGAACGCGAATGCCCGGTAACCGAATGCCAAAAAGCGTGCGCATCACCGGTTGGGGCATGTACGCGCCCGAGCGGATACTGACCAACGCCGAGCTCGAACGCGTCGTCGACACGTCCGACGAGTGGATACAGTCGCGCACGGGCATCCGGGAGCGCCGGATTGCCGCCCCCCACGAAACGACCGCCACGCTCTCTGCCATTGCCGCCAAGCGCGCGATCGCGGTCGCAGGCCTCGAGCCGGACGACATCGACATCATTCTCGTCGCCACGCTCACGCCGGATTACTGGATGCCGTCGACCGGTGCCCTCGTCAAGGAGGCGATCGGCAACACCACCGCGGCGGCGATGGATGTCATGGCCGCCTGCTCGGGCTTCGTCTACGCCTACTCCGTGGCCGACGCGTACATCCGTTCCGGCGTCTTCAAGAACGCGCTGGTCATCGGCGCCGAGACGCTCTCGCGCTTCCTCGACTACTCGGACCGCGCGACCTGCATCCTGTTCGGCGATGGTGCCGGAGCAGTAGTGCTGTCGGCGTCCGAAGAGGAGGGCGGCGGCCTCCAGGGGCTGGAGATGACGACCGATCCGGACGGCGCTTACATGATCTGGCTGCCGTCGGGCGGCTCGCGTTCGCCGGCATCCGGCCAGACCCTTGCGCGGGGCGAGCACTACGTGCGCATGGAGGGCAAGGAGACCTACCGGTACGCCACGAAAACGATGGCCACGACAGCTCTGAAGGCGATCGAGCGGGCGGGCTGGCAGCCGGATGAGATCGATCTCTTCATCCCGCACCAGGCCAACGTCCGGATCATCGAGTCGGTGGCCAAGGGTCTGGGCCTGTCGATGGACAAGATGTTCGTCAATCTCGACCGCTACGGGAACACGTCAGCGGCGTCGGTGCCACTGGCGCTGGCCGAGGCAGTTGACTCCGGCCGTGTCAAGATCGGCGACAAGGTCGTCCTCGTCGCCTTCGGCGCGGGGCTGACCAGCGGCGGAATCGCCATGGAGTGGACGGCGGATCCGCTGTGCGGCCAGCGAGCCGCGTCGGTCGAGCCCGTCGCCAGCGTGCGCGAGCCGCAGGACTGGTCGTCGGTCGACTCGATCCCCGAGCGGCTGCGCGAGATCCTGAAGGCGGGGCCACCCGTGCCACTCGACGACGTCGTCCCGGGCGAGCCGGAGCCGGCCCACCGCGAGGTGCTCGCTTAGTTCCGAGTCCGGGCATGGCAGAGCCGTGCCGCGACTGGTCATCTGCTCAGAATGCCGGCACTATGCGCGTCCCGGGACGCTTTGCCCGCTCACGCCGCCTGCCCTGAGCGTGGACGCGGGCGCCTGACTCGTCGAATTGCTGATGGGTTTCGCATACCGTTGAGATGCCGAACATCTGTCATGAACCAGATGCCGGCAATGTCGCCGACTGGGTCTCCTAGCCACGTGCGCAGTGCCCGCGAACGCTCGGGTAGCGCCGCATCGAGAACCAGGGAGTGACGGTCGACGGCGCGGCGTGCGGTCCGGTCTTCGGGCAGAACGAGGACGCGGCCGATTACGAGTGGTTGCCAGCCGAAACGCTCGCGGGCGATGGAACGCGCGAGGCGAAACTTCACGTCGAATGGTCGCAGCGTCCCCTCGATCGATCCGAGCTCGGACTTGATCTCGCCCACTGCGAGCGCGCGCGTGGGGGGGTGCCAGGCGAGGATGTCGATAGAGCCGCGCTCGCGATAAGTGGAGAACGAAACCTCGACCCTGACCTCCCAGCCGAGGTCTCGAAGCAGCTTGACCATGGCTCCCACCAAGAGGGAGTGCAGCTCGTCCATCACACGCTCGCCCGCTGCGCCGTGATACCAGGCACGAATGTCCAGTCGCGCGTCGAGCGCGCCGAGGCACTGGCTGACATCCCCGAAGCGCAATGTCGCGATGTCGCCGGCCTCGAGCTTGACGATCTTCCAGCGCTTGATCCCGCAGCGGTCGGCGAGCTGCTGCTGCGTCAGCCGCGCCCGATGCCTCAGGGTGCGGACTAGTCGCCCCAGCGTGTAACCATCCACGGCCGGATGTTGGCGAGGCGCCCTTACCGCGGAGTTCGTCGCGGCTTATCCGCGACTTGCGCCAGCGACTCGTCAGTTGTCCACGATGTCAACGTTAAGCAGGTCGAATCGTCCCGAACGAGTTGGCAGTGGGCGCTTCTGGCTGCTTCCTGAGCATGAGGCACCCATCAAGGCCACAGCCTGGACTCGCGCGACCGGCTTGCGGCGAGGTGCTGGACAAATGGCGGGTTGCGCGCCGATTCGGCCGAATCCCCCAAACGGTAGCCGGCGTGGTGCAGAATGGCGCCTGATGATCGACCTGTCTGGAAAGGCCGCTGTCGTCACGGGTGGCTCGCGCGGCATTGGCCGGGCCATCGTCCTTCGCCTGGCCGAGCAGGGCGCAGACGTCTGCTTCTCGTACCAGAGCAACGCCGCGGCCGCGGAGGAGGTCGTGGGCGAGGTGACTCGCCTCGGCCGGCGCGGGTTGTCCGTCCAGGGCGACGCCACGGATCCCGCGGCCGCCGAGAGCGTGGTCAAGGCCGCGCTCGACGAGTTCGGCAAGGTGGATATCCTGGTCAACAACGCCGGCATCACCCGCGACGACCTGATCATGCGCATGAGCCCCGAGGCATTCCGGGACGTCCTCGAGACGAACCTGTTCGGCGCCTTCTACGCGACGAAGGCTGTCACCCGGCCCATGCTCCGCGCCAAGTCGGGGCGCATCGTCAACATCACCAGCGTCTCCGGCCAGGCCGGCCAGATGGGCCAGGCCAACTACTCGTCCGCAAAGGCCGGCCTGATCGGCCTGACCAAGGCCACGGCGCGTGAGCTGGCCTCGCGTGGCATCACCTGCAACGCCGTTGCTCCCGGCTTCGTGGAGACCGAGCTGACGAGCGGTCTGCCCGACGAGCTCAAGCAGCAGATCATCGAGCGCACACCGCTGGCACGCTTCGCGACCGTCGATGAGATCGCCTACGCCGTGGCCTTCCTCGCATCCGACGAGGCCGCATATATCACGGGCCAGGTGCTCGCGGTCGACGGCGGCCTGGTGATGATGTAGCGTCATCGCAACCGCTTCCTGAGGGGGTCGCCGCAATGAATTCCGTGCTCGCCGTCCTCATGAGCGCGTGCGTGTTGCTGCCAGGAGCGTTAACGTCGGCCACTGAAGGCGAGGATCGCGGGAAGCCGAACGTCATCGTCTTCTACATGGACGACGTCTCGCCACACGACGGCAGCCTGTGGAGCGATCCGAGTCGGACCCCTACCCTCAGTCGCTACTTCGTCCAAGAGGGCGTCCATTTTCCAAACGCGATCGGCGAGAACCCACTGTGCTGTCCAGCACGGGGCAATCTCCTGACCGGCCTCCACACGCACAACAATCGCGTCTACAGGAACAACGCCCGCCTCTTTGACCCGTCGATGCATGTCGGCTCCGCCATGGAGGGTGCCGGCTACTCGAGCATGTTCATCGGGAAGTACATGAACCGAGCCTCGGCTCTGACGGACTCCGAGTGGACCCGCCACGGCGCCGGGTGGACACATTTGGACGTGATCGACGGCGTCAACGGCGCGTACAACAAATACGCGCTTCATACCAAGACGGGCGACATCAAACACGAGGGCTACCACTCGACAATGATGGTCGCCGAGCGCGCGAGCGAACGCATCAGCCAGACTGCCGCCGAGACACCGGTCTTCGCAGTCCTGTCCTTCTACAACCTGCATGCCCCAAACCTGCCGATGCCCGAATTTGCCGAGGACGCCCGGTGCCTCGGCATCCCGCCATGGAACCCGCCCAACTTCAACGAGGCGGACATGTCTGACAAGCCCGCCTCCATGAGGAAGCTTCCTCTTCTTGCCGACACGGATGGCTGGCCGATGGAGGGCTATTGCCGGGAGATGCTCGGAATCGATTGGGCTGCCGAGCAGGTCATCACGACACTCGAACAGACGGGGCGCCTGGACAACACGATGCTCGTGTTCACGGCCGACAACGGCATGGGATGGGGCGCACATCGATGGGGTCAGAAGAAGAACCGGCCGTACACGACGCCCGTTCCGCTGTACGTGTGGTGGCCCGCCCGCTGGGAACCCGGGACGATCGACGAAGCTGTCTCGAGCATCGACATGGCTCCCACCTTCTGTGAAATCGGAGGCTGCCAGATGGGGCCGTTTCCCGGTGGTCAGACCGGGCCTGACGGAGTGAGCATGGTGCCGCTGCTCGACGGAGCCGTAGCGACTCTCGGGCGCGACGCGATCATGGAGGCCATGTATCTCGACTACCCGTTCAGCCTCGACCCGTGGACCGGCCTGAGGACGGTGCCCTCGAACCCGCTCGGCCATTGGCACTATGTCGAGCACGCGACCGGGGAGCGCGAGCTGTATGACCTTGAAGCCGATCCATACGAGCTCGACAACGTCGCGTCGGATCCAGAGCGGAGCAGCGTCGTCGACGCGCTCGCCCGCAGGCTCCAGCAGTTCCGGCGCGAAGGGCGTACGGCCGGACAGGGCCGAATAACGATCACGCTGGACACACAACCGAACGACGGCGCGGATTTTTCATACATGGGAGATCTGGGCCGGTTCAAGTTGGACGACGACGGTAACGCCACCCTGAGACGGCGGCGCACTTTCTACGGGCTTGGCCCGGGCGTATACCTGGTTGCGCAGCTGCCGGTTCCTGGTTGGCGTATCGCCAACATCTCAGCTCCGCGTCTGCTACAAGAATCCGAACCGCAGGCCGCAACTGCGGCGAGTGCGCGAAATGCTGGCGGACGATCGTCGGGGCAGCGATGCGTGGCTGCCCTAAAATGCTGTGCTGTACCCACTCGGGATGTGCAGGATGGGAATGCCGTAGTAATGGAGGATAGGAGCGGTTAGGCCGGAAAGTGCCATTGCGAATTGAACGTCCGACCACCAGTTGCCTATCTCGCTGGTCAGCGTGTTGAGCTGGGGTGAGTTGATTGACCGGAAATTGCTCCGGGCGACGGCCAGCCCTCCGGCATGGACAGCGGCGAACTGCCTGTTGTCCTCTTCCACCTGCGTCCATCGTCGCTTGTCCGAGAGCGGAATGTCGGCGCCCCACACGCCAATCAGGAGGAGCCCCGCGCCGGAGTGGCGCGTCGCCGAGTAAGTCGAGTCGAGCCCGCCGCTGAACAATGCGGCGCGGTCAAACCGGGACGGGGTGGGCGCCGGCGAAGCGGCTATCGATCGCGCTTCGATCCTGCCCTGCCACGGGAGTGACGGGTACATGTCGCGCACGACCGCGCGTATTTCGTCCATGCTCTGCGCGACGGCTGGCTCAAGCACATCGATGCTGTACGTCTCGTTCGTGGCCTAAACGATCGGCGCCATGTTCCACAGAAAAGGCAGCAATGCGATTGAAGGCGGTATTTCGCGAAGATCGACCTGGTCGTCGTACTCGGCGAAAAATTCGGCAGGATAGTAACGGCGCAAAGAGTGCGAGGGCCGCACGACCACCCGACGCCGCTCGATGACCAGGCGTTCAATCAGATCCACTTCTGCCCTTGCCTCTCCTGCTCAGTCGCTGGGAGAACGTGGAAAGGCGTCGAGATCGACGCCGAAAACAGCTAGTCGGTGTAGCCGAAGCGCCGCATCGGGCCGCGCAGCAGGAACGTCAGGAAGCGGCGACCAAAGGGATGGATACGTTGACGCCACCTCTCGGCAGCGTCGGGGTCGAGGCCCTCGCTCTTCGACCTCATGCCGTGGCCGGCCGTCAGGTTGACCCTCTTGACGTCCTCTGGCGGCGCGACGCCGAGGAAGTCGTACACCCGAGCGAGCGTCGCGTCCGGCGTCAGGACGACATCCTCGAAGCGGACGAGCATGTAGTTGCCCCTGTGGCGCTTCTCCAGCTGCGCGTGTCGGCTGAGCGCGCGCGGCCAGCTGACGGCCGTCAGGATCAGCAGGTACGACTCGAGCAGCAGCGGCACTTTCATCAGCCAGGTGTACGGCCAGCGCCCCTTTGTCTGGCGGCGGTACCGATCGGAAACGTAAACGGCGCGCGGATCGCGCAGCATGTGGATGACCTTCGCGTTCGGGAACCAGTCGAGCAGCGTGTCGACGTAGTTGAGGTGAGTCGGAGTCTTCTCGCCCATGACCGGCTTGCCATGGCTGTCGGCGTACAGGCGCAGGAACGCGCCGAACATGCCGCGCTCGCTCCGCTCGGCGGCGAGCAGCCGGCGCTGTACCTCCTCGCGCGGGATCGAGTCCTTGAGCCAGTACCAGAACGGGCTCGGTCGTCGCCAGCCGGCGAGGCGCTCGTACTCGCCTGAATAGATCATGTCGACGACCTTCCTGACGGCGTTGTCGTCGTTCAGGTCTCCGGCGCGCCTGAAGAAGTGGCGCGCGCCTCGCCGCCCGAGGATGTGGCCCATGAAGTGGTTTTCCCGGGCAATTCCGATGCGATCGGAGCCCTCCAGGAGAAAGCGCATCAGGGTGGTGCCGCTGCGCGGCACGCCGACGATGAAGATCGCCTCGGGCTCCGTCGGCAGCCGGCGAGGGACCGCCGGCGCGATCGTCGGCGCGTTGCCCTCGGTGGTAATTGCCATCAGATCGAGATCCCCTTGGGCATGGTCGACCTACCGCAGAGACGGTTGGAACAGCCCGCAGTCTAGCAGTGGGAGATCAGCCGGCGCCGCGGCCGAGACTGCCCGCAATGCCCCGGGCGCGGCTCTATTCGCCGGTCCTGAAGAACGCGATCAGCTTGACGGGGCCCGGACTGTAACGCCCATTCAGGGTCACGAAGTCGGCCAGCCCATTCTGGTCGTAGTCGAGCGTCAGGACCTCGTCCGTGCTGCCGGATGACGCCTGCGGGATCTGGACGCTCGCAAAACTCCGCCCGAATCCATCATTGATCAGCATCAGGTGCTGGCTGTTGTGGTACGCACTTCGAGAGATGTAGATGTCGGGCCGCTGATCGTCATTGACGTCGCCCACGGCCATTGCGGCCGCTTTCGTGGTCGCCAGCTCGTAGACGTTCTTGAAGCCCGCCGGCCGGGCAAGACTGACGCGTAGCCGACTGCCTCGCAGTTGTGCGATGTCCATCGAGCCGTCGCCGTCGAAGTCCGCCACCTCGACATCGCTGTCGGCCATCGGCAGGATGCCCCACTCGCTCGTCCGGTCGACAAAGGCCGTCCCGTCGAAGTCGAAGAGGCGCAGGCCCTTCAAGGATCCCGGGCTTGGCTCCGTCACGCATAGGAGGATTTCGTCGTCCGCGTCTGCGTCCAGATTGGCCGCAGCAACGCACGCACCGCCCATCGAACGATCAAGGCCGTACTCGGCTGCGGCGGTGAAGTGGGTGCCGTCCACGTTTCGGTAGAAACGGTTCATGCTCGACAGGCCATCCACGCGAATCGGCACGTTGACCACGAACAGGCTGTCGAAGGGATCCTGCTCGAGATGAACGAAGGTGGCGACCCGGCCGCGGCCGCTGGCATCGTTGACGCCGTACTCGGTAGCCGCCTGCGTACCCCCTGTCGACTCGACGCCGAGCAAGAGCTCGTGGGTGCTCATGACCGTTCCGCGCCCTCTGCCGACGGTGCAGAAGAGATCGGGATGGTTATCGCCGTTGACCTCGCCGACCGCGCACCCGTGCCTGTCGGCGAACACGAACGATGCGCCTGAATGCACGAAGCCGTCCGGGCCGCCCATCATCAGCCGTGGGACGTCATCCACGTGCCTGTTGATGTACAGGTCGGGCCAGCCGTCGCTGTTGAAGTCGGCCGTCACGCCGGAGTATGTCGAGACCTGCATTGCCAGCCCGGCCGACAATGTAACGTCACGCGCCGTGAAGCCATTCAGCGCCGTTGCCGAGAGAGTCTGAGTCGACCCTGGTGCAGACAGGTCGATCACGGTCTGGTCGTAGTCGTCCTCAGCCGGTTGCGCGGCGCTCGCGACTGGGGCAGCGACTGCGGTTTGACTTGGTGTGGTGACGGTACCGCCCGGGCATCTGATGAACGCTTGCGCGAACTCACCACGGCCGACCGCGAACGACCCATTTGATCCGACCGTGGATGCGTCGAAAATCCACGACCGGGCGCCCAGCGACAACGGATCGCCAGTCACCAGCCAACTACCGCCGCTCTGTCCGGCGAGGACGGCACTGGGACCCATGTTTCCTATCCGGTTGCCACCAAGGGCAAGCGCGCCATTCGAATTTACCGCAACTGTGGTCAGCGCAACTGATGCATCCGCGTCCCAAGGGGTGGCTTGGCTCTGCCAGCTCGCGCCATCCCAGCGCTCGAGTATCGGCGCGTAGCCGCCGCCCGTTTCACGCTCCCTATAGCCGACTGCCCAGCCCTCGGACGCAGAGCGGAACGTAACATCGGTCAGGATCGCCGCGCCTCCCGCAAGGGTCGCGGAAGGAGTCTCCTGCCAGCCGCTCGCGTCTCGGTAGGCGATCCACGGCCGCTGCCGCTCGTTCTTTGTCCGCCAGCCAACGGTCCAGATCTTGCCGTCGGGCGCTCGTGTGACAGCGGTCAGACCGCCTTCCCTTGGGGAGGCGATGGGTGGGCTCACGTTCGTCCAGCCACCCGGGCTGTAGCGCATCGCGAGCGGTTCCAGGCGGCCACGGAAGAGACGCTCGCCCACCGCCCAGGCCCGATCTGAACTTACTGCGACGACATCGGCGAGGCTCGACATCCGGCCGCCCGGATGGGGAACGGCAACGGCAGCCCACGATGAGCCATTCCAGCGCGCACTTATCGCGCGCGGCGCGCTGCCAGGCTTGTAGCCGACCGCCCAGGCTGCGGTCGAGGTGACCGCTGACACTCCCGTCAGCGCGCCGTCACGACGCCACGGCGTCAGCACTTCTCTCCAGGCCCCTTTGCGCCAGCGCGCGATCACGGGCCACTGGAAGGAGTGCTTGCCCACCCACCATGCGGGCTGCCCGTTTAGTGACGCGGCGCCCATGGGCATAGCTTCCCGCAGCGAGGAGGCGACCGGCATCGCCCTCCATCCGTCCACGCACGCGGTAGCTGCCGTGACGATGGCAGCCGGGGACGCCGTCGCGGGAACGGATCCGGCGACCACAACAGCAAGCAGGAACGCAACGTGGCGCGCCAAATTACGTACGCGCAGCGAACGGTGTCCGTATGTGACGGTTGGCATCCCCCAAGACCCCTCTCCCGTGCATCATCGCCTACCGAGTCAAGGGCCGCTTTCGGAGCGTGTTGTTGGTCTGCGAATTTGTCAGTGCTTACTGATCAGTGAATTTGTCAGTCTCCCACCATGAGGGAGACGATCACGATGACAAGCACCGACCAGAAACGCGCGATGCTGCTGACCAAGCTGCTGGTGGGCGAGATCACGGTCGCCCAGACGGCGATGCTGATGGGCGTCAGTGAGCGCCAGGTGTGGCGACTGAAGTCTGCGTTCGAGCGCGCCGGACCGTCAGCGCTGGTGCATGGCAATCGAGGGCGCGCCTCACCGCGCCGACTGCCTGACGCCACCAGAACGCGGATCCTCGAGCTGGCCGCCGGGCGCTATGCAGGGCTGAACGACAGCCACCTGGCCGACCTGCTGGCCGAGGAGGAAGGGATCATCGTGAGCCGCGTTGCGGTGCGCCGCATCCTGCGTGCGGCGGGCATCGCCAGCCCTCGTCGGCGGCGCTCACCGCGCCATCGCAGCCGGCGCGAGCGGATGCCCCAGGCAGGCCTGCTGGTGCAGCTCGACGGCAGCCGCCACGACTGGCTCGAGGGACGTGGGCCGTGGCTCAGCCTGATCGGCGCGATCGACGACGCGACGGGCGTCGTCACGGGCGCCACCTTCCGCGACCAGGAGGATGCCGCGGGCTATCTCGTCGTGCTCCGCGAGACCGTCCGTCGGCATGGCATCCCGGCCGCCGTCTACCGCGACCGGCACACCATCTTCGAGACCACCGGCGGTCAGCTGACGCTCGAGGAGCAGCTCGTCGACCGGCGCACGCCGACCCAGGTCGGGCGTGCCCTGGACGAGCTCGGGATCACCTCGATCGCCGCCCGCAGCCCGCAGGCGAAGGGCCGCATCGAGCGCTTGTGGGGCACCTTCCAGGACCGCCTGGTGACCGAGCTGCGCCTCGCCGGCGCGGTCGACCGGGCAGCGGCCGAGCGCGTGCTGGCGCGTCATCTGGTGCGTCACAACCGCCGCTTCAGCGTCGCGCCGGCCGATCCGACGGCGGCCTGGCGAGCGCGCCCATCAGGGCTCCGGCTGGAGCAGGTGTTCTGTCTCAAGTACCGCCGCGTGGTGGCCAATGACCACACCGTGCGCGCCGGCGCGACGATCCTCCAGCTGCCGCCCGGACCGGGCCGGCGCGGCTACGCCGGCAAGCGCGTCGAGGTCCACCTGCGCCTCGACGGCCGGCTCGCGGTGTGGGACGGCGAGCGCTTCCTGCTGGTCACGAAGGCACCGGCTGATCCGGTCCAGCTGCGCAGCCTGGAGAGCGCCCGCGGCGCTGCTGGCACTCAGCCACCGAGCCGATCGACGGCCACCGTGCGGCCTGCACCAGATCACCCTTGGCGACAGATGGGCCGGAGGAGCAAGCTGAATCGGCGACTGACGGAATCAGTGACCACTTAGCCCCGATCCACCGATCGCTATCCGCCGATGACCTGCTGAAACGACGAATCAGGCGCTCTTCGTGCTGGGAAGATGGCGTTGAGAAAGCCCATCCAACCCAGCAGAGGAGCACCTGATTGATGCGATCTTCGCACAGCCTGGACCGGCTCGCGACGGCCTTCGACGACCACCACCTGGTGGCCGATGCCGGACTCGTCCTGCCGGTCACGCTGGCTCACCGCCTGGGCCTGAAGCAGCTCGTCGACGAGTTCCTCGATCTGGGCCCGGCCGCCGGCCGCGCCAACACCGGCGATAAGCTCCTCAGCCTGGTCATGTCGGCCCTCGCCGGCGGCGACTGCATCGACGACGCGGACGCCCTGCGCGCCGGCGGCACCGGCCGCATCCTGGGCTTCACCCTCAAGGCGGCCTCGACGCTGGGCACCTTCCTGCGCAGCTTCCGCTGGGGCCACGTGCGCCAGCTCGACCGGGTCAGCCGCG
>CAYZEJ010000005.1:0-43935 GCA_964477545.1 uncultured Anaerolineaceae bacterium | reverse complement strand
AACGCGGTCATTTTCGGTGCGTCCGCACCGGGCGCTTTGGCAGGTCGCTCCCCATCGCGCGCAACTCTACCGCCCCATCGGGCCTCGATCGACTCTCGCTCTGCGATGGCCAAAGAGGCGCGTGCGAACTCGAATCTCAGGTACCGCCGAGCGCCTCGGCCAGCGCAAACCAGACCTCCGGCGGCGCCCCATCTCCTTCGCCGGCTTCGATCTCGGCGAGTCGAGCCTGGCTGATGCCAACTCGCGCTGCCAGAGTCTTCTGCATCACCCGCCGCCGCCTGCGGCTCAGCCTCACTTCCGCGCCTGCTTTCGCCACGGCCTGGGATGACCTCGCTGCCCCAACGATCGTCGCCTGTGGGCGCTTGACACGTGCCATATGGACGACAGTGATACGTAGGGCTTATCGCCGTCTATATCGGTGTGGTCGTAATCCGAGGCCGAAGGCCCCTTGGCGAGTGCCGTGGACCACGCTCGGTGCTCGAGGCGCGGCTCGGCCTCGTTGAAGCACCGTCGCCGTGACGGAGTTGTTCAGTCGGTGCGGTCGAGAGTCGTTGCGATCAGTGCGGCGGGCGCCGCATGCTGGGTGATCCAGTTGCGCTGCACTGTGACCGAAATCATGCAGTTTTCGTCATCGATGCGGCGTACGAGCACGTAGCTGAAGTCGAAGTCAGGGCCGACGGGGTTCGCAATGAGGAACGCGTCGGGGGTATCGATAAGCGTCACGTGACCCGTGAGATAGAACTGATCGACGCTTGCGGTGAAGGTTTCCCAATCTTCGGTGTTGGCGGAGACACCCGCGAGGGCCTCGGGCTGGAAGCCGACCTGGGCGCTCGCCGGCATGACATCGGTCGTCCAGTCCGGGGGCACAGCCATCCGGCACGCCTCAGTTTCATCCTCGATGATCTGCCAGCCAGGGGGCACCACGCCAGTCAGCAGCGCGGGGTCCGTGGGTATCAGTCCGCTGAGATCCGGTACCGACGCACCAGGAGCCGGCGTCTCGGTCGGCTGTGTGACAGGAGGCGCTGTGGTGGGCGTCGCCACCGGGCCCGCTGGAGTTGGGACTCCTCCTGCTGGACTCGCTGTCGGCCGCGTCGTGGCCGGCGCGGCCGAGCCACAGCCGATGATGAGCAACATCGCCAGCGACATCGCTGCGGTGGCGCGGTAGTTCGGGTTCAACACGTTAGTTCCCCCCTTAAGTCTTGGACGGTAAGTCGCAACGAGCATAAGCGCCACGACGCAACTTGGCATGCTCCCCTCGATTGACGGCCTCACAGGTGTGTGGCATCGTGGCGCAACTCGGAATGCGGGCTGTTCGAAAAGGGGGGCGCGAGATGGCTCGCCTGGGGACCCGACTATTGGCCGGCGCGTTGGCGACCGTCCTGATCGGCTGCTCCTCTTCCACCAACCCGACGCCACTGCCCAGCGGTTCACCTAGCCTGCCGTCCGCGTCGCAGAGCACCGTCCCGGCCGGGCCGCCGCTGGCCGGTCGGATAGAGGTGACCCCATCGGCCGTGCTGCTGACCGGTGTCGGCCAGACCGCGCAACTCACGGCCACGGCATTGGGCCAGGACGGCGCCGCGGTATCGGTCACGTGGAGTTCCAGTGATCCGGCGCAGGTGGGCGTCGATGCCCAGGGCAACGTCACCGCCCTGACCGACCTCGGCAGCGCTGTCATCTACGCCGACGCGGGCGACCGAACGACCCCCGTCGCGGTGCTGATCGCCGAACCTGCTCCGAACGCGGTGCTCGTCGCGGACAACCAGGTCGTCGGCGAGCCGCACCGACTCGGAGCCGCCGACACCTACCCAGCCAACGGCGACCGCTACCGGGTGACGCTCACCGGGGTCGATCCACCCGCCGCCGGCTCGATCCTGCTTGCCACCGGCTCGGCCGAGATCGCCGGGCGCGTGCTGAGCACCGCCGTAGCGGGCACCAACGTCGAGGTCGAGTACGAGCTCGTGCCGCTGCCCGAGCTGTTCGCACGTTATGACTTCGCGCTCGACATCCCGGTCGATCCGCGGGACGTCCTCGGCGAGCCAGCCGCGTCCGCCCGATCGGGGGCCGATGCCGTGTTCGCGTCGATAACTGGGCCAGCCGGCAACGGTGGGCTCACCGTCGCCGACGTCGAGCTCGAGAAAAAGGCGGAGTTCGAGAAGGGTCCGTTGAAGTGCACTGGCTCGGCGGCTGCCAAGTTCAAGAGCTCCGACTTCAACATCACGGTGACAGCCAACCCGATCCTGCAGATCGAAGGGCGCAAGGAGATCGAGAACGCATCCACGCCCGAGCACACCAAGGTCGTCCTGTCCGGCCCGATCGCGCTTGACATCGACGGCGGGCTGACCGCCGAGGCCGGGGTCGATGGCAAAGTCGAGTGCGAGCTCAAGATCGCGATTCCGGTGGGACCGCCCGGCCTCCTAGGCGCGGTGCTGTCCGTGACGGTACCGCTTGGCCTCGCGGCAAGTGCAGACCTCAAGGTCAAGGCAGTCGACGTCAAGCTGCTCCTGAACGGCCACCTGGGCACATCGGTGACGCTGGGCTTCCAGTGCGACAGCGGCGCGTGCTGGGCGATCAAGGAGAGCACCCCCGATGCCGACAACGGCATCACGTTCAAGAAGGACATCAAGGCGCTGGCAGACATGCGGGTCGAGGCGAGCGTGGCGCTCAACTTCGTGACCGGCCTTGGCGCGCGTTTTGGCACTGACAACTACAGCCTGATCGACGCCAAGTTCGGGCCCGTCCAGTCGCTGGACCTCGCGTTCACGGACGCCCAGGTGCGCAACACCGGCTACGCCTCCGCGTATGACCTGAAGTTCGCCGGTGAGGTCGCTCCTGGTGAAGACATCAAGAAAGCCGTGGATCGCGTCTTTGGCGGCGCGGTGTCGCTCGATATCTCGGCCAAGTACTCGCCTCCCGAACCGCTGGCGGAGTCACCCAAGGGCACGCTCGCCGCCGACAAGGCGCGCGTGCAGGTCGACAAGCCGGTCAAGCTCACGGTCGATCTGGCGCCGATCGATTACCTGATCTTCAAACCGAACGTCGCCGAGGTGCGCATCGACCGCTGGAAAGACGGCGCGCTGAAGAACGTGACCAAGATGCCGATGACGGCGACCGGACAGACCCGCTTCGACTATGTCTGGACCCCGAACAAGGACTTCCTGGGCATGAACGAGCTCGTCGCCTTCGTGACCACCGTGGGCCTGCCTGCCGTGCCACTCGAGATCGGGCCCGACTCGCGCGCCTATGTCGAGGTCGTCGAGGCCTGCGTGGCCGAGCTTCCCACGCCTGCTCCGCCCGGACCGACCGCGGCGCCGGGATCCGTCCCGCCGGTCTCACCGACCGCGCCGCCCGAGGATCCATGCGCGGCGGATGTGACCATCACCTTCGAGTCGACCTCGTTCCTCCGAGAAGGTCATCTCACGATTAGCGGCAACCTCGAGCGCTACATCGAAGGAGTGACTCCACTGCGCCCCGATCAACCCGTCGACGACTTCGTTGGAACAGGAACTGTGACTGGTAGTGCGGTTGACTGGTTCGCGATGGCCCTGTCGGGCAAGCCGCTCTGCGACCAGGCTCAGATCTGGCTTACAGCCAATGGCGTGGACGTCTACCTGACCGCCACAGACATAGTCGAGGGATGGCCGGGCATCACTGGACCAGCGCTGCTGGTTGGGGCCTTCGATGCGCAGACCGAACCTCCGCTCAGCGTCCTCTGGCTCGGCGGCGCGGCACCTCGCGGCGGCGGCTCGTATACGGACGTATACGAGAGAGTCGCCGTGGATGAGTGCGGCGATAAACTGACGCAGACGACCACAGTCACCGTTGCGCCAGGTGTCGCGCCGCCGTGAAGTGGCCTAGTGGCGAACCGCCTGGTCCGAGATGTCCAGGGCCCGATCGATGATGTCGAAGCCTTCCGCGAGCTGCTCTTCGGTGATGATCAGCGGCGGGTTCGTGTGGATCCCGTTCCAGCGCAGCATCGTGTAGAGGCCGTTGTCGCGCAGGAACTTGCCGATGGCCTTCATCTCGTCCGAAGTGCCGTTGTAGGGCGCCATCGGCTCGTATGGCGACCGGGATCGGACCACGTCGACCATCCCGAAGAGGCCGATGTTGCGCACCGCGCCCACCGACGGATGCTTCTCCATCAGGCGGCGGTGGTGGTCGGCCATGATCGGGCCCATCATCCGCGCCCGTTCGATGAGCCGATCCTCCTCGTACACCGCGATCGTCGCCAGGGCTGTGGCGCAACCGAGCGGGTGCGAGTTGTAGGTCAGGCCCCCAAAGAAAACCTTCTCGCGGAACGCTTCGGCGATCGAGCGCCGCATCCCGACAGCGCCCAGCGGCACGTACGAGGACGTCAGGCCCTTGGCCATCGTGATCATGTCCGGCACGACGCCCCAGTGGTCGACCGCCCACCACGCGCCCGTTCGGCCGAAGCCCGTCATCACCTCGTCGGCGATCAGCAGGATGCCGTACTTGTCACATATCGCGCGGACGCCCTGCATGTAGCCGTCCGGCGGGACGAGGATCCCGTTCGTCCCCACGACGGGTTCCAACAGGAAGGCCGCGATCGTCTGCGGTCCCTCGTACATGATCACTTCCTCGATGCCGCGGAGGGACTCCTCAACGGGCTCGGGACCTGGCTCGCCCCAGCGGTGGAAGTCCGGTACGCGGACCACGCCCCACACGCCGGTCTCGGCCGCCCACCGCCGGGGATCGCCAGTGGCGGTGATGACCTGGCCAGTGGCGCCGTGGTAGGACCGATATCGGGCGAGGATCTTGTGTCGGCCGGTCATCTGGCGCGCGAGCTTGATGGCGTTTTCGTTGGCTTCCGCGCCGCCGTTGGTGAAGAAGAAGACGTCGATGTCACCCGGCGCGATCTCGGCCAGCTTCTGCCCGAGTCGCGCCCGCGGCTCGTGCGCCATGAAGGGGTTGGCGTAGGCGAGCTGCTCGGCCTGGCGCGCGATCGCCGCGATGACGCGCTTGTCGCCATGGCCGATGTTCACGCTCATGAGCTGCGAGTTGAAGTCGAGGTAGCGCTTGCCGTCGGGCGAGTAGAAGTAGACGCCCTCGGCCCGCTCGACGGGGATGGGATCGACTGCGTTCTGCGCCGACCACTCGTACAGCGTGTACTTGCGCGAGAGGGAGACGATCTCCTCCGCGGTCATTGACTCGGTGGTCGAGTCGGTAGTCGATCCTGAAGCGACTGAGATGCCCATTGCGACGGCGCCCTCCTAGTTTTCCCTTCGCCGGGGGCCTTCGGCCCGGCTGCGCGCGAAGCGGTCAGGTCCCGGCCGACGGCCGGGCTCCGACCGTCGCTTGCCGGCCGAGTTTAGCCGAGCACCGGGAAGGCTAGAGCCCGGTCGCTTCGATCAGCTCCTCGCGCGCGAAGTCGGGCGACACGGACAGCGCCATGACGAGGCCGACACCCGGCGCATAGAACTTGTATTCGAGGATGTCTGGCTCGAGCGGCGTCGTGTCCCTGGTCATGATCACGTCCTCGAAAGACCCGAACGCAACCGCCACGAACTCCGAGACGCTCAGGATCATCGCGTTGTCCTCGGCCTCGCCCGCGTAATACTCCTGTCGGAAGGCCTGACCGGCGGCCACAGACGCGGGCAGAATGATCCCCGCCAGGGCGCCGTCGACGCCGTGTTCCCACGATCCGGCTGTGCTCACGACCTCGCCGCCCTCGTATTCCTTGGTGTCCTCGCCGAGGTACCAGAGGTTGCCCTGGGCGTCCTGGGCGTACCAGTCGAACGTGTCCTCGACGAGCTCGCCGTCCTCGGTGACCTGGTCGTGCACGACGGTGGCCGTTATGCCCGCGATGTCGCGTGTCTGGTCGGTGACCTCGACGACGACGAGCTGCTCGACTCCCTCTGCATCGACCTCAGTGAAAGTCCATTTGGCGCCCACTGGCATGGGCCAGTACGGGTGCGTTATCTCGGCCACGAAGTTCGCAGGATCGAGCGTGACGGGATCCGATCCCTGCGGAAGCCCGCCCGTTCCCGGCGATGGGACGGCCGACGGTGACGGCTGGCCCGATGCTGGCGGCTCGGCAGACTGCGAGGCAGCGGGCGATTCGACCGCCGGAGACGCAGCAGGCGATGCGATGACGGGCGATTCAGACGTCGCGGGAGACCCAGGCGCCGATGGGCTGGGCGAGCCGGATGCGCCCGGCGAACCGGATGCGCCCGGCGAACCCGGGGCGACCGAGGGCCCAACCGACGGTGGCGGCGTCGCCGGCGTCCACTCGGGACCGCGGTTGGTCGCGCAGGCCAGTAAGCCGAGGGCTGTGAGCCCGGCCAGCATGAGGTGGGCGAGTGAGGGTCGGTTCGTCATCAGTCGGTTCTCGGACAGTTTCACATGGCCGCCAAAAAAGTTGCGAAATGGACGTGCAGACGCATATCTGCACCGCCATACTGCGGCGAACGGGTCGGAGGGACCCGCGTACCGCCACAACTGAAGAGTTCCTGCGGAAGGATCAACCGCCCCAGCGGATGACGTGCCCTCGCCGTCCCAGGGTAAGCCGCAACACCGACCGTCGCCGTGCCCCGTCGGTCTCGAGAGATGGAGGGAATCCTCGGGATGCCGGATTACCGTCGCACGCCACGCAGATTGCTGGCCTATTTCCTCGCTGTCCCCGTAATCGTCCTCGTCTACATCGGGGCGTTTGGGACGCGTGTTTGGGCTGCCCTGCGACCGGCCGTGGCCACGTTCCTGGGCGCGACGGTCATCGGTTCGGTATATGCGGACGAAGCGCTCAAGCGAGCCCCCGCGACGCCCATGCGCGCCGTGGCCGCGCTCGCCCTCGCGGTCGTGCTGGTCGGCCACGGGATGGCTCCCCCGCCGGCTCTGGCGGCGGGAAATGACCCGGCCGAGTCGGTCATCGCGGCAGCCCGCGAGTACCTCGGCAACCCGTTCAGAATGGGAGCCGAGGGGCCCAAGCACTTCGACTGCTCCGGACTCGTGTTCCGGTCGTTCGCCGATGCCGGTGAGCTGCCGCGGATCGGCGGCATGCGCCTGCTGGCCCGTGGCTACATGCGCTGGTTCATAGCGCGCGGTCTCTTCACGAAGGACGTGGACAAGGCCGACCGGGGAGACCTGGTCGTCTGGGGTATGGGCGAGCACATCGGCATCTACCTCGGGGGCAACAAGGCGATCAGCGCCCTGATCAATCCGTGGGGCATTTCGGTCCACACGCTGGGCGGCGTCCGCCTTGAAGTCGATTACTTCCTGCGCGTCGACTGGTCCAACGGCGATGGCCCACCTGATCCGGGACCGGGCGACGATCCTGGTCCAACTGACGAGCCCGGTAAGCCGCCACCAGATCCGGCCCCCGATCCGGCCCCCGATCCGGGCGCTGGTCCGGGCAACGGGAACAGCACCGGCAGCAGCGACAAGGGCAACAACAACCCTGGTGACAACCCGCCGCCAGACAACGGCCAGAACAACAAGCCGCCAAACGAGCCGCCCAATGAGCCCGAAGGAATCCGCGGCAAGCATGGCGTGACGACCGGCACCCTGAACATGCGCAACGGCGCCGACCCGCAGGCGCGGATCATCGGCTGGATAAGCCGGGGCAAGACATTCAAGATCCTCGGTACCGGCACCAGCCCGGCCGGATACCTGTGGTACGAAATCCAGACGGTCAGTGGCAAGCGCGGCTGGATCTATTCCTACTGGGTGAAGCCGGCCTAACCGTCGGTTTCGCTAAGCCGGAGGGGCTTGCCCGTCCGCGAAGTCGGGCCCAACGACCACCCGAATCGCGGCGTGCCGCGAGACGCACTCGAGCGGCGTCGTGCCCAGGTCGTGCGAATCAGCCCGACAGGGCAAGGGGTGGCGGCTGGTGATGCGCACCCGCGCGGAGCGATAGGTCGAGACGTGCGGGGAGTAGCGCCGCCGGCCGAAGGCGATCGACGCAAGGTGCCGTAGCAGCTCGAACTTCGAGAAGCGCCGAAAGACCCGGACGTCGAAGCGGCCGTCGTCGAGCCGCGCGTCCGGAGCCACGGTCATGGCCACACCCATGTACGCGCCGTTGGCGATCGTGACCATCAGCGCCCGCGTGGTGATCGCCTCGTCATCCAGCTCGACGACCATCCGCGCGGGGCGATATCTGAACGCGACGGCGATCACCTTGAAGACAGATCCGTAGTCCCCGTCCTCGAAGTGCTGCGCCGCGGCAAACATGGCCGCGTTCAAGCCAACGGATGCGGTCTCGTAGAACGGGACGCCGTTCGCCTCACCGACGTCAATGAGCCTCGTCTTACCCGCGGCGACCACGGCGGCCGCCTCCTCGAGATCGCGCGGCACGCCGAGCATCCGGGCGACGTTCATGACGCTGCCAAGTGGAAGGATCCCCAGCGCAACGTCCGTCTTGCCCAGCAGCTCGCTTGCGATCAGGCCAATGGTCCCGTCGCCACCCGCTCCGATGATCCGCTCGTGCCCAGCCTCGAGCGCTTCACGAACCGCGCGCCTGGCATCCTCCTCCGACTCGGTCGGTACGATCCGGCCCCGGATGTCATGCCTGTCCAGCAGCCCGCGCAGCGACTCTTCGGTCAAGGCCGGCGCCGGGCCGCGCACCTTGCCGCCGGCGCCGGCATTCCAGATGACGACGGTCATCTAATTGGATCATCGAGCGCTGGCTGACCCCGGCCCCTGACCCTCCGATACAGCGCGATCACCGCGATCAGGTATGACGTCCCCAGGAAGTAGGACGCGGCAACGTCAGTCGGCCAGTGGTGACCCTGGTAGATGCGGCTTGGGCCAACCAGTCCGAGCATCCCCACGAGCCCGAGTGATACCGGCCAACGGACCCGTGCCGGTCTGATGAGGGTGTAGCAGAGGTATGCCAGAAACCCATACGTGCCCATGTATGTCAGGACGTGGCCGCTCGGGAAGCTCGAACCACCCAGGGGTGCCAGGACGACGCGGACCTGCTCGGGCAAGGGACGCGGACGCTGGACGAACGCCTTGACGATCGTCGACATGCCGCCCGTGCCCCATGCCAGGAGCTGGAACGCCGCTTCGGTTCGCAGCCGCATCACGAACAGCGTCGCGATGATCAGCGGCGGGATGACGCGGCTCTGCGGCGGGAACCCCGGCCATGACACAACCTCCATCAGCGTCGCGATCGACTTGTGCTGGCGAGCCTGGAGGCGGAGGGTGATGGCGACATCGACCCCGTCGGAGCGCCGCGCCTTGACCATCGTGAAGATCGCGCCGAACGCCAGCAGGGCAGCTCCCGCCACGACCATGCCGTTCCGGCCGCGCAGCAAGGCAAGCTCGCGCGACACAGTGTTCACGCGCGCGACCCGTTGGGTGGCTTCGACGATTGCTGTCACTGATTCAGATTCCACCCGTCCGGCGCCCGTCTCGTCCAGTCCGTGACGGTCCCCGCGTCTATCAACGTCCTACCGAGGATCTCCGCCAACCTGGGGCCAAGGCCCGAAATTGCCGATGTGCTCAAGGGTGGGCTCCTCAATGACCGCCGAGCCAGACCTGTCAGGCGCGGAGGGTCGCGCCTTCTCTGCCGGGCAGCACCTCGAGCCCATCGGTCGCCAGCGCGCGCCCGTCGTCGACCATCTGGTCGAGCTCACTGTCGTCGTGAGCCGGGTCGTGATGGAACGTCACGAGTCGCTTGGCGCTCGCCATCTGGGCCAGAGCCACAGCGTCCGCGATGCGGCTGTGCCCCCAACCCACCCGCTCCGCGTATTCCTCGGCCGTGTACTGGGCGTCGTGGATGAGGATGTCGGCTCCCGCAGCCAGATCGTAGCCTGAGGTCCACGCCGGGTCGCCGAGCATGCCGTTGGTTCCGAGGGCAGGTTCGTGGTCGGGGAGATAGGCAACCGTGGCCCCCGAATCACTGACGCGGTAGCCGATCGTCTGGCCCGGGTGGATCACCATGTCGGCGGCCACAGTGAGCCCGCCGATCGCGAACGATCCCATGGGGACGTCGTGCAGCTCGAGCTTGGCCGCCACGTCGCGCAGCCGCACAGGAAACAGCGGCGGCGACAGGTAGCGGGTCAGTCGTTCTCGCAGGCCCTGCGTAGTCGACGGTGGGCCCCACACGTGGACCTCGAAGTCCTTCTGGAAGAACGGCGCGAAGAAGCCGAGCCCCTGGATGTGGTCCATGTGCAGGTGCGTGAGCAGGATGTCGATGCGCCGCGGCTCCTTGTAGGTGTCGCCCACGCGGCGGATGCCCGTTCCGGCGTCTAGGATGACGATCGTGCCGTCACGGCCCTCGACCTCGGCACACGACGTGTTGCCGCCATAGGCGACGGTATCGGGTCCGGCACTGGCGATGGAACCGCGCGTGCCCCATAGGCAGATCCGCATCGTCTGGGCGTCCCCTCCCTTGGGACCCTCGGTCATTTCTGCCTGCGTTCCCAGAACATCGCCACCGCGCCGATCAGGTGGCCGCCCGCCCCGAGCAACGGGAACGCCGTGATCTCGACCTTTCGATCCACGCCATCCCACCCTCGGCCAATAACGCGGCGATGCACAGCGCGCAGCTCGCGCATGGCGACGTTGAGCGGCACCTGGTCCTCGGACAGCGGGTTGCCGCCCTCGTCGCGGAAGGCAAACGAGCGGGTCAGTTCGCCGGACGGCAGCTCGCCGATCTCGTCGAAGCGCTGGCCGATCAGGTGCTCGGCGGCCTCGTTGAAATAGAGCAGGTCGCCGGTCTCGTCGGCGATGAGCGTCGGGACCGCGAGCCCGGACGCGAGTTGCCGCATGAGGATGAGCCCGACATCGCGTTGCGCCATACGCGGATTGTGCGGCCTCCACGTCGTGGCGACGAGGAATTTCTGGCGAGGATCACGAATTTTGGAACCTATGCACGGGTCCTAGCCACTAGTACTATGCGTCGCTTGGGGCCGGGGGGCGCAGCCAGTAACGCGCGCGGCCACTAGAGGGGGACGACAGTGAGACTTCCGACCGGACGCAGGACGCGTCGAGCGTTCGTTGGTGTTTTGACGCTGCTTCTTGTCGGGCTCGCGCTCGCCCCAGCGTTTCCTCGTCCAGCGACCGGCGCCGTCTCGTTCGTCACGCGCGACGGTTCGCAGCTGATGCTCGATGGACAGCCCTTCTACTTCACGGGCTTCAACATCTACAACGCCAACAGCAACGGCTGGTGCAGGACCGAATACAGCGACGCGATGATCCGCGGCGCGTTCGACGAGATCCGCGGCGGTAACGCAGTCGTCCGTTCGTGGTTCTTCCAGACGATGGCCACCAACGGCGCAGGCGAACGCGACTGGACCAAGATGGACCAGACGGTCGCCGCCGCGCGCGACAAGGGGGTCAGGCTCATCGCCACCCTGACCGACCAGTGGAGCGAGTGCGGCGCGACGCTGCTCGGCTACGACGGCTACAAGACCTCCGACTGGTACGTCAATGGCCACGCGACCCCCGACCCGACCCTCCTGGCCCACTACGGGTCATGGGTCTCGTACGACGCCTGGGTAGCCGAGGTCGTGGCCAGGTACCGCGACGAGCCGGCGATCATGGCCTGGCAGCTCATCAACGAGGCGCGCGTCACGGATAGTGCCAGCTCCGGCTGTCCCTCGGACGCTGCCGCCAGCCAGGTCCTTCAAGACTGGGCGCGTGACGTCTCGACGCTCGTCAATGACATCGATCCGAACCACTTGATCAGCCTCGGGACCACCGGCGTGCATTGCGGCTCACGGCTGCAGTACTTCGGGCCTGCGCACGACCTGCCCAATATCGACATGTGCGAATACCACGACTACTACCCGACGCAGCCGCTTCCGCAACCCGAGAACAACTACGAGCACTCGCTGGCCCACCATGTCGCCGTGTGCGCTGACCTGAATAAGCCGCTGTTCGTCGGCGAGGTGGGCATCAGCCGCGACGACTACAGCCTCCAGGATCGTGCCGACCTGCTGGCCCAGAAGATGAGCCAGCAGCGCGACGCCGGAGCCGCCGGCCACGTGGTCTGGCAATACGCGCAGCCGGACCTCTACCCCGAGCAGTACGACGTCTACGCGGGCTCGGGCGATCCGGTCATCGGCGTTGTGGGCCAGGCTCGCGAGCCCGAGCCGCAGCCGTCGAACGAGCCGACACCCACGCTGACGCCGACGCCGACGCCGACGCCGACACCGACAGCGACACCATCCCCTCCGGCGGGAGTCACGATCGAGGGCGTTGTGACCTATGCCGATGGTTCACCCGCGGAGGGGATAGCGCTCAGTCTCTGCACCAACGGCGGTCCCTGTATCGCCGCGACAACTGACGCCGACGGTCGCTACAGCTTCACGGAGCTGGTACCCGGTGATCACCAGGTCAATGTCCTCTCGCCTGAGGGCAACACGCGCTACGTCACGATCAATGGTCTGGGGGCCGGCGAGACCCGCGTCGAGGACATCCAACTCGGTGGCGGCCTGGTTTATGGCGTGATCACGGATGCCGCCGGTGCGCCGGTTGGGGAAGCAGGGATGCATATCTGTGGGCCGATCGCCACGACGGACGGTGACACGCCGCGGCTGGTGGGCTGCACCGGAGCAACCACTAACTCACAGGGTGCGTATGAATCAGCAGCATTCCTACCGGACGGTCGGCATCAGATATCTGTCTACAGCCCGAGCATCGGCACCAGCCCTCGGCTGGTGGCCGAGTTCGATTCCGTGGGAGGTAGCCAGGAGCTGAACATCGTGCTCCCGGCGGGAGCGATCACAGGCCACGTACGGATGTACGACGAGACCCCCGTCGCATCCGCCCGGGTCTATGCCTGCGCCGCAGGACGGTGCTACTTCGCCGACACGGACGCCAATGGCGAATACGCCATGGGCTATCTGCCCGCCGGGTCATACGAGGTTCACGCGAGCGAAAGTGGGCCGACGACGGAGACCCAGAGCGTCGTGCTGGATGACGGTGCGACAGAGGTAGTCGACATCACAATACCCGCCGGAATCGTGCACGGGACTGTCACCGGGGCCTCCGGTCCCGCGGCCGGCATCACGGTCCAGTTGTGCTCTGTTGATCCATCACTCGGCTGCAGCTCGGCGCAGAGTGACATAGACGGCGCCTACCTCATGAGCGATGTATTCACGGGCGACTACGAGGCGTCAATCAACATTCCGAAGCACACCGTCAGCCGCCCGATCGGTCCAGTGACCGTTGGTGCGCAGCCGGTCGACTTCGACGTGTTCGTGGATGGCGTGACGCTGAGTGGAACGGTCACAGACGAGGGAGGTAACCCCTTCCCCGACGCCTGGGTCGTCTTGTGCCGCGAGGATGGTTGCTACGCGCAAGCCAGGCCCGCGGCCGACGGCGCGGTCGAGATCAATTTCGTGCTCAACGGGGAGTGGACGCTCCGGACCCTGCCGGACAGCCTCGACTACGCGGAGACTCAGACGCCGATATCTGTCGGCACGACCGACCTCGACCAGGACGTCGTCATTCATCCAGCTCCGGAGCCGACCCCCGAGGAATCGCAAACGCCCAACCCCTCGCCGACGCCTAGCGCGACGTCAACTCCCTCCAGCGACTACATCTTTGGACGCGTCACCGACACCGACGGCGACCCGGCGGACAGCGTGCTGATCGAGGTGTGCCACGAAAGCGGATGCCAGGAGTTGTACACGGACGAAAACGGGAACTATCAGACTGACGACCTGACGCAGGGCGTCGAATACACCGTGACCGTTCATCCGAGATACCAGGACACCTCCAAGTTCCTGCTGCGCGGTTCGCAACAGGTGACATACCCGGGCGGCGCCCATGAGCTCAACTTCGTCCTCGAGCTCGCCCCGCTCACGACGGTCGAGGGTTACGTTCGGCTGGCTGACGGGACCGCTGTCGAAGGTGCACCAGTGGCCGTGTGCTACGCCGCCGACCCATGCATCGCCGCGGCGCCGGACATGGCCTTCGGCGGTGGCCAGCGGTTCGGCACCACGAATGCATCGGGCTTCTACTCGATCGCGAACGTACCCGTCCTCGACGACCCGGCGTCGTTTGCTTACCGCGACCCTGCCAATGGCGCGAATGTGAGCGAGGGCCCCGAAGCCCTCGACGCTCCATCGCACCAGCATGATTTCGTCATCAACCGTTTGCCGGGCTCCATCACGGGCACATTCCGCTTCTACGAGGGCGACCCGGTCGCCGACGGAATCATCCGCTGGGCGTACTGCGTGGCGGATCCTGACACCGAGGAGCCTGACTGGAACCGGCTCCCGCGCACGACAGACTCGGCCGGGCAGTTCGCAATCGAGGGGCTCGCGGCCACCGAGTGCGTGTTGGTCTTTGCTGAACACGTCGACTCCGGCTACGTGGCAGGGACCGAGGTCACGACCGGTACCGATCCGGTCAACGTAGTCCTGACGCTTCCAGAGCTTCCAGGCGGTGGCCTCAGGTTCCTGGTCCTCGACCACAACGGATTTCCGATCGAAGGTAGCTTCGTATATGGCCAGGGCGGCCATCTCGACCAGGAAAGCGGCTACTCCTTCTTCGAGGAGACGGACGCGGCTGGCCGGGCAGACCTGCTGTACCTTCGTCCAAGCACTGTCAGCGGGACCGCCTGGACCCCCGACGAGTCGAGGTATGTCGAGTTCAACGTGCTCGTCGGGTCAGACGTCATCGACCTGGTCCTGACGATCCCCGATGTCGCAACCGGCGGCATCCAGGGCTTCGTGCTGGACGGAAACGTCCCGCTTCCCGACACCTGGGTCACCGCCTGTGCGACGCGCTGCTACTACGGCTACACCGACCAGGACGGCGCGTTTCTCATCAGCCAGCTGCCTGCCGCGTCCTATTACTTGAGCGTCGGCGTGCCCGAAGGCACCGTCGCGGATGCCGGAAGTCCGGTCGTGGTCGGCGATGAGGTCGTCGAACACAACGTAGCGCTCCCGCTCGGAGCAATCTCTGGCCGCGTCGTCGACATCGATCAGAACGCCGTTGCCTACGGCTGGGTACAGGCCTGCGCCCCCGTTGTCGGGTGCCGCAGCACGATGGCAGGGACTGACGGTGAGTTCGTCCTCGGCCAACTCGCACCAGCTGACTACGAACTGACGCTCTACCCGCCCGATAACCGCTACTTCACCACGGCCGCCCCAGGCGAGATCACTGTGGGCCAGTCGACCGCATCGATCGGTGACGTCGTCATCGACACACTGACGCCTTTGCCCGAAGACGGCAGCACGTCGCTGTCAGGAAGTGGCGTCATGTCGAGCTCGCCTGGTGCAGTGCCAAGCCTCCTCACCTACTCGACCATCACCCTCACGACACAGGCATGCCCAGGGGCATTCAGCGCCGCGTACAGCGTCACGTCAGCCTGGAATGCAACCACGTCGATCTCCGGACCGATGACGGAAACGGCACCAGGCACCTACGAGGCCAGCTTCATGCTGACCTTCGGCGGCGCGGCAACGGTGAGCATGACGTTCGACTGCCCGAGCTCCCCGGACGAGACGATCGCCTTCAATGTCTACATTGACCCGAGCGGGTACGTTCGCGACACGCTGGGGGAGCCAGTCGTCGAAGCGACGGTCATCCTTTATCGGAGCAGCACCCCGAGCGGGCCGTGGAACGAGGTTCCGTACGGCGACGCGATCATGTCGCCGGCCAACCAGGCCAACCCCGACCAAACCGACGAGACCGGCCATTTCGGCTGGGATGTCATCGAGGGGTTCTACAAGGTCCGCGCGGAGAAGTTCGGCTGCTTCGACCCGGCCAACCACGCGCTGCGCTTCGTCGAGACCCAGGTCTACGAGATTCCACCGCCGGTAACTGACATCGACCTCCGACTGTCCTGCGGCGAGGAGACCCCGTCAGATTCCACCCCGCCGCAGGTCCAGATCTCGGCTCCGCTCGTCGGCGCCACTTACGTTCTCGGCTCGTTGGCGGTCGCCACATACAACTGCTTTGACGAGGACGGCGGCTCCGGTCTTGCCTCCTGCGTCGGCGACGTTGCCTCCGGCTCGGCGATCGATTCGTCGTCCGTCGGTCCTCACCAATTCACCGTCGTCGCGAGCGACGTCGCGGGCAATGAAACCGCGACGAGTGTGAGCTACTCCGTCGTCTACGACTTCGATGGGTTCTCCAAGGTCGATCCAGGGCTGAACCGGGAAAAGGCAGGCGGCGCGATTGCGCTGAAGTTCTCGCTCGGCAACGTGACCGGCATGAGTGTTCTCGCGGCCGGGTCGCCATGGTCGGCGCAGATCGACTGCGGGACTCTCGTTCAGATCGGTGCGCAGGCGCCGACTAGCCAAGTCGGTCACTCCGACCTTGCCTTCGACTCTAAGGGCAAGACGTACAGCTACAAGTGGAAGACCGACAAAGCCTGGGAAGGCACCTGCCGCGCGTTCGTTCTCGCGCTCAACGACGGCACGGAGCACGCGGGTTACTTCGACTTCCGCAAGAAGAAGTAGAGACGTCCCGGAACAGAACCCGAACAGAAATAGAAACGCCCTCCAATTCGGAGGGCGTTTCCACGACCGGGACGGGTTTGCGGTCGGCCGTGCCGCCGCCGCATGTGATCAGCAGTACTTGGTGTAGGTCGCCAGGTTCGACGTTACGCGAACGCCGTCGCGGGCGATGTTGTCAAACTCGGTATCTTTTAAGTCGAGCGGAGCAGGACTCCTGGGAGCTAGGGCGCGATGGGAGTTGGTGTTGGCGTTGGTGTCGCGGTCGGCGACGGGCTGGGCTCGGTGGTCGGGGTCGGCGAAGGCGACGGAGGTGGCGTCGGGGGGTCGGGGCGAAGGCCCAGGCCCGTGTGAACGTACGAGAAAAACGGCACCGAGATCGTAAGGATCTTGTGCTTCGCCACGCCGGTCGTCAGGGCGCTGATGGCGAGCGGTTGCCCTTTGACGTTCACGCCCACGTAGATACCGCTGTGCCTGATGCGCGTGTCGCGGGCATATTTCCACAGGACGAGATCACCGACGCGCGGGTCGGTCCTCGAGAGCAGCCCGCGCTGGCGGCCCCACTTCATGTATCCGTCGGCGGTGAGGCGCCTGCCCCCGATACGGTCCACGATGCCGGACTGCGCATAAACGAAGTAGATGAGGCCCGAACAATCGAACCGCGCCAGACCCTGCGTGCCCATGCGGAACGGCTTGCCAATCTGGGCCTGGGCAATGGAAACGACGAGCGCCTGCTCATCGACAGCCGCACTCGCTGTGTTCGGCACGATGGCCGTGGCCATCAAAGCCAGGATCAATGCGCCGCGGCGCAGCGGAAACCTCATGAAAACACGTCCCTCTTCCCCCGCCGCACGCTGGGGCGTGCAGGTTGGGTGTAGAGAGTATCAATGAGGTGTGCAAGCCCGCGTCGTGCAAACACCGTATTTTTCGCATGTGTCCGACGAGATACTGGAGGAGCCCGATCTGTCCTGCACGATCTGCGGTCGACCGCTGGGCTACAACGCCGACGATCAGCCCCTCTGGCCGACCGGGCCGATGTGCGGCGATTGCTACCAATCGCGCGAGATGGACAACGACATCTGGGCGGCCGAACTGGATTCGGAGGCCGACGACGCAGATGACGATGCCTGAGTGGCCGATGTCAGGCGCGGCAACACTCCGAGTGTTGAGATCGAGCCTTCTCGGTCCGCAGCGGCTCAATAGGTCGCTGAACGTGCCGCGGAATAGGTGCTTGGACCGTCGCGGCGGCTGGCGTCCGGGTCCGCCAGCGCGTTTTGCTCCGAGTATTGATCGCGGACAGGCCCAGAATGGACGTATTCAACACTCCGAGTGCTAACCAAGGCCTGCCGGTGAGTTACGACGCGATTGTTATTGGCCTCGGCGCGATGGGCAGCGCGGCTGCTTATCAACTCGCCTCGCGGGGCGCGCGCGTTCTCGGGATCGAGGCGTTCGGACGCGCTCACGAGCTGGGCTCGAGTGGTGGGCTCACGCGCATCATCCGCCTGGCCTACTTCGAGCACCCCGACTACGTGCCCATGCTCAAGGCCGCGTGGGAGCTGTGGCCGCGCATCCAGGCCGACGCCGGCGAGGATCAACTGATCCAGGTGACGGGCGGGCTCTACATCGGCCGGCGTGGGAGCGCTGTGTTGGATGGCTCGCTGAACAGTGCCCAGACACACGGCCTCGCCCACGAAATGCTCGATGCCGACGAGGCCAACCAGCGCTTCCCGGCGTTCCGACTCGACGCGGACATGGACGCGCTGCACGAGCCGCTGGCCGGCATCCTCTTCCCCGACAAGTGCATCGGAGCGCATCTCAGCCTTGCCGAAAGGTCCGGCGCAGAGCTCCATTTCGAAGAACGCGTGACCGGCTGGTCGTCGGACGCCACAGGGCTCACTGTCACGACGGACCGCGGCAGCTACAACGCCGAGAAGCTCATCGTTGCGCCAGGGGCGTGGCTGCCGAAGCTCGCGCCCGAGCTGAACCTCCCACTAAGAGTCGAGCGCAACGCACTCTTCTGGTACCAGCCGAAGGAGCATCCGGAGAACTTCGAAGCCGACGCGCTCCCTGTCTGGATCCTCGAGCTGGACGACGACTACGCGTTCTACGGCTTCCCGTCGCTACCGGGGCAGGGCGTCAAGGTCGCGCGGCACCACGGTGGTCGACAGGTGGACCCCGATCAGATCGACCGGCAGGCGACAGACGAAGACGAGATCCCCGTGCGAGATTTCATGGCGCGCTACATGCCGGCGGCCGGCGGCCACAGGCTCGACTCACGCGTGTGCATGTACACCAACACGCCCGACTTCAACTTCATCCTCGACTTCCACCCAGATGACAAGCGCGTCGTGATCGCTTCGCCCTGCTCAGGCCACGGGTTCAAGTTCTCGAACATCATCGGCTCTATCGCGGCCGACCTGACGCTCGAAGGGCGCACGACGTTCGAGATCGGATTCCTGTCGATCGACAGGTTCAGATCCGGGTGAGGTACCTGGGTCCGGCTGAGGTCGGGGGAAGGCTCGGCGTGTAGTCAGTTTATTAGAGGAATCGAGTGGTGCCGTGCAACTTGTACGGTGTGTGGTATCTCTTCGATGCAGCAGGACCTCGGTCCCTACCGTCATCCGAACGTCACGGTTGCCCGTGAGAGCCGTCGAGCCATCCCCCGACCACGCGGGGGTTCGCGTTAGAGCATAGCCACCTCGTGGGCAGCCGCGTCCGTTTCCGTGGCTGTTGTCCCGCCCGCCTCAGAAGTCGAGTCTGACGCCACTCCCGCCCCGCTGACCGGCACGCCGGCGGCGGCACGCACGGTCCAGGCACGGACCAGGTGGCGCCACGCCCGCCGCGCTGAGGATCGATCCCGCTTGTCTACAGCAAAGACGGCGCGTAACGAGCCACTCGCCACGATCGCAGTGACCTCCCAGCCCTCCGGCCCGCGACCGCGACGCAGGCCGCGTGCGAAGTGCAGGGCGGCCCGATAGATCTCGACCCTGAGTCGCGACGGCATGGCCACGAGCTCAGCCGGCGGCGGGCTCGACGTTTCGTACGCGATGCCTTTCGGAAAGCGTCGTCGGAAGTCGGTGATCAGCAGCGCGACGCTGGGCAGCTCCGAGGGAGCAACAGAGACCTCGTCTGCCGCGACCCGTTCGCCATCGCCTTCGCCCGCGGCCCATAGCCCCAGGCCATCCTCGGCCAGCTCGCGGGCCGCGGCCTGCGGATCGGCCCATTCGCGTGAGTCGGGCGCCGAATCGATCAAACCTGCCGATGCGCGCGCGAGCTGCTCTGCGCCGGGAGCCGCGGGCTGGCCTGCGGGCGCGAACGTCCAGAGCATCTGTGGCGTCACCCAGGTGGCCGCCCCACCACGCCGCTGCAGAGCGGCGCCGAGGCGGTGTGCCACGTTCCTTCTCCGCCAACCCTCTGCGCGACGGGCTTCGGCGGTGCTCCCTCGGCCGCTGACGCGGTCGTCAAACGTCAGCCGCGTGACGGTGACGGTCGGCGAGCGCCGCGCGGCCGTCCTGAGACGCACCAGCCACTCGGGAAACGCGATGACACCGTCGTCAGAGGCCCCTCCCCCGCGCAGGCTGATCAACAGCAGCAGTGACGCGAGCAGCGCTGCCGAGATGGCCACCAGACGACCATCCGCAGCCACGGGCAGGGCGAAGCACGCGACAACAGCTGCGACTCCAACAGCCCCGGCGGCCGCCAGGCGCAGGTACGCCCCTCGCGTGAAGGCCTGCATCTGCGCGGCCGCGAGTACCGAACGGATCACGAAGAGCGCGATAAGGGCCGCGATCAGAAGAGGCGTGTACGACGGGAGCACAAAGACGGCCACCGCACCTGCAAGGAGGCCCGTTGCCACTCCGATTACGACCGCAAGCTTCGTGACCGCGCGGTCGAATCGGCGGCGCAGATCAGCGAGCAGTGGCGCCTCGATGCGCTTCAGGTCGAAATACAGCAGTCGGGCCCATTCGAAGCTCGCCCGAGTGACCGGTGCGAGCGCCGCCAGGAGGACTACGAGAGTGGAGCCAGCGGCCGTGGTAGCCGTCGCGATGCCCGCGATCACCACCAGCGCCTCGAGGCCCACGAATGCGTACGAGATGCCCGGCCCAAAAGCCTGTCGCAGCGCCCGCAAGCGGGGGGTGTGCACTCTGAGACGCAGGAGCGGCACGATCGTCGGGATGACCAGCGTGCGGTACGTGCGTGACGTGTACCAGATCGAGATCGCGACAACGACGAGGATCGAGAGCAACTCGGCGATCGGGAAGGCCCAGATACCGACGAACGGGAATAGCCCGAGCAATACCCCGACGCTTACAACGTCGAGAGCGAGCAGAGAGGGCAGCGGTCGGTAGACCCGGCGAAGCGCATACGCCCCTGAGTGGTAGGTACGAGCGACGAGATCGAGCGCGGCCCCGATCAACAGCGCGACAACGATTGCGTCGACCGCCCCGAGATCCCCGGTCGCCAGCCGGCTGATCGCGTAGATGACGGCCACCAGCCCGACTGCGACAGCGAGGCGAGCTGAGAGAGACAGCCAGCGCGCGATTTCGCGCGGGACCTGGTGGCGCGCCTGGCGGCGCTGCAGCTTTCGGATCTCGGAGCGCATCTGCTCGAGCGCGCCCCACCAGAAGTCACCGGCCAGAGCGACCGAACCCTGCGCGATGACGATGACGACGAACTCGGAGCGCGGGAACACACCCAGGAGCAACACGACCTTGACCGCGTGGATGACGGTGGAGATGCCCGTCCGCGCAACCAGGTAGCGCAGCCGGTAGAAGAAGTAACGGGCGAAATGGTTCGCCAAAAGCGCGTCCTCGAGGCGCACCACTGACGCCTCGCGCCGGGCTTGACGATCGATCCACGCTGCCAGGTCGTTCATCAGCCAGTCCCACGCGGTCGGGCACGCGTGGCGCCCGACTGACTGCGGTCGCGCGCGCGACGCAATGACATCAGTCCCCATTCCCCGCGCACAACCCTGTAGGGCGCTTTCTGGAAGGCCGCTGGTCCGCGCACCCCGGTCGCGGCCGAAGAGACAATGCGCGCCAGCTGATGGTCGAGTTCCTCGAGCTGGCGTCGGTCCGTGACCGCGTGTGTCAGGAGGGGCACCGCCGCACCGTGCAGCTGCGGATCGTCCCAGGCGAGCAAGGCGTTCACAACGTCTGCCACGGCGTGACCTCGGCCAGCCGCGTCTGTGTCACCCAGCGCGTCCGCCGTGTTTGCCGCGCGCCGGCGTGCGTCGCGCAGCAGGCCCCGCACCTTGCGAGCGCCAAGGGCCACGGTCCCGTCCATCGTCACGCGCATACCGACGAATGAGACGCTGGTGGTGCCGCGTGCCTCCGGCCACTCGGCCGACGACCGGCCTGATCCGGTCAGGTAAAGATCGCGCCGCTTCTCGTCGTTGAAGCGCAGCCCGACTGCAGCGATGCCCGCGTCCAGTGCCCGGCTCACACGCCGCGCAACGTCCGCATCCGGATGGGCGAACACCAGGTCGTCCGAGTACCGCGCGTAGAACGCGCCGGGTGTATCTGTGGCCTGCCGGTCGAGCTCAGACAGGTAAAGGTTGAAGCAGACGCACGAGATCGGCTGCCCGGTCGCCACGCCGTGCACGCGGCTGGCCGCGAACCCGTCGTCGGTCAGGACCGTCGGACGGATGACCTCATCGATCAGCTCCCGGTCCGCCGACGTTGGCAATGGCGCACCGCGCGACCTGATGGCCTGATCGACCTGGTCCCACAACGGGGATGTCGCGCCCAGGGGAATCGAATCGGTATACGAGTCGACGTCGCGACGCAGGACATAGAGTCCGCGCGTCCGTGGGTCTGGCCGCGACCGGCGATGCTCGCGGACGAAGCGCGCGAGTGCCGACACCCCGTCCATCGATGAGACGCCGTGGCGGTACGAGTAGACGCAGGTCGAGAGGGCCGGCTCGACCGCCTCGGTCAGGATCTCGGCGACCACCCCATGTATGACTAGGTCGAGGAGCGGGTAATCGAATACCTGTCGTTTCCGGCCTTGCACGACGATCGTGCGAACCGTCGCCGGCCGCAGCCGATACTCGCCTGACTGGACAGTCTTGGCGAGGAGCCGCGCGACATGACCGCGGTGCATGACGACCGTGGCGAGGTTGACCTCTCCATCAGTCAACCGATAGAGGCCGCCGTCGAACAGGTGGCGCTGGTGAAGCCGATCGATCTGCCTTTCATAGCGCCGACGGTCGCCCAGGGCAGCGTGGACACCCTGCCCACGACGAGATAGTCGAAACCCGATTTCCACCTTGCCCACTTTGACAGCGGGCGCCGACTTTGACGCCTAGGGGATGACCTGGATGTCGGCCTGCGAGAGGTTCTGGATCTGTGTCCACGTGTTGTACGTCTCGATCAAGCCGGTCACGCAGATCGTGCGGTTGAGGTAGACAACGTCTGGCTTCCCGTTCAGCGGCCACGACCGGCGCTGCTCGCCCCAGATGATGGCGCTGAAGCGGTGGTTGGGATAAGCCGGTCCCAGCTGAAGCCACGTCGGATGGCCCTTTTCGGCAAAGACCCAGTTGGCGCTGTTGACCTTGCCGCACACCGTGGCGTTTTCGCCGACGTGATTCTTCGCCTGCCTGGGCTCGTAGGCGCCAGGGGGCCAGTCGGGATGCGCGGGCTCTGCCGTTGGTGGTTCAGTGACCGGAGGGTTTGTTGGAGGCGCGGTCACGGGCGGCTCGGGCGTGATCGGCACAGGCGTGGCGCCCGGCTCGGGCGTTATAACCGGGGAAGGTGTCACGACGACGACCGGCGTCGGCGTGGCCCCAGGCGCGAGGCTGAACGAAGGCGCGTTGGTCGTGGTCGGTGCCACGCTCACGCAGCCAGAGAGGATGAACATTGCCCCCAGGACAGCGGCAATCGATAACCGTTTGCTTGATAGATCTCTCATGGCAGTGCCCCTCTTCTGACCACGGCTGGTCGCGACCGTTGTCGGCGGATAGTAGGCCTGCCCAGAGGGGGCGGCAATGGCAGATTCGAAGTAGTTGACCTGCATTCGGGCGAACCCTATCGTCGGTCTGCGGGCTGGCGCGTGCCCGTAGCCACATGGGAAGGGCGGGACGCTTCGTTGAGACACCGGTCGACCGTCGCACTGACGACGGCGTTGCTTGCCCTCCTGCTCATCGTTCCCGCCGCCCAGGCACGCCAACCAGGCACTCTCCCGGCGGCCCGGTTCCTCGAGCACGCGCGCTACGACAGCTACATCGTGATCATGAAGGCGCAGCCGGTGGCGGCGACATTTGGGCGCGATCTGCGCAGCGCCCGCGCCGAGAGCCTGGGCCGGACCCTGACCGCCAGCCACGACCGATCCCTGCGCTGGGCGGGCCTCACCACGGCTCGGAAGGGCCACGATTACGTGAACACGCTCAACGGCTTCCAGGCACGCGTGACGTACCGAGAAGCACTCGCCCTGGCGGCCGACAAGAACGTCGCGCTCGTCCTGCCCGACCGGCTGCGCTCCAAGCTGACGGATTCGAGCGGCGAGTTCATGGGCCTCGACCAGCCCGGTGGGGCGTGGAAGACAGGGGTGACGGGCCGAGGCGTGGTGGTCGGCGTGATCGACACGGGCATCTGGCCGGAGCATCCCAGCTTCGCCAACCACGGCCTGCCGGCGCCGCCAACCGGTCCCTTGCCGTGCGAATTCGGCAACACGGCGCACAACTCGCAGGACCATCACTTCAACTGCAACCGCAAGCTCATTGGGGCGCGCCAGATGCTGGACACGTACCGATTCTTCATCGGTGCCGACCCGGACGAGTTCGACTCCGCCCGCGACGACGACGGACACGGAACGCACACGGCATCGACAGCCGCGGGCAACGCCGGCGTCCAGGCCAAGATCAACGGCGTCAACGTTGGATCGGGCAAGATCTCGGGCATCGCACCCGACGCTCACATCATTGCCTACAAGGCGCTGGGCAACCTGGGCGGGTTCACCTCGGACCTTGCCGCTGCAATCGACCAGGCTGTCGAGGACGGCGTGGACGTCATCAACTATTCCATCGGTGGGCCCGGCGGGGAGATCGCGCCCGATGGGATCGCTTTCCTGTTCGCGGCCGACGCGGGCGTGTTCGCGGCGGTCGCGGCAGGCAATGACGGTCCCGGCTCAGGCACGATCGGGGGGCCCGCAGACTTCCCATGGGTGACGACGGTCGGCGCGAACACCCAGAGTCGCTTCTTCGAGGGCACGGTCACGCTGGGCAACGGTCACAGCTACACCGGCGCGTCAATCCGGCGGAGCACGAACACCGTCAAGATCGTGGACGCGGCGAAGGTGGCAACCGGCTCATTAGGCGCGTATTGCTTGTCGAGCGCCATTGGCACGGACAAGCTCAAGGCGTCCAAGGTCCAGGGCAAGATCGTCCTGTGCCGCCGCGGGATCAACGGGCGCATTGACAAGAGCCTGGCCGTCAAGAACGCCGGCGGCGTCGGCCTGATCATCTACAACGGCACCAACGACGACGATCTCTTCACGGACAACGCCTGGGTGCCGACTGTCACGGTCGACAGGAGGGTCGGCCTGGCGATCAAGAGCTACATCAAGTCCCTTGGCGCGGCGGCCACCGCCCGGATTCACAACACCGGCGACGTCGATACACGGCCGTACGCGCCTTCGATGACGTACTTCTCGTCGCGCGGCCCAAACAACTGGCCCGACGTGATCAAGCCAGACATCACAGCGCCGGGATTGCACATCCTCGCTGGAGCCTCACCCCGTACTGACCCGGACGTTCCTGGGGGCCAGCTCTTCCAGGCCATCGGCGGAACATCCATGTCGAGTCCGCACGTCGCGGGGCTGTTCGCCCTGCTCAAGCAGGCCCACCCAGATTGGTCGGCCGCCATGGCCCGCTCGGCGCTGATGACGACCGCCTACACGGGCGTCCTCGACAACGACCGCAGCAGCGCGGCCCGTCCCTTCGCCATGGGCTCCGGCCATGCCAACCCGGGCGGGACGAGCGAGAGCGGGTCGGCGTTCCAGCCGGGCCTGGTCTATGACGCGGACATCAACGATTACTTCGGCTGGCTATGCGGTATCGATTCAGGGCTTCTCGCCGCGGAAGACTGCGAGTTCCTGGACTCGGTCGGGTACTCGAACGACCCGAGCAACCTCAACTACCCGTCGATAGCGGTGGCGGACCTGCCCGGCACGCAGGTCGTCACGCGCACGTTCACCAGCGTGGCCAAGAACGCGGGCTACCGGACGTACAAGGTCAGCGTGGACGCCCCCGCGGGTTACAAGGTCACCGTCTCACCCGCGACGATCAGCATCAACCGCGGCCAGTCCGCGACGTACCAGGTCTCGATCGTCAACAAGAGCGCGCCACTCGGTGCGTGGCGCTTCGGTTCGCTCACCTGGAACGACGTAACAGGAGGCGATCCGTGGCCCACCGCCGCTCCGGCGGCCAACACTGGTGCCTCCGCCTGGAGCAACGGCGGCAAATTCACGGTGCGCAGCCCGATCGCCTTGCGCGCTTCGCGTTTCGACGCACCCGCGCGCATCACCGGTAGCGGCGTCAGCGGTTCCGAGGACATCCCGGTGCGCTTCGGCTACACCGGCGCATACAGCCCCAAGCCGCGGGGCCTGGTGCCGGCGACCGTGACCCACGGGACGGTCAACCAGGACGCTGACCAGTCGTTCTTCCCCACAGACGCAGGTGATGGCGCCACGGTCCACTCGTTCAACCTGACCGGAGTCGGACTCTTCCGCATCGCCTTGCCGCCGGACGCTGTCGCGAGCTCGAACACCGACCTCGACGTGTACGTCTACGACCCGGACGACGAACTCGTGGGATTCAGCTTCTTTGAGGGCACGAACGAGCTCATAGACCTCGTCAACCCGCAGAACGGCACGTGGAAGGTCTATGTCCACGGCTGGCAGACAGTCGGCCCATCGGACAGCTATGACCTGTACAGCTGGAAGGTGCCCAGGACAGGGGGCGGCAGCCTCTCGATCGCCAGCTCGCCGAGCCCGGCGACACGGGGAACGGCGGGCACCGTGACCGTCCACTGGACCGGCGCCACGGCCGGAAAGTGGCATCTCGGGCTGGTCCAGCACGTTGGCCCGAACGGTGTCGTGATGGGACAAACCTTGGTCGAGGTGGACAACCGCTGAGGCTTCACGGCGTGTCCCGCGTTTGTAATGGGTACGCAACTCGGAGCACTTGACCACACCTGCGGCGAGGCCTATCTTCGGGCCGCCGTTAGCGCCACGGGGGTTTTGGCGCTTGTTCCGCAGACGCGTCTGCGATTTTCGGCGCGCTCCCAGCGCACGCCGAGAGAGGGAGGTCCATGAGGAGATTTCTAGCCGTTGCTGTCGCGATGCTGTTGACGCTCGCGATCGCCGGTCCAGCACTTGCGCGACCCGCCGGGGTCGCTGGCAAGGGTGTTTACATCGTGGTCATGGAGCAGCCACCCGCAGTCGCCTACACCGGCGACATCAAGGGTCACGCAGCGACCGCACCAAAGGCGGGCAAGAAGCTCGACCCGACGAGTGCGGCGGTCAAGAAGTACATCACTTACCTGAACACGCAGCATGCCAACGCCATGAGGGCGGTCGGCGCCGATGTCAAGAACAAGTTCTACGACTATGGCTACACCGTGAACGGCTTCGCCGCCGACCTCACTGGCGCCCAGGCGGCCAAGATGTCGAGCGTTGCGAACGTCTGGTTCATGGAGCGCGACGAGAGTCGCGAGCTGCACACCGAGAACAGCCCTTCTTTCCTCGGTCTTGATGCGCCGGGCGGCCTCTGGAGCCAGCTCGGTGGTCAGGGTGCCGCCGGTGAGGACATCATCGTCGGCATAATCGACACCGGCATCTGGCCGGAGCATCCCAGCTTCTCGGACCAGGCCGATCTCGCCGATCGACCGGGCGCCAGCGGCAACGCGAACCGCGTCTATGACGCGCCGAGCGATTGGCATGGCACGTGCCAGACCGGCGAGCAGTGGTCCAAGGACGACTGCAACAACAAGCTGATCGGTGCGCGCTACTACCGCACGGGGGCTGCGCACAGCACGGTCATTCCGGCCGATTACAAGTCGGCACGGGACAAGGATGGCCACGGTACCCATACCTCGTCGACGGCTGCCGGCAACGCCGGTGTCCAGGCCGAGATCTTCGGCATCGATCGCGGGACGGTGTCCGGCATGGCGCCCCGCGCGCGCATCGCCGCCTACAAGGTTTGCTGGAACGCCGCCGGCTGCTTCACCAGCGACATCACCCGTGCCATCGACGATGCCGTCGCCGACGGCGTCGATGTCATCAACTACTCGATCGGTGGCAGCTCGACCTCATTGCTGACGTCGGACGCCGTCGGATTCCTGTTCGCGGCCGATGCTGGTGTCTTCGTGGCGACCTCGGCCGGCAACAGTGGCCCCGGCGCCTCGACGCTCGGCAACCCCGCCGTCGTGCCGTGGCTCACAACTGTCGGTGCCAGCACGCAGGATCGGACCTTCGAGGCAACGGCGACGCTCGGCAATGCCGTACCTTTCACCGGCGCTTCGGTGACCGAGGGTGTGACCAGCCATAAGCTGGTCGACTCGGAGGACGCCGGCTCTGAGCTGTGCATCGTCGGGGCTCTCAATCCTGCCGTCGTTTCAGGGAACATCGTTCTCTGCAAGCGCGGTATCAACGCCCGCGTGGACAAGAGCCTCGCGGTCAAGCAGGCCGGCGGCCTCGGCATGATCCTTTACAACGACGTCAGCGACGCGCAGGCGCTTGTCACGGACAACCACTGGCTGCCGTCGGTTCACATCAAGAAGAGCGACGGCGAAACGATCAAGACGTACATCGACACGGCAGGCGCTTTGGCCACGGCGGAGATCTCGGAGGGCGATGACGTGCCCGACGCGGACGCTCCGTACATGGCTGACTTCAGCTCGCGCGGCCCGAATGGCGGCGCAATGGACATCATCAAGCCGGATGTCACCGCCCCAGGCGTGAACATCCTCGCCGGCAACAGCCCGACCGCGTTCCTCGGCCGGCCCGGGCAACTGTTCCAGTCGATCAGCGGCACCTCGATGTCGAGCCCGCACGTCGCTGGAATTGCGGCCCTGCTGGTCCAGGCCCATCCGGGCTGGACGCCAGCGATGATCAAGTCCGCCATGATGACGACCGGCCATCAGGACGTAACGAAGGAAGACAAGTTAACTGCTGCCGACCCATTCGACTTGGGCGGTGGGCACATCGTGCCCAACTCGGCAGTCGATCCCGGCCTGGCGTACAACGCCGGCCTCTTCGAATACCTGGCGTTCCTCTGCGGAGCGACCTCGGGGGTAGGCGCCAGCACATGCGCCTTCCTGGCGGCCAACGGATACTCGTTCGATGCCAGCGACCTGAACCTGGCCTCGATCGGCATCGCCGAACTGGTCGGCAGCCAGACAGTCGAGCGGACGGTGACGAGCGTCACCGACGATGCGACCTGGACGGCGTCGTACGACGGCCTGACCGGTTACACCGTTGACCTGCCGGATCCCTTCTTCCTTGCCGCGGGCGACGATGCCACGTACGAAGTGACATTCACGCGTGACACGGCTCCGCTCGATGAGTGGGTCTTCGGTGCGATCACCCTCAGCGATGGCAGCGGGTACGAGGTTCGGTCGCCGGTTGCCCTTCGTGCGACGGTAATCAGCGCACCCTCCACGGTTACCCAGAACGCGGCTCCGGAAGACGGTTCCACGACCTGGGAAGTCAAGGTTGGATATGACGGCACGCTGTCTGCCAGCGCCTATGGCGCGGTCGCGGACGACGCGCTTGCTGGCGAAGTCGTCAGCCAGGATCCCGATCAGGACATCGCTACCGGCACGTTCACGTCAGGCGTGAATCTCTACGACTTCATCCTGACGGCCGCGACCCAGTACTGGGCCGGTGGAACGTTCGATGCGACGACCGAGGCCGGCAGCGACCTGGACGTCTTCCTCCTCGCGGAGATGGAGAACGGCACAGCCGGGTTCCAGTATCCGGGCGACCTCGTCGCCTCGAGCGCCGATGGTGACAGTGAGGAGATTGTCGAGCTCCGACATCCGGCGCCCGACAACTACAGGCTGATCGTCCATGGCTGGTTTACGCCCGACGGCGCGTCGACGTACACCCTCCATCGATGGGACGTCGGCGGCAGCGCCGATACAGCGTCGTTCAACGCGGCGCCCACGGACGGTGAGCCGCTCGCGGTCGACCCAGGTGACGTGGTGGAAATCACGCTCAACTGGAGTGGGTTGACCACGACAGGCGTCCAGTACCGCGGCATCGTCGATTACGACGACGGCACCGACGTAATCGGCTCGACGGCGATCATCATCAATCGCTAACGAGCAGTCCAACGCGGACAACGAAGAGGGCCGGCGGAAACGCCGGCCCTCTTCTATTTACCTCGACTGGCGTCAGGTCAGGCCGAAACGCCGCAGCAGGTCGTCCAGATCGGCTTTCGTCTGCTCGTCCAAAGTCGGCCCCGGCGCTCGCACCTTGTCGGATGCCATGGCGCCACGACGCATGTAGATGTGCTTCCTGATCGGAAGGTTGAGCAGCGCCTGGTTCTCGAACCGGATGAGGGGCATCCAGCGGTGAAATCGCTCCACGGCCTCCGCCTCGTTGCCGGCACGCCAATCGCGCATGATCGCCACGAGTGTCTCGGGGTAGCCAAAACCGGTCATCGTCCCCACGGCTCCGCGGCGCAGCTCCTCGATCAGCATCTCCCCGCCGAGCCCGCCGAGCACGCGCAACTCAGGGTTGGCCGCGAGCAGCCGCGCCACCTTTGGCGCCGTGGGCTCTTCCTCGAGCTTCACCACGCTCAGGTTGGGAGCCTCGGACGCCATGCGCGCGATGAGCTCGGGGCTCATCCACACGCCGAGCGCGGGCAGGTCCTGTATAACGACCGGCATTTCGGGCACCGCTTCCGCGACGCGCAGGTAGTGCCTGTGGACCGCGTCATCGTTGGGCCGCGCGAGCGGTGGCGCGGACAGCATCACCGAGTGGGCGCCTGCCTCGCGCGCCTCGCGCGCGTATGTCTCGGCGCGGTGAGTGGACGCGGCGCTCACCGTGACGCACACGGGCGTGCGTCCGCCAGCCTGCTCGAGCGTCACGTCGATAACGGCCGAACGCTCGGCGTCTGACAGCTTCGCGCCTTCCCCGAGCACGCCGAGGATGGTCATGCCGTCGACCTCGTGGCCGATCACGAAATCGGTCAGCGTCCTGAGCGATTCGAGGTCCAGCTCCTCGTCAGGGTGGAAGGGCGTCGGGACGATGTTCCATACGCCGACCAGTTGATCAGTCCTTTGTGCCAGCTTGTCTGTCACGGGAATAGCTGCCTCAGTGCGAAGACGACGTTGGCCGGCCGCTCGGCCAGGCGGCGCATGTACCACTGATACCAGGCGTCGCCGTACGCGATCAGGACTCTGACGGTGAAGCCCTTCGCCGCGAGCTTGCGCTGCTGGTCCGATCTGATGCCATAAAGCATCTCGACGTCGAAGCAGGTCCTGGGCAGGCCGATCGACTGCGCGTGATCGGCCACCTGCGCGATCAGCCCAACGTCATGAGTGCCGAGGCCAAGGAAAAGGTCGCTGCCGGCCTTGATCTCGGCAAGCATCGACACGCACAGCGCCAGGTAGTTGGCGTCGACCTCGCGCCGACTCTGGTAGGCGATCGCCGCCGGCTCGGCGTACGCGCCCTTGACCAGGCGGATCCGCGGGTTGAGCGGGAGCAGGCGCTCGACGTCCGTGTAGGTCCGCTTGAGGTACGCTTGGAGGCAGATGCCGGTATTCGGATGTGTCTGCTTCAGTCGCTCGTAGAAGGCGACGGTCGGCTCCGTGTAGGCCGACCCCTCCATGTCGATGTAGACGGTTCGCCTTGGATCCTGGCTTGCGGCCAGGTCGGCCAGGCTTTGCATATGGCCGAGGGCGTGGTCTTCGTCGAGGTCGAATCCGAGTTGGGACAGCTTGACCGAGGGCTCGGCTTCGATGCCTCGGCTATGTGCGTCGCGCATGAGCTCGAGGTAGTCGGCGGCGGTCTCGTCCGCGTCCGCGAGGCTGGTCACGTTCTCGCCGAGACGCGTGAACAGCACGGCCATGCCCTTGTCCTTGAACGTGGCGGCGGCCGCGAGCGCCTCGGCCGAGCTCTCGCCGGGCATGAACTTCTTGACGGCGCGGCGAGCGAACCAGAAGCGCGGCACGTGCTCGCGCATCCAGTTGTTGCGGGCCATCCAGAGCAGCACCCGCCTCATCGCATCCTCATCGGACCCTCATGGGACCCTCATCGCACCCTCATCCGCGGCGCTAACGTTACCGGGTGGACTTGGGTTTGCGCGGGGCCCGCGCGCTGGTGACGGGCGGTTCGGCCGGTCTGGGCGCTGCGGTTGCTCGATCGCTGGCGGAGGAGGGGGCACGGGTCGCGGTCGCGGCGCGCCAGTCGGAGCGGTTGGACGGCCTCGCCACGGAGATTGGCGCTACCGCAATCGGGGTGGACCTTTCGACTGCCGAAGGACCCGCGGAGGCAGTGCGGGCTGCCATCGCCGCGCTCGACGGGCTCGATCTGCTGCTGGTGAATTCGGGCGGGCCACCCCCGGGGAAGTTCGAGGACCTAGCCGACGAGGCGTGGCAGCGGGCTTTGGACGGCACTCTCTGGTCCACCGTGCGGTTGATACGCGCTGCTTTGCCGTCGCTGCGAGAGAGTGAGCTCGGGTCCGTGCTGGTGATCCTGTCGTCGTCCGTGCGCGAGCCGATCACGGCACTCACCACGTCCAACTTTCTCCGGCCGGGCCTGGCGGGCCTTATCAAATCGCTCGTGCCCGAGATCGCGCCGGTGCGGATCAACGGCATTGCGCCCGGCCGCGTCGCCACGGACCGCATCGCCACTCTCGACGCGGGCCGTGCCCAGAGCGCGGGGATCAGCGTGGAGGAAGTCCAGCAACAGTCGATCTCTCGCATACCGTTGGGGCGCTACGGCGACGCCGCGGAGGTCGGCCGCGTGGGCGCGTTCCTGCTCTCCCCAGCCGCGTCCTACGTCACAGGCGCGATCGTCGCGGTCGACGGCGGCATGGTCCGCTCCCTCCCCTAAGCGCCCACCGCGGCCGCCGCCCGACAAACTCCCCAGATTCGGTGGCTGTTTCGTCGTCCGTGCCACCGCCCGGAACCGCGGCCTGATCGCCGACCATCGCCATTTCTTCAGCGCCCGATTCCCGGGCTTCGGCCACGCCTGGCTCCGAACGCTCCAGGATCCGACCGAGCGACTCCCCAGGGAGCCAGCGCTGATCTGGGTTGCGGTCAACGGCGATCGACTCTACCCGGCTCGCCTCGGCATTTAGACTCCGACCATGAGCCAAGCCGAAATCAAGCAAGCCATGGACGGCGCAGTCGACTACCTCACCAGCCATCCCGATGAAGCCGCCTACACCGACTCCCCCGCCACAGCGAGGCTGACCGACCCGCAGGGCCTCGCGGTCGAAGTAAGCGGGCCCAACGATGCCACGATCTCGACCGACATGCCGACCTCCGTCGGCGGCACCAACACGACCGCGTCGCCCGGTTGGTACCTGCGTGCAGCCGAGGCGAGCTGTGTCGCAACCTTGATCGCGATGCGCGCCGCTCAACTGGGCGTCACGATCGAAGGAGTAGAGGTCACCGTGGATTCGGAGTCGAACGACTTCGGCATCCTGGGAATTGGCGATGAGACGCACGCGGGCCCGCTCAGCACTCGCATCGCGGCAACCGTCCGCGCGCAGGCCCCAGACGCCGTCATCCGCGAGATCATCGACTGGGCAGTCGACCATTGCCCAGTCACCGACGCCGTCAAGCGGGCTGTCCCAATGACGGTGGAGGTCGACACAGGCACGTAACGCTCGGGTGGCGCAGTCAGTCAACTGGTATATAGGTTGGCTATGGACTGAATTTGCGCGTTGGGTTTAACCTCACCTGTCCAATGGCCTCGTCACAACGCGTTGAGACCACGACTGCGCAAGCGGCGTCCTCGATTGATCTTGCCCCGCACTGCCCGGATTGCGGCAGCCTGATGGTCGTGCGCGCCCTGCGCCACGGCGACCAGGTCGACGGCCTTTTCTGGGGTTGTCGCCGCCCGTTGGTATGCAACGGCACCCGCCGAATCCGAGATCCGCTCGTGATCCAGCCGATGGCCGATGCCAGCACTCAGGCGATCTTCGAGTGGGAGCGCTCGCGTGACCGGCGTGGCTGGGTTGGTGGTGCCGACGAGCCGACTGCCGGCGGAGGCCTCTTTGGCCGATTCGGCCGAGCGATCTCCAAGCCGGCCAACAGCCCAACCCCCAGCGCCCACCTCACGAGGATGGCGACGGACGGCCCGCTAGACGCCCTCGTCGACTACGGCTTCGTGATCCTGGACGACCGACAGGTAGCCAGCGCCCACGCTTCGGTCGACCACCTCGTCGTTGGTCCGTCAGGCGTATTCGTCGTCGATCGGAAGCCCTGGCCCGGGCAGATCAGCGCGTCCGCTGACAGCGTCTACATCGATGGCCGACAGCGAACCGGCGCCACAGACCTGGTCCTTCGCGCGACTACCGCGGTCGAGCAGGTGCTGGGCCACGAGCTCAAGCCCTTGGGCGCGACCGTGCGGTCCGTGATCTCGTTCGAAGGCGCCACCAACCGCGGCTTCGAGGGCAACGTCGGCAAGGTCTCGCTCGCCACGAGTAGATCGGTCGCGAAGGTGTTGCGCGCCGGCCAGCCGACACTCGGCCCGGAGACCGTCGTCAGACTCGCGCTCGCGGCGGACCGCCTCCTCGACTAACCGCTGCGGCCCTGTTTGGCCGCAATTTGGCGTCCGCTTCCACCTCTTGGAACAACCGGCCTTTGAGAGCCCCGCTACGCCTCTATCGGGTGCGTTCGTTGGCCGTTACTTCCAACGCTTGGAAAAGCGCTGAGGACTCAGCGAAATGTGCTACGACTTGCCGTGCAGCGCGCTGCGCAGGCCCTCCATGTCCGATGAACCGAGCACCAGGCGGGTCGATGTTGCGAGGTAGACCAGGTCGAGGTTGACGCCCGCGTCTGAGATCTTGCGCACATGGCGGCCCATCTCACCCGGCTGATCGACGATCGACACCAGTTCTACGTCGCGCTCGCCCCCGCAGGTGATGCCCACTTCCTCCAGCGCGCTCCGAGCCATTTGAGCGCTCTGCACGAGGATGTGCACCTCGCCAACGCCGCCGGCAATGAGACATACGCCCTCGATGTTGATCCCCGCGTTTCCGAGCGCCTCCCCCAGCTTCGCGAGGGTGCCCGGTTTGTTCTCCAGGTTGACAGACAGGTCCTGCATCGGAACCTCCTTCTCCCGTCATTGTCGGCTCACGGGAGCGCTAACGAAAGTGGCATACCGGTCGACCGCTGCGTCCAGGGCGCCGGACTCCGCAGGACTGAGCTCAACGAGCGATCACGCCCACAGATGGGACCGCTACTGCTGGGGCAGCTCCATGACCGCGATCACGTTGCCGGCCGGGTCCTTGAACCAGGCGATTGCCGGTCCGCGACCGTCCCGGGCGATGCCCTTGGCGTCCTGCTTGATCTCGGGCATGTTGTAGTGCTCCATCTTCACGCCCGCCGCGGTCAGGTCATCGACCGCCTGTTCGACGTCCGAAACGACGAAATTCAGCACGGTGTAGGTGGCCGGCTGGTGATTGGGCTTGTCGTAGACGTTGATGTGCTGGCCGGTGCCGAGCTTCAGCTCGAGGAAACCCATGGGGGTCATCTCAATGTCCAAACCGAGCTTGTCGCCGTAGAAGGCCCGCGCGGCATCGACATCGTCGACCGAAAAACTGGAAAACGCTTGACTGTCCTTGAACACGGCTTCTCCTTGGTGCTGGCTAATCGATGATCGTCAGTGTCACGACACGGCGCAGGACGACTAGTTTGTCAGTCGCCGATTCTGCTCCCCACAGCTCTCCCTCGCGTCCGAGCAGTTGGCGGATGCCGGCGTCTGCGGTTGGGACCGGATAGGAGTCGAAAACTTCGGTAGCCGGATCGAATCGGACGATGCTGTTAGAGCCCCAGTCAGTCACCCACACGAAGTCGAGCTCGTCCACGTACACGGCATATGCCAGCGGGGCCGGGCCGGGTAGGCGCCACTCCCGCCAGTCCCCCGATACCGGGTCATACATCGACAACTGACCCGAGTTCCATTCGCTCACCCAGAGGCGACCGGTCGAATCTGACCAAACGCGGCGCGCGCCCTGGCCGGGCGTGGGCGGTTCGATCACTTCTGCTTCGCCAGTCGCGGTGTCGATCTGTGCCAGGTAGCTCCCGGCGAGCGATACGAACCAGACGTCGCCCGCGGGCGTGGCGTCGATCCCGTACGGGCCGGGTCCTCCTGGAGCGTCGAACACTTCGACCTCGCCTGTCTCCGGGGTGACGCGGCCGTAGATGCCGCTCTGCCCGGTGAACCAGAGCACGCCCTCACCGTCGAACGCCGCCGTGTTGAGGTTGGCGCCAGGCGATCCCGGTAGTCGGAAGATCGTGACATCGGTCGTAACGGGCGTCACCTCCGTCGTCACCGGGAAAACGCGCACAATCGCGTTCAGCCCTCCGTCGGTGATCCATGCCGCACCGTCCGGGCCGACGATCACGCCGTGCGGCGAAGATCCGTCACCGAGCGGAATCTCGGTGACCTCGCCGGTGGCGGGATCCAGCCGGCCGAGAACGCCGTTGCCCTGGCCCGTGTACCAAACCGAACCATCGGGCGCGGGCGCGACGTCGTGCGGGTGGCTGCCGGCCGGAACGTCGTACTCCTGGTACTCGTAGCTGAAGACGACCGGTTCCGGCGTGGGCGGTTGCGGCGTAGGCCCTTTCTCAATGGGCGGCGTCAACGGTGCGACCGTTGGCGGAACCACGGCGGTGGCTACGGGCGTGGCGCTCGCTGCCGCCACTGACGAAGGTGGCGCGACCGTGCTTCCCGGCGTAGTCGGAACGACCACCGGGTTGCCGGTGCAAGCGCTTAGCAGCGCCACGGCAGCGCACGCGATCAGCCGCATGGCCCGACCGTAGCACGGAGTGCTAGCCGACACGGTTTGTGCTCACTGAGCACGAACCGGCGACATTCAGGAGGGCGGCGTGGCTCGACGAACCGCTACTTGAGCAGCGTGGCCGTGTAGTAGACGCGCAGGATGCGGCCGGCGTTCCAGCCCTTATTGGCGCAGCGCCTGGCTGACCGGACGTACAGCCTGTAGCCGGCGTTCTCCGCGCAAGCGACGTCTGCACCGCGGCGATAGCCAGTCATCGGGAACTTCTGGCCACGCCGCAGGCGCCAACTCCAGGTGGCGTTGACGGCCTGCCATACCGGGGCGGGGATGTCCTCGACCGGCTTGCTCGAATAGAGCTGATCCCTGGTGGTGTCACGGACGTCGAAGCATTTGCCTTCGTACGTGCCGCCGCGCCAGCGCAGCACGTGGTACCACGCGTACTGCTTGACGGCGACCGCGCCGGCTTTGCGCAGCTCGACCTGCTTGACGTTCCACTCGCGCGACACGACGCGCGCGACGTAATCGCGGAAGGCGACGCGCTCGACGAAACCCTCGCTGACACGATAGACGGCGATGTCGGGCGGCGGCTCTTCTCTTGATTTCCAGTTCGTACATTGCCCGGTCGCGGCTGCGACCGGTTGAACTGGCGCGGCGAATCCCGCGACTAAGACACTGGCAAAGATGGCCAGCATCGCTGGGGCGATGCGCACGGCGGCTCCCTCCTGCTGGCACGAATGTTAACGGCACGGCGCTCCGTCACGCAACCCTCGAGAAACGAAGCCCCGTCGCGGGGAAGGATGGGGCCGCACTCCAGCCCCTCGCTTATGCGCACTATTGTTGGATGCCCGCGTTTCAGGACGCCGACGCCGCCCCGTTCTCTAATCGACGTGCAGGCCACGCTCGGGCACCGCTGAAACACGGGCATGGGCGTGAGAATCGGGCGCTACGGGCCGTATCTCGTCGGGGCCGCCGGGGATAGCCAGATAAGCCGGAGATAACCGGCTTTCCCAACAATAGTGCGGATATGGGACGCCACAAGCGCGCGACCGTCGGCGTCAAAGCCGAGCGCCATGCCAAGCAGGTCGCGGCCCGACTCGGTAAGGCACTCAGGGATGGACGCTTGGCCGTGCGGCTCACGCAAAGCCAAGCGGCGACGCGCGCCGGCATCGCCCAAAGCACCTGGAGCCGGCTGGAGAACGACGCAGATCCGTGCTTCACGCTCGCGACGTGGGACAGGGCCGCGTTCGCCGTCGGAGCCAGCATCGAGGCCTACCTGCGCGGCGCCTCAGCCGCCGATCTCCCCAGAGACTCGATTCACCTGCGCAACCAGGAACTGATCATCCGCAGCGCCGTCCCGGGCGGGTGGCGGCCCTTGCCCGAGGAGTTGATCGACCGCGAAGCTCGAACCTCGCGGGCAGCCGACGTACTCCTTCATCGTCGGCGGCACCTCCAACCTGCGGAATACGCGTTGATGGAGGTCATCGATTGGTTCGACGATGTCGGAGCTCCGATTCGCGATTGGGGTCGTCGACTCGCCGCTGTAGAGAGATATGCGATCGCGCGCATGGTTGGCGACGAGCCCCTGCCGCAGGCGAGTGGCTGTTGGGTTGTCCGCGCGACGCAGCGGAATAGACGCCTCATACGGGAACACGCCAACTTCTTTCGTGGCCGGTTTGCCGGTTCGGGCCGAGAGTGGCTGAGCGCGCTAACAGACCCGGGTACCCACATTCCGACCGAACCGGCACTGATCTGGGTCTCTGTTGGAGGCGATCGATTGTTCTCGGCACGCCTCGGTAGGGAATAGCTCGCTCGTCTCGACGCCCGGCGCCACCGGCACCTAGTCGGTCAACATCGAGTTCCCGCCGACTCCCTGACAGTCAGCCGAGGCGGAAGACGCGGTAGTCGTCCTCCTCGCGGTCGAACGTGAAGCCGTTCTTCTCCAGCACCCGCGCGGAACCCACGTTGCGCGGCGCGATCCACGCCTCCAGCGGCCGCTCGCGAACGATCCGGAGAAAGTCACGCAGCGCCGCCGTCGCCACTCCTCTGCCCCAGAAGGCGCGGCCGATCCAGTAGCCGACCTCGCGGTGGCCCTCTGCCTCCCAGCTGCCGATGTGCCCAGCGACCTGCTCGCCGACCACGATCGTTCGCGCCGCCATTGCGGGGTTCGACATGATCTCGTGCCAACGCGCCTCGGCTGCGAGCCAATCGCGCGGCACGAACGCTGCCATCGCGGCCGCCTCCGGATCGGCCTGGTACTCGTAGAAGAACGGGATGTCCGACTCGCGCACGTCCCGCAGAACTGGTTGATCGGCCGCCGACGGATCAGGCATGCTCGCCCATCATGACCGCTGATCAACTGCGAAACCTGGGCGCCGTCCTATCGAGGCTGGAGGAGCCAGGCTTCGACTTCGGTCATTGGGTGCACAGCACGCAGCTCGAGGACGGCGCCTTGACGATGCCCTACTTCGAGCTCAGCGCAGATGGGTTGTCAGTCGTCCGCACATTGCCCGTGCAGATGGGCTTCGATTGGCCACGCTGGGCCCAGACACCCGAGGCGCGATCCCTGTTTGAGGATCATTCCAGGATTGCCGACGCCACGGCGGAGCAGTTGATCAAGCTGACGACCAGCTTGGTCCGGAGCGATCGCTTCACCGAAGGCTCGCTGGCCGGGGCATTCGAGTCCGGACTACTGCTGGCGATCGCCCGCAGAGCCAGCGTTCTCAGCACGCCGGAGGAATCGAAACGGGCCGGTTAATCGCCCGCTCCCTGATCACCAAAGCGATTCCCGCGCGAAGATCCCCATGTTGTGGAACGACAGATTGGTATCTCGGCGTTTTGCCAGCTCAGGGTCTGGCATGAGCTCGGTCCCTCTCTGGAGCCAGCGACGAATCGCCCCTAGCGGGTACTCACCCTTGGTCCGAGCAACCCGCAACGCATAGTCACGAATCGCCTCGTTGGTCACGGTCAACTCGTAGCCATTGATCAGAACAAACGTGGCGGTGGTGGTGACGGCAATGCGCTTGTTGCCGTCAACGAGCGGATGATCCTGATCAATCCTCGGAAGAGACACGCTGCTTTCCCGAGAACACCCGGATACAGATCTCGTCCGTTGAACTGTTGGTACGGCAGGGCCAACGTTGCCTTGAGAAGGCCAGCATCGCGCACCGCGAACGGAGGCATCTGGGCAGGGCCCGACCAGGTTAGCTTCGCAAGCTCATAGCAGACGTCTCGAAAAAGAAAGAGCGGGATTGGCAACACCGGCCAATCCCGCGGTTCTCGGCGGCGAGGCACGCGATCAGAACTTCTCCAAATCCTTTAGTGCCTTGCGGTACTGCTTGGTGACGATGCGCACGTTCGAGCGGACATACTTAGACGCCATGCTCGACGCCTTCTGGGTCAACGCGGACCCTGCGGCGCTCTTTGATGGCTTTCGTTCCGACACCTTCTTGTTCATCGCCGTTTTGTAACACACCCCGCCAAGCAGGCCGTCCACTACAGTTCTGGCCGATGTACAGGCGGCGTGAAGACGGAAAGCTGATCGTCTCCGCCACGGACCTCGTTGGGTTCCTGGAATGCGGGCATCTGACCGAGTTGGAGCGGGCAGCAGCCAGGGACCTGGTTCCGCGGCCGAACCGCACGGATCCCGAGGTCGAGCTCCTGCGGCGGCGCGGCTTCGAGCACGAACAGAGGTACATCAGCGAGAAGCTCTCCGGCAAGCGGATCACCTCGCTCCGCGACAAGGACGACGCGGGCGAGGACCTGCCCCTCGAGACCCGCGCGGCGCAGACGGTCGAGGCCATGCAGCGCGGCGACGAGGTGATCTTTCAGGCCACGTTCTTCGATGGAAAGTGGCGCGGCCACGCCGACTTCCTGCTGCGCGAGCCCGCACCGAAGGAAGAGTCCGCGCCGTCCATGAGTACCTTCGCGCGATCAGGGGAGCCTGACGTGACCACAGAGCCTGATGTGATCACGCGAAGGGACTCGGAACCAGCATCAGGTGTCCGTCGACAAACGGGCCTGGGCGCCGATTGGATCTACGAGATCGCGGACACGAAGCTGGCACGCAGCGCCAAGGCGAGTGCGCTGATCCAGATCTGCTCGTACGTGGACCAGATCGAGCAGGTCCAGGGCGTCAATCCCGAGTGCGTCTATGTCGTGACCGGCGGCGGTGAGATCGAGGTCCACCCGTTCCGCACGGCCGAGATGATGGCCTATTACCGCCACGCCAAGGCGCGCTTCGAGGCGGCGATCGACGACGAGATCTCAGGCGCGCCCATTTATCCGATCGACCGGCGGGTGAGCTATCCAGATCCCGTCGGCCATTGCGCGGTGTGCCGCTGGTACCCCGATAACTGCCGCGTTCAGTGGCGCGACGACGACGCGCTGAAGCTGGTCGCCGGCATCACTCGTGCGCAGCGACAGGAGCTTCGCGCCAGGGGCATCGACAGTCGCGGATCGCTCGCTGCCGCGACCCTGCCGTTCGAACCTCCGGTGAAGACATCCTCTCTTGAGTCGTTCAGTCGCATAAAGGAGCAGGCCCGCGTACAGGTTGCATCGGACGGGCTGGACGTACCCGTATCCGAGCTCCTCAAGCCTGCGCGGGATGAGCTGGGCGCGATGGTGGCCGACCGCGGCTTGTCGGCCCTGCCAATGCCAAACCCCGGCGATCTGTTCTTCGACATCGAGGGCGATCCGTTCGCGTTCTGGGATGGGCTCGAGTACCTGTTCGGCATATGGGAGCCCGGCACCGGCGATGGCCTGTGGGACAGCGGGGCGTATCGGGAGCTCTGGGCGCTCAATCGGGCGGACGAAAAGAAGCAATTCGAGCGGGTGATGGACCTGTTCGTCGCTCGGTTGCAGCAATACCCGCAGATGCACATCTATCACTACGCGCCGTACGAGCCGACGGCGCTCAAGCGGCTGGCCGGCCGCCACGCGACGCGCGAGGAGGAGCTGGACGACCTGTTGCGCAAGCGGGTGTTCGTGGACCTGTATCGCGTCGTGCGCCAGGGGCTGCGGGCGGGGGTGGAGAGCTACTCGATCAAGCGGCTCGAGCCGCTCTATGGGTACAGGCGCGAGATCGAGCTGCGGGACGCGAACTCGAGCATCGTCGAGTTCGAACAGGTGCTCGAGGTGGGCGACCCGGACGGGAAGATCAAGGAGCAGATCGCGCTGTACAACCGCGACGACTGCATCTCCACCCTGCGGCTGCGCGACTGGCTGGAGGAGCGCCGGGTAGAGGCGGCCGACACCTGGGGCGAGCTGCCACGCCCGCCGACGGAGGTGCAGCCGACGAGCGAGGAGCTGACTGCCCGACAGGCCGAGGTCCGCGCGCTCGAAGAGAAGCTGACCGCAGGAATCACGAAGGATCCGACTACCCAGACGGTGGCCGAAAAGGCGACCTGGCTGATGGCCCACCTGCTCGACTGGCACCGGCGCGAGCAGAAGTCGACCTTCTGGCGGTTCTACGACTTGATGAGCAAGTCGGACGACGAGCTGTTCGAGGAGGCTGAGCCGATCAGTTGGCTCGTGTTCATCGAGAAGACCGATCCCGGGGGGCGGGCGCGGTCACACGACTACCACTATCGATTCCCGCCCCAGGAGCACAAAGTCGATACCGGCCTGGAGATCCACGACCCGCAACTGGTCGAGAGGACGAAGACGGGGACGGTTGAGGCGATCGACAAGGACGCGGGCACGATCGTCATCCGCAGACCAAAGGACTGGGCCGGTCAGCATCCCACTTCGATAGTGCCGCTCAACGTTTTTCGGGCGAAGGACCAGCAGGCGGCACTGATGCGGCTGGGCGAATGGGTAGCCGAGAACGGCATCGACTCACCCTCGAACGACTACCGGGCGGCGCGCGATCTGCTGCTCCGTCGGCCGCCGCGCGCAGGTCAGTCGGACGGAGAGTCGTTGGTCCGGGTGGCCGAGCAGGAGTCGGGCACCGCAGCGGCACAGCGTCTGGCGCTCGAATTGGACGGGACGACGCTGGCCGTGCAGGGACCGCCGGGCTCGGGCAAGACGTACACCGGCGCGCAGATGATCCTCAAATTGATGGGTGACCTCGTGCGTCCTGGCCGCCGAGTTGGCATCACGTCCAACAGCCACAAGGTAATCGGCAACCTGGTCGAGGCGGCGTGCGACGCGGCCGAGAAAACCAGGGTTGAGCTGCGCGTCGTCCAGAAAGGCAAGGAGCACGAGGTCTTCGCTCACAGGTTCGTGAGAGGCGTGGGCGATAACGACGACGTGCGCTCGGCGCTGGAGGCCGGTGAGGCCCTGGTCGCCGCTGGAACGCCGTGGCTATGGGCGGATCCCGACCTCCATGGCTCACTGGACACGTTGTTCGTCGACGAGGCGGGCCAGGTGTCGCTGGCCAATGTCGTCGCGATGGCAGGATCTGCGCGAAACATCGTGCTGTTGGGCGATCCGCAGCAGCTCGATCAGCCCACCCAGGGCGTGCATCCAGAGGGTGCAGGCGTGTCGGCGCTGGGCCACTTCCTGGGGACGGAAGAGACCGTGTCTGACAAACGCGGCGTGTTCCTCGAAAAGACGTGGCGCATGCACCCACGGATCACCGGCTACACATCTGAGCTGTTCTACGAAGGCCGGCTTACCACGATCGACGGCCTCGACCGCCAGGAGGTGCACGGGGACGGCGAGTTTGTCGGCTCAGGCATCCGCTGGGTGCCGGTCAAGCACACTGGAAACACCAATGAGTCGGAGGAGGAGGCCGACCGCGTGGCCGAGATCTGGAAGTCGCTCATCGGGCGTGACTGGACCGACCGGGAGGGCGTCACGCGGATGATCGAGGCGAAGGACATCGTCATCGTCTCGCCGTTCAACGCGCACAGGCTCCTGATCCAGGAGCGTCTGCCGACCGGGGCCCGAGTGGGGACCGTCGACAAGTTCCAGGGCCAGGAGGCGGCCGTCTCGATCTACACCATGGCGACGTCACGGCCGGAAGACGCCCCGCGCGGGATCGACTTCCTTTACTCGCTTCACCGGCTCAATGTCGCGACGTCGCGCGCAAAGGCGTTGGCGATCGTGGTCGCGTCGCCGTTCCTTCTCGATGTGGTTCCGCACTCGCCGAAGCAGTTGAGCATGGCCAACGGACTGTGCGCGTTCGTGGAGGCGGCTCCTTCGCCGTAGCGCCCGAGGTGACTCTCATAGCGGTATGATGGCGCTATGAGATCTGTTTCCGCACTTGATGTACGCAAGCATTTCGGAAAGCTGCTGGACGAGGCCGCTGCTGGTGAGCGGCTGATCATCGAGCGCGCCGGCCAGCCCGTGGCCGCGCTGGTGCCGCTCACGGATCTGCCGGAGGATCGTGAGACCCGCATCCGCCGCCAGCTCGACGCGATAGACGACATTCGGCGAATGGCCGCGCGTCACCCTGCACCTCCCGGTTTTGATGCCGCCCGGGCTATTCGCGAACAGCGCGACGAACGAGCAGAGCACATCATGCGCGCCGTGCGCGACTGGGAAGAGGGTCTAGCAAGGGAATGACATTCGCCGCCGCGCCGCGCGCAGTGGTTGTGGACGCTTCCGTCGCGGTGGAAGTCCTCATCGCGA
>CAYZEJ010000004.1:0-45556 GCA_964477545.1 uncultured Anaerolineaceae bacterium | reverse complement strand
GCGTGGTACCGCTCACCGGCTCGTCATGCAGCCGGGCGGCGAAGCCTCCATTGATGATTGTGTAGACATCGGCCGCGTACGTCCGCGCCCGAATGGGTACCGCGCCGGCGTTGACGAGCTCGACTCCCAGCGTGAGCGTCTCACCCGGATCCAGCTCGACGTCGAAAAAGTCCCCCGGCTGATCGATCGGTCGCAACCCCAGTCTGACCTCTTCCCCCTGCGCGGCGGCGGCAGACGGCAGCAGGAGTGCCGCCAGGACGACCAGCGGAAGGAATGAGATGCGCAGGAGTTTCATCGGCGCTGGCTCCTGAGCAGGAGTGTCGTCGCCGCCACCGCGGCGCCGGCGCCGACCGCGAACGCGATTCCAATTGCCGCCGCCACGGTCACTCCGACACCTGCGCCGACCACTGCTCCGATGGCGAATGCTGCTCCGGTCGCGACCGTACCCAGTGCGGCTGCGAGCGGTGTGTGCGATCCGGGCAGGCTGACCTGCTCGGCCCTGGCACTGGCGACAGGAGGCGCCCGCATTTCTGTGGCCGAGACCGCGTCCAGTTGATCACGCGCCTCCTGTACCTCAGGCAGCGCGTGATCGTCGGTGCGATGAGGATCGAACCAGGGCGAATCGGCCGGCGGATCCTCGCGCGCCGTCGTGGCCCATGACGCGGGCGGGCTCGGTGCGTATGAATAGGCATCCTCGGTCGGCCAGGTCATCGCCGATGGAGCCGAGTCGGCCGGCACGCGCGCGGGCTGGGCGTCCGCGGGCTGGGCGTCCGCCGGATGAGTGTCCGCGGGATGGGCGACCGGCGGATGGTCCGCCGCGAGATGGTCCGCCGCCTGTGCTCCCCGGCGCCGGTCACGGATCGTGGCAACGAGCAGGGTAATCGCGAGGCCGACGACGAGACCAGCTCCGGCGCCGACGAGCAGCAACTCGATCGGCAGTTCGCCTCGAGCGAGGGCGTCGCCCAGTGGGGTCAGGTCGGGAACGATGCGCAGGCCGGAGTCCGGCGCGGAGACGGCGATCCCTACCGCGACGGCGATGATTGCGGCCGCTCCGATGAGAAGACCGAGGACGACAGGGCGTCGGCGGAATCTCGAAGCCCGGCGCACAGCCGGGCCCCTGATGGTGTTTGTGGTCACCACTCGACTCTAGGGCAACGAACCCGTCCGTCCGGCCCCCAATAGGTCAGGGGCCGGCCGGGACGAACGGACGATTTGGCTTTGCGGTTGCCTGCTGCCTACGGGGTCGCGGCGATCGTGGTCGTGAGCGTGCCGGTGTAGGTGCCGGCGCGGCTCCGGGCCGGGATGTTCAGGCTGACACCGAGCGCCTGGGTGTATGTGCCCTGGCCGAAACCGGCGCTGGCCTTGACGGTCTTGCGCGCTTCGTCGAGGCTGCCGACCGGGCTGGTCCCCGGGACCTTCGGGCCGCCGGTCGCGTCGACCGCCTGGCCGGTCGTCATCAGCGGCGCGGCGGCCGAGCTGAGCGAGAAGTTCGCGGCAGCGATGTTCGTACCGCTGTTCGCACCGCTGTAGACGAAGGCCGACGTGAGGATCGTCACGTTCCACCCAGCGCTGTTGGTACTGCTGTCGATCGTGAGCGTCATGGTGCCGGTGGTCGTCTGTGCCGCGTGCGAGTAGCTGACTGCTGGCAGGGTGAGGTTGGCGACGTTGGCGGTCGGGTCGGCGGCGTGGATCTGCGCGGGGATCAGCAGAGCAGCTACCGCGCAGAAACCGATCGCCAAGAGCCTGAAGGAGAGGGATGCCGGTTGGTCGATCATGGCGGTGGACATCATCGCTGACGGGGCAACGAGAAAGAGCGGCGCCCCGCGAGGGGCGCCGCTCTATCGGGGCCTGCGGCCTACGGGGCCGAGGCGATCGTGGTCGTGAGCGTGCCGGTGTAGGTGCCTGCGCGGCTCTGCGCCGGGATGTTCAGGCTGACACCGAGCGCCTGGGTGTATGTGCCCTGGCCGAAACCGGCGCTGGCATTGACGGTCTTGCGCGCGGAGTCGAGGCTGCCCACGGGGCTGGTCACCGGGACCTTCGGGCCGTCGGTTGCGTCGACTGCCTGACCGGCCGTCGAAACGGGAGCGGCCGCCGACTCGAGCGAGAAGTTCGAGGCCGCGATGTCGCTGCCAAGGTTGTCACCGCTGTAGACGAAGTCGGATGAGACGATCGTCACGTTCCAGCCTTCGCCGGTGCCGCTGCTGTCGTCGGCCGTCAAGGTCATCGAGCCCGCGCTCGACTGGGCGCTGTGCGAGTAGGCGACGGCGTCGAGCGCCAGGTCCGCGACGCTCGCGCTCCTCGAGCCCTCGTCAACCGACTGGCTGACCGAGTCGGCCGCCAGGGCGGGTCCGGCAATCGTTGCGACCAGCATCGCGCCGGCGCCAAGGCCGAGGGCGATCCGCCGGCCGATTCTCATTGTTTCCATTTTTCTTTTCACCTTTCTGAATGTCGGGCGTATTTGCTATCCCCCGGCCGTGCCCGATTGTTCGGTAGGGAGATGGTGCGGCGACCGAGTGGGTCGCTGCGGAGCCGGACCAGAAGCTACGGTCTGCTGGGCCTCGGGGATATCCAGCAGATGACCGATGCTTCGCCCGGGTATATGCCTTGGGACCTTCGGCGGCGGATCGCCAGGACCCGCCCGAGCAGACAGTCGGGCGGCGCAACCGATGGACAGCGAACGGTTGCGGCGCGTTCCCCGCCTCTGTATCCCGGGAAACGCGCGTGGTCCTTGAGGTGCACTGCCCCGAGCCACGTCGGAACGCCAATGCAGTGGCGTTGAAGGTGGTCTCGTGCGCTCCAGTACCTTCGTCATGAGGCGGCTAGGGCAATCGCTGCCTACGGTTCCTGAGGGCAGAGAAGGGAACCACGATGACAGACCAGACAGACGTCTTGCCCGACCTTGCGCCGCTGTTTGCGGCGGAGCGCGAGAAACGGCTGAACTCCATGGAGCGGGCCGTGCATCAGCTCGCAGCCGCGGGGACTGACAGCGCGCGCGCCCGGGCGGTCAGCAGCATCTGTGGAGATGCGCATAGCCTCAAGGGAGCCGCTCAGATGGAGGCACGGCTCGAGCTCTGTGAGCTGACAACGGCGCTCGAGCGACAGCTCGACTACATCGGCTCGAGAGAGGTTCACCCACCGGACGTCGATCTTCTGTTACGCACGGTCGGCACGCTCCGCCTGCTCAGCCGAGGAATCGCGCCCGCGCGAAGAGTCGCCCGAGCGATGGTCGAGCTCCAGGAGGCGTGATGCGCCGGGTTGAGCACCCGTCGCACAGAACGGGCGGATCAACTCTCCCGTCGTCGAAGCGCGAATCATTGGTTGCTCCGGGATCGGCGCGCGTGGCTATCGCCGACGACGACGCCGGGTCGCGAGCGCTGCTGCGCGCGATCCTCGAGCGCGAGGGTTGTTCGGTACGGGAAAGCGCCGACGGAGCGGGCACGCTTCGGATGGTCGACGCCGAGGTGCCAGAGGTCCTGCTGCTCGATGTCAGCATGCCCGCACCCAACGGAATTGAGGTGACGAAGCAACTCAGGCGGCGCTTCAGCGAGGCGGAGCTGCCGATCATCCTGGTCACGGGCTATCAGGACACGCCGACGAAGATCCATGGCCTCGAAGCCGGCGCAAGCGACTTTGTTACCAAGCCCTACGAGGCTCCCGAGTTGGTTGCTCGTGTCCGCGCCGCCCTACGAACGCGCGCAGCTTTCGACCGCCTCGAGTCGGCTCAGAGCGTCATTTCCGCAGTCGCCAGCGCCGTGGAAGCCAAGGACCCAACGACCGAACAACACTGCAGCAGGCTGGCCGAGCTGGCCCTCAACCTGGCACGCAGCGCGGGCGTCAGTCCAGAGACACTGGAGGCCATCGCCTTTGGCGCCGTCCTCCACGACGTAGGCAAGATCGGCGTCCGCGAATCGATCATTCGAAAGCTGACTCCGCTCGACGACGACGAGTGGATCGAGATGCGGACGCATCCTGCCATCGGCGCAGCTATCGTGGCGCCGCTGCGCATGGGCAGGCTCGTCGCACCGATCGTGCGCGGTCACCACGAGCGTTGGGACGGCCTCGGCTACCCCGACGGGCTGGCCGCTGCCGCCATCCCGCTCGGGGCCCGCATCGTCGGTGTCGTCGATGCATACGACGCGATGGTCCACGACCGGCCCTACCGCGCACGCATGAGCGACGATCAGGCACGCAGCCAACTGATCGCCCATAGCGGCAGCCAATTCGATCCGGAGCTCGCCCGGGTCTTCGTTGACCACCTCGACACACGGAATGCGCCTGAGCGTGCGACTCCAGCGGCAGACGAGATTTGGTCTGTCACGCGTGGACTGCTCGACGAGCCGGTCCGCCAGGTAGGGAGCGCAAAGCGATGAACGTGTTCCTCGAGATACCGATAGCGTCGGCCCTGTTCGTGCTGCTGTTTGCGGCCAGCGTGGTCCGCTATGTGCGCAGCCGGAACGCTATCGACGGCGCCGTTGTACTGATCTTTGCCGCCAGTGCCCCGGTGTTCATCGCGCGGCTACTGGACGTGCTGTTCGCCATCCCCCTGCCTGCGCCCCTGGGCATAGTGTCCGTCCTCGGACTTCTCGCCCAGCCCGCGCTGACGCTCAGGCTCGCCGCGACGCTCCATCCTGTCCCACGCTGGCTCAAGCAAACGGCAGTCGTGGGTTTCCTCGTCACCGCGCTACCGGTAGCAGTCATCACCGACCGCCCGCTCGCCCTGATCGTCGCGACCCTGCTCGTATACGTCGCGACTGCCGTCGCCGCGTCCGTCTATTTCGCGCTCGCGGGACGTCGACGCACGGCCAGCGCGCGAGTCCGACTCTTCATCGCCAGTGGCGCGTCCATCCTCATGGCCGCCACGCTGATCGTCGCCGGCGCGGACGCAGCGATACCCGGCGACTCTCCGGAGCTGGCTGCGCTCGGCCGCTACGGCGTGCTGGTGGCGGCACTGGCGTATGCCACGGCCTTCATGGCTCCGGGATGGCTGCGACGGATCTGGCAGGCGCGGACGGGCTACGACCTCGGCCGTCGGCTGCTCTCGTCGTCGGCCGAATCGGACGCCGCGCTTACCTGGCTGCGCTTCGCCGAGCTTGCCTCAGCCGCCGCCGGCGTACCTAACGCGGTCGTCCTGCTCGGAGACGGCGAACACGGCGCGAAGACCGTCGCTCGGGTGGGCAATGTCGCGCCGGCCCGAGACCAATGGGACGGCGCGGAATTCGGCGCCCTTCTGGCTCAGGTAGGGCAAACGCTCCAGGCACGATCCGACCGAGCCGGGGCGGCCGTCGGCGAACTGGTTGGTCGCACGCCGGTCCGCTACGTCACGCTCGTGTCCTTCGACGCGCCAGCGGGTGAGTCTGGCCTCCTTGTCCTGGCCGGTGACCGCATATCTCTGTACTCGAACGACGACCGCGAGATGTTCGCGGTCCTGGGTGTCGAGGCCGCCCTCCTCGCCGACCGGGCACGGACCTCGGGCGAGCGCGCCGAGCTCGCGCAGACACTCTTGACGACGGTCGAGGCGCTGCGCACCGCGAGCCAGGCCAAGAGCGATTTCCTGGCCAGCATGAGCCACGAGCTGCGCACCCCGCTCAACGCCATCCTCGGCTTCAGCGACCTGATGCGGCTCGAACCAGAGGTCGATGGCCACAGAAACGTGCCCGCCGAATGGATCGATCACGTGCGCGTAGCAGGCCAGCACCTGCTCGTACTGATCAACGACGTCCTCGACCTGGCCAAGGTCGAGGCCGGCCGGCTCGAGCTGCGCATGGAAGGGGTCCTTCCGGCGACGGCCATCAGCGACGCCGTGGGTGAGCTGCGACCACTGGCGCTCCAGAAGGGGATAGCAATGTCCACAGACGTGGACCTCCCACAGATATACGCCGACAGGGGCCGTCTCCGACAGATCCTCTACAACCTGCTTTCGAATGCGATCAAGTTCACGCCCGAAGGCGGCGAAGTGCGGATCGAGGGATTCGCCGACGATTCCAACGTTCACATCTCGATCGTCGATACCGGGGTCGGGATCGCGCTGGAGGACCAGCAGCGCGTCTTCGAAGAATTCACCCAGGTCGGCGATGTCGAACATCGTCAGGCTGGGACAGGTCTCGGGCTGGCCCTGACGCGCCGCCTGGTGGAGGCACACGGCGGGAAAGTGGAGCTGGAGTCGAGCCCCGGCGCCGGCAGCCGCTTCACGATCGTGCTTCCTCTCCCCGGCCCAGATGCCTTCCCAGTGCGCACGACGCTGATCCCCTCACCCCAGATCGATGACCGCGAGGCAGATGCGCTGGCCATGACGGACGGCAGCGTCCTGATCATCGAAGACGACCCGCAGGCGGTAGCGCTGGTGCGGAGCTACCTCGAGCCTGACGGTTACCGCCTGAGGGTCGCGAGCGACGGCGTGGACGGCATAGCGGCCGCTCGCCGGCACCGGCCTTCGGCCATCCTGCTCGACGTGCTGTTGCCCGGACTCGACGGCTGGGAGGTCCTGCGACGCCTGAAGGCCGACGAGGATCTGCGTCGGATTCCGGTCCTGATGATCACCGTGGTCGACGATCGCGATATTGGCCTAGCGCTCGGAGCAGTCGATTACCTGATGAAGCCCGTTGAACGCGTTGCGCTGCTGTCCGCGCTCCGACGGCATGTGCCAGCGCTGCACGGCCCGACGCGCCCGCGCGTCCTCGCCGCTGACGATGATCCGGCCGCGCTCGCGCTCGTCCAGGCGGCATTGGAGATGCAGGGCTGCGACGTGGTTCTCGCCCACGGTGGCCGAGAGGCCGTCTTTGCCGCCCGTGACCAAAATTTCGATCTGATCATCTGCGACATCGTCATGCCCGACCTCGACGGTTTCGAGGTGGTTGCCCAGTTGAAGGCCGCCGAGCGTACCCGGGAAACCCCCATCCTGATCCTCACCGCGCATACCCTCGACGACGCGGACAAGGCGCGCCTGAACGGCAAGATCATCGGCATCTGCGAGAAGGGCGCCGATTCCGCGGCGAGCCTGCGTGCATGGCTCGCGTTGGTCGCCCCGGGGTTGCTCGATAAGGCGAACGCCGCGTGACGACGCAAATGGGGCAGCGGCTCAGGATCCTGTCTGTCGAGGACGAGCCGCTCAACCGCATCCTGCTGCGTGCAGTCCTTGAACGTGCCGACGACGGGCGGTTGCGCGAAGCGGAGCTGGTCGAGGCGACCACCCTCGCCGAGGGGCGACGGAGGGCGGCGGAGGGCGAGCACGACCTCGTGCTGCTGGACAGACGCCTCCCTGATGGCGACGGCTTCGAGCTCGCCCGCGAGCTGCGCGCGATGCACACTCCGATTCGCCCGATCATCGTAGCCCTGACCGCGGACGCCGTGCCCGCGACGAGAGTGGCCGCGGTCGGTGCGGGCTGCACCGCGATCGTGGTCAAGCCTTACCGGCCGGCCGAGCTGACAGCGGTGATCGGAAACCTGCTTGACGCGAACGGATTCGACGTGGGGATGAACGGTGAGCCCGGGCGGTTCTGAGGATCGCTCCGCGATCACCGTCGTGGTCGTCGACGATCAGTACATCGTCCTGGCCGGCGTGGCGGCGGTCATCTCGACACAGCCCGACCTACGCGTCCTCGGCACGGCCGGCGACCTCGCTACCGCGGTAGAGCTGATTGAGCGGACGCAACCCGATGTCGTGCTGAGCGACATACAACTGGGCGACGAATCGGGCCTCGCTCTGCTCGACCATTTCCCCGACGCACGCCCGCCGATAATCCTGCTCAGCGCCTTCGAGCATGCGAGCTACTACCAGACAGCCCTCGAGCGAGGAGCGGCAGGTTACGTTCTCAAGTCGGCTCTCGTCGACCAGCTCACGGGGGCGATAAGGACAGTGGCCGGCGGCGGGCTGGCGTTCCCCGCCCACGCCGTGCACGGCCGCCGGAGCGGGGTGAAACCGCCCTCTCGTCGAGAGCTGGGGGTCATCCAGTTGGTGGCGCATGGCGCGTCCAACGACGAGATCGCGCAGCGGCTGGGAATAAGTGCCAAGACCGTCGACAGCCACCTGCGGGTTCTGTTCGATCGCTACGGCGCTGTCAGCCGGACAGAGCTGGCGATGCGCGCCGTGGCGGAGGGTTGGCTTCGGCCTACGGTTCCCGGCGCCGCCACAGCTGCCCAACACGGCCGAGACGCCTGGATGATCGACGAGAGGATCGTCAGGACTAGATAGCGCGCGTTGCGCTGAAGTTCCATTCAACATTCACGCTCTCGCCGCCAGACCCGGGGTCAGCGGAGGACGGAAGGTGGATGTCGACGACCAGCTCCTCGGCCTGCCCAGCCGCCAGGAGGCGGCCGGCAAAACCGGCTCCGGTCAACGGTCCGTGATAGAGCGACTCGCCGGTATCGACCTTCGTGATCTGGACGACCAGGCGGCCACCGAGATCACCCCTGACTGACGTGTGCAGCTCGTACACGGCGTCGATGTCGGCGCTCGCGCTGACCGTTTGCCGCAGATGATCGCCGGCCATCAGCTCGCCGGCGCTGAACGGACTCTTTTCGATCGTCAGGTTCGGACGCGCGTCCTGCTGGATCATCGCCGCGGCGACTCCCTGGACGTTGACGACCATCCACAGCAGCGAAGCCGCCGCGAGGGCGATGACCACGATCAGCGTCAGGATGATGTGCGGGTTCCGCTCAGTGACGTCGCCTGCGTTGTTTTTCATGTGACGATCGTCGCGGTCCACCGGCTCGTCGGCTATCGCGTGTCACATCGGGAGCCAACCCGGGAATTCGCCTTAGTACCCGCTCGTGGCGGACGCTTCCCTCAGCCGCCCCCGAACCCATGCTCGCCGAGCAGCGGCACGAACACCGCGTGCTCGACCGGTTCCTGCGTGAATCCGTCTTCCGTCCTACGAACCAGCGTGATCACCTGCTCGAAACGGCTCCCGATCGGGATGACCAGCCGACCATCTGGCAGCAGTTGCTCGACCAACGGCACGGGGATATGCGGCGCGGCGGCCGCCACCAGGATGCCGGCGAACGGCGCGTCTTCCGGCGCGCCCAGGCTGCCGTCGCCGACGCGGACGTCGACGTCGTATCCAAGGGAAATGAGAGTGGCCCGCGCGCGCTCGGCCAGCGCCGCCTCCAGCTCGATCGACACGACACGCGCACCCGTCTCGGCCAGGATTGCCGCCTGGTAGCCGGAGCCGGTCCCCACGTCGAGCACCTTTGGCTGTTCGCCCCCGTGGGCCTCGCGCCAGGCGCCGAGAGCCAGCGTCTCGGTCATGCGCGCGACTATGTACGGCTGGCTGATCGTCTGTCCGTGGCCAATGGGCAGTGCCCCGTCGTCATACGCCAGATACCGCACCTCGAGAGGAACGAACTGCTCGCGCGGCACGGCCCGCATCGCGCGCAGGACCTCCGGATCCGTGACCCCACGCCGCTCCAACTGCTCGGCGATCCAGTCGTAGCCGTTCGAGCGGCGCATCCAGCGGCGCACGTGATTCGGCCTAGGTTGGTCCCGCGCTCGGAGTCCCGCTCGGTGCAGGACTCGCAGATGGAGCAGGGCTTGCCGATGTTCCCGGGCTCGCCGATGCCCCCGGGCTCGCGGACGTCCCCGGGCTACCCGAGGGGCCACCCGTGACCGACGGCGCGGGCGTTCGGCTGGGGCTCGGTGTCGGCACCAGGGTCGGCGCAGGCGATTCGGTTGGTTCGGGCGTCGGCCCGGGGGTGAGGACGCCGCCTCGGCCGAACAACAGGCCGTACACCAGGATCAGCGAGAACACGGCGACGATCAGCCCGACCCACACCTTGGAGACCCGGTCGTCGACGTAGGGCAGGTCCTCGGCAGCGCCGCCAGCCGAGATCGTCGTTCGGACCTGCGCCCCGCGCTCGCGCGAGGCCGTCGGCTTGGGGAACGCAGCGACCTGTGGAGCTTCCTCCTCGGCGGCGTAGTCGGCCTCCAGGGCGTCTTCGACTTCTTCACGTTCCTCGGCGTCGAGCTCCGCCCCCTCGTCGGCAGCTTCCGCCGCAGCCTCGGCATCTGCCAGGTCCTCGGCTTCCGCCATGCCCTCGGTTTCCGCGGCCTCGTCGACCTCCGTGACGGCGTCTGAGTCGGTCGGCTCCAGCTCGTCGGCGTCTTCCGGCCGCTTCGCGTCGGTCATCCCAGGATTGCCCTCCTAAGTTCGATCGCCCTCATGATCAGGCCCACGACCGATTTCAGCCTCTCGACGTTCGCACGCGCCCCTTCCAATCTCGCTCGGGTTGCGTCCAGCGCCAGCCTCCGCTCGGCCAAAGCCAACGTCGCGCCGTCGATCCGCTCGCCAAAGCGGGCGAGCAGCCACAACGCATGCTCTACCGCCGCCCCCTGCTCTGCCAGCTCCACGCGCGCTATCGACAGCGACACCGGCAGCGTATGCGCCTGGTCGTCCAGCGATCGCGCCAGTCGCGCCATTCCGGGCGAGGCGGCAGACGACCGCCGCCACAAAAGCAGCGCGGCGAGCACGAAAACCGCAGCGAGCCCCACGAGTACTGCGGTCAGCGGGATCAGGTAATCGGTCAGCACTTCGCGCCGATTATGTCAGCCGGCTCGGGCTCAAGCGTCGCGCACCTCGCGCTCAAGCGTCGCGCACGGCGGGCAGCAGCGCTCCGATGAGCCCACCAAGCACAGTCAGCACCCCGAAAGCCGCGATCACGAGCCCAGATGACACGCTCTCGGCCAGGATGCCCGAGATGGCCATCGCCAGCGTCATCGCGCCGAAGACGAGGCTGCCGCGGAAGGCCACCACGCGGCCCATCAGCTCGATCGGGGTGATCTCGATGAAGATCGTCTGGGTGGGGATGATGAAGATGAGATTGGCAATGCCCATGGCGGCCGCCGCCACCAGCGCGATGGCCACGTTGCCGGTCAGCCCGAGCACGATGGTCGCGAGGCCCATCGCCACGAAGCCACCGACCACCAGCCACCCCTTGCGCAGCCGGGCCCCGAGCGCTCCCACCGCCAGCCCGCCGACGAGGTTGCCAACGCCGATCGCGGTCTCGATCGCGGCGAAGTTCTGCGGGTAGGGGATGAGCGTGCCGTCGAGCACGTCCCGGGCGTAGACCACGGTCAGCGCGAGCGTCACCCCGACCGTCATCTGCGCGACCGCGCTGATCAGGGTGTTCTGGATCAGCGCAGGCTTGCCGCGCAGGAACTGCCAGCCCTCGGCCAGCTCGTGCCCAAACTTCGCGAAGGCGTTGCCCACTCGCGGCGCTCGGTCGCGTACCAGTGGAGCGACGGCGATCCCGGCGATCAGCAGGGCAGAGAGAACGTACGTGGCGGAATCGGCGAAGAACGCCAGCTCGAGATCCGTCGCACCCGTGCCCAGGAACGCGATGAACAGCCCCGCGAGCGGGAAGCCGACGATGTCGGCGAGCGTGTCGGCCGTCCAGGTCGCGCTGCTGGCGGCCATCACGTCGTCTTCTTTGACTATGCGCGGGAGCATGGCCGTCTTGGCCGGGCGGAAGAACAGGCTGACGGTCGTGATCAGGAAGACGAGCGGATAGACGAGGACCACGTTAGTCATCGCGGCGAACGGGATGATCAGCACGAGCACGGCGCGGATGAGGTCGCTCGCGATGAGCACGGTCTTGTGCTCCCAGCGGTCGACGAACGTGCCGGCGATAGGCCCGAGGAAGATGTTGGGCAGCGTCGCGGCGAGGAAGACGAGCCCGGTAGCGAGCGGCGAGTTCGTGATCGCGTAAACGAGGACAGCGAGCGCGACCTGGTGGAGCCGATCGCCAAAGAGGCTGATCGTCTGCGCCAGCCAGAAGGCGGCGAACCGCGCGTCCAGCGCCAGCCGGACGTAGGGATGGCCGCGGACCCGAGTACCAAGCGGGATCGGATCGGAGATGCCGGCGCCGCGTCCGCCACCCAGGACGATGGGCCGCTCGAGGCCGATGCCACTCTGGTTGGCCTCGCGGCGTCCCGGGCCAAGAGCGATGCCGCCCTCGGGATCCTCCTTGCCGCGCAGCAGCGTCGCGAACACGAACCAGCCCAGCCCTGCGCCGATGAAGACGTCGCCGATGCTCGCTACGTTGGTCAGGATGGGGATGGGCAGCGGGATGATGTCTGCGATGGGGCCGGCGCGCAGGAAGAATTCCAGTCCAAAGTCGACCGGCAGCAGTCGATGGAACGCCTGGTTGAGCTCCTCAGGGCCCAGCCCGGCCGCTGCAAGCGCGGGTGCCCAGACCGGCATCCAGCCGCCATTGACGACGATCGCCAGCCCGTTCGCAGCGGCGCCCACTATCACGGCGAGCAACCCCGGGTGGTTGCGGTTGGGCCACAGGCCCGCGATGAGCAGCCCGAACGCGCTCGCGTAGAGCGGCAGCCGTAGGGCCTCGGCGAGCTCCACGCCATTGCCGATGGCGAACTGCGTGCCGATGCGCAGGGCGAGGGCAAGGAAGATCAGCCCGACCCAGCGCAGCCGGACGTCGATCAGCCGGCCGATCTTCCCCCTGGCCAGCAGGCCACCAACCAGCCCAGTGAGCAGGCCAATAACGATCACGGCGGTGACGGTATCGGGTTCAGATGGCGTCGGCGGAGCGTGTCGACCGAACTATTCCCAGGCGGGGATGGCCCCCTGTTCGCCCAGGCGCGGGATCGGGCGCTGGGGCAGGAAGTCGGGGATGTTCGGCCTGGCCCACTCGGGTCGGCGTGCGATGAGCCGCTCGAAGGCTGCGACGACCTCCGGGTCGAACTGGATGCCGCTGAACTTGCGCAGCTCCTCGAGCGCCTGCGCTTCCGTGAGCGGCGTCATGCGGTACGGGCGGGCAGCGGTCATGGCCTCGAACGAGTCCGCCACGTGGAGGATGCGGGCGAGCTTGGGGATGTCGTGGCCCATGAGGCGGTCGGGGTAGCCGGAGCCGTTGAACCATTCGTGGTGATGGCGAATTATGGGCAGCTCGGGCTTGAGCTTCTCGACCGGCCGGATGATCTCCTCGCCCTTGACCGGGTGGGTATTCATCACGGTGCGCTCATCCTTGGTCAGCCCGCCCTGCTTGAGCAGGATCGCGTCGGGGATGCCGATCTTGCCGATGTCGTGGAGCAGGCCGCCCCACTCGAGCGCCTCGAGCTCAGCATCCGAGCAGCGCATCTCCGCGCCCAGGTCCTTGCCGATCAGCTGGACGCGCACAGAGTGGCCGGCGGTGTAGGGATCCTTGGCGTCGACGGCGCCGGCGAGGCTGCGGACGGTCTGGGTAAACATGTCGCGGATCTCGACGACCTTCTTGTAGCCGATGCGCGTGGCGTACAGCGGCACGGCGAAGGGCAGGACACCGATGGGCCCAGCGACGACGTACATGGCGGCCATCAACCAAGCGAGCGGCGCCAGGCCAGCAAGACTTACCCCAAACTGCCGGAGGTTCACCGTAAAGGCAGCCATCGGTGAGATCCCGTCGCGAACGCTAACCGCGAGCGCAGCAAGCCCATTGTTGATCACGAAATAGATGAGGCCAGCAGATGCTACGACGACTAGAGTGGCAGGGGTGGGCTCGAAACTGCCCCCAACTAGAACGGCACACAGAGCACCTGCGGCGGCCGCGGGAATAACTGCTTCGGCATGGTTGAAAAGCGTGCCGTACCAGGGCACCCCGGAGCGGCCGGGGAGCAGACCTCGGATTTCGCGCCACTCGAGCGTCCCTATCGCGGCGACGATGACCGCCGCAGTGGGTCCGCCTAGGGCCGCGACCGCGACTATCGGTCCAATCACTACGCTGACCAACGCGCCACTCGGCATCCGAACGGGAGCGGCCGCGCTCAGGGCGACAACTGCAACCCAGAACAGAAGGCCAGCTGGGCCGCCTATTTCGGCACGAATCGGAGCGAGCAGAAGCGATGCAACTGAGATCGCCAAAGCTGAGCCGATGACCGCGGCCAGGACGATCTGAAGAGATTGAGGCAGCGTCGGGCCGTGATTTGCGGTGGTCACAAAAATGAGTATGGAGGCACTCTAGGTGCCTCCATACTGAGCGATTCGTACTAGGAAACGACCGCGTACTAGAGCGGTCTGACCCCTGCTCCGGCCGTTACGGCGACTGTTCCGAGCGCCATCGCAAGCCATAGCAGCCGCCTCAGGCGCGGGAACATATACGAACTACCAGCTCTTGATGCCGCGGTTTGGCTTCATCGTGCCCACTCCTCTTGAGGCTCTCCGCTGAGAACCCAGTGCCCATCGGTTAGCCAGTACCAACGTACTGGTGCCGATCGAACCCTAGGAATGGTCAGCGTCGCGGCCAATACGCATGGAGGCGTATTCGGTTAGGAGTGGGTTGGCTAGGTGACGAGCTCCTCGAGCGATTCTGATTCAAGCCCATCCTGGCGCTCGCTGTTCACCAGATGCTGGTGTTGAGCTGCCGCTGCGGATCGAGCTCCCAAGTGCCAAAGCAGCCAGACCAGGCGCCGCTCAATCTCAGGGTTTGCGGGATCTACTTCCAAGGTGTAGACAGCCGCATCCCTCGCTGCAGCGAGTTCACCTTCACGTATGGCGCGGTCAACGGTTCGGGCGGCCAGTTCGAGGAAACACGTGTGAACTCGGCTTCGCCAAGCCATCGCCCATTCCTCATACTCGAATTCAGGTGCGAAGGGTCCTCGGTATTGGCCCAACACATCGAGCACAATCTCAAAAGACGGCGTTGCCTTGAGTGACTGCTGTGCAGCCGAGAGGAACCCGACGCTTTCAGGTTTGACAAGTTTCGGATCGAGCCAGACCAGCTCACCTTGGAGGGCCACGTAATCTACCGAGAGATCGTCCTCGTACCAAGGGTCCAGGTCGCGGCGCAGGAAATAGAGTGACTGGTTCAAGCTGTTTGATGCGCTTGCTGGGTCCGTGTCTGGCCAAAGTTCATCGAAGACCTGTTCGCGATTGGCCGCGAAGGCGGGGCGAGTCAGCAGATACATCAATAGCGATGCTGGCTTGCGGCGCATAGCTGAGAGAGCGACTGTCCGGTTCGCGATCGTGAGCGACACTCGACCCAGGTCGCGTATCTCAAGTGGCGGGCTAACGCGCTGCGCGAGTTCGAAGCCGAGAGGCAAAAATCGTCCGCGGCGTTGGTAAGTTCGAGCGTAGGCCCTCAGGCGACCGACGTCCTCTGTTTCGCCGAACTTGTCGAGCAGGCGCGCCGAGACGCGCGCAGTTGGTACGTCGCCTCTCTCGAGTTGACGACGAAGAGCCGGCAGCCACCGAGCAGGCCAAAGGGCAATGCTTTGCTCGAGTTCGACAGGTATCGTGGCTAGGAGGTCGAAGTGGGTCGCGATGGCGTCGGCGAGTTCGAGGAGAACCAAATGGCCAGCACCGGCTCCGTCCACAAGCGCGCCGGACAGTTGAGCGGAATCCGCCCGGGCAAGAGCGCTCAGTATTTCGAGCCTTGCCTCCGCGCGGCGTGCCGAACGATCGCGTGCCTCGATCAAGGCTTGTTTCACGACGAGCAAACAATCTTGGTCTCGACCGTCGAGGAGATACGACAACGCCAGGACGATCTGTCTAGAAAGAAATTGGCCGAAGTCCATCGGCCCTTCTTCTAGGGAGCCGGCCAGGGCGAGGCTCGCCGCCGCAGGGTCAGACGGGAGTTTGCTAAATGCTCCCGCGATCTGGACAACGACTGTCCCACTCGCATCTGTTCGTCCGCGCCGAACCAAAGACTCAGCTCGGGCCAACAGCAGGGTGCCGCTCCTGCGGTCGCCGGTGGCAAGTGCATTCGTGGCCATCTCTGCGTCGACATCAGCGAATTCGTCCCCAGATTGGGTTGCACGAACAAAGTGATCGGCTGCCGAGTCACGGTTGCCCATTTCGGTGTGGGCGACTGAAATGATGGAGTGAGTGGAGAATTGCTCCGGCGCCGCGAATGACATTTGGTCAAAGCCGGCAAGGGCCATGTCCGCCAACCTGAGTGCTGACCGGAAGTCTCCGGCGTTGAGGTAGGCGACCGACGCGTTGTGCCTGCTAACTGCGGCATAAAACGTATGGCCAGCTGCTTCTTGTGCGTCGGCCATGACTTCAAGGCGTTGACCAAGGGACGGCAGAGATGCGCGCCGAGCCGCCAACGGACTAGCGTCAAGAAAGATCTGAGAGATCTCTCGCATGATTACGGGACTCTGGCCGTCCCCTTGTATGTCGTGCAAAGTGGCATACATGGAGTCACGGTCACCAGTGCGCCAAGCGAGGGACAACTTTGCGTAGCGGAACACGGCTCTGGCCTCAGCCGCGCTGGCTACCAGGTCGACGCTCGCCAGGAGCGTTCCCGCGCCTAAGAGGTCGCCTTGCTCTATCAAATGCCGTGCTCGAATGGCGGCCACTGCTGGGTCAGCTCGAACGCCATCCAGGCGATCGATCAGGCTTGACGCTACACCCCATTGGCCCGACCCCATCGTGAGCATCACGGATCGGCCTAGGCAGCGCATCGCCTCCTCGTGATCGCCGGCCTCAATGAAATGGCGGCTCGCTACCAAGGGCTCCGTTTCGGCTGCGGCTTGCGCAATGCCGAGGTGCATAGCGCCGATTGCTTCGGCCGAGTGACGTTGGGAGAGCTTCCGCAACAGGAAGTCGCGAAGCAAGGGATGTAACTGGCGTGCCTCGCTGGATTGGCTCGACCTGGTCAGCAAACCCAATCGATCGCATTCATCGATCCACTCGAGCGCCTGTTCCGCGGTGGGCGCAAGACCTCGTCGCTCAGAAAACAGCGCGACTGCGTGCTGCGCCACGATCCGGTCGAGGATTGCAGCTCGTAGAAGAAACTCCTCGACCTCGCCGGAAAGGTTCTTGAGGACCTCTTGGGCCAAGAAGTCGTAGATCGGACCACTCGCACCGGAGAGCGACTTTGCGAGGGCTCGGACGGCGCTAGACGGCCGTCCACGGATAGATCCGTTGAACAGCTGGAGGCTTGCAGCCCAGCCACGCGTGCGTGAACTGAGCTCATCGAGGACATCGGGGTCAAGTGGGCTCCCATAGCCGTCCGCGAAGAGTCGTTCCATCTCCTCGCCCGTAAACCGCAGGTCGTCTGTCGTGATCTCGACGACCTCACCCATACCAGCCAGGCGCGCCAGTTCCAGGGTCGGGCGGCGCCTCGATGAGAGGACGATGTGCAGCCACGGAGGCGAATCCTTGATAAGTCTCATGACGAAAGTGCGGGCTTCGGGACTGTCGTCGACCAAATGAAAGTCATCGAGGACAAGCACAGTGGGCGCCTCGCCCAATCTCGGCAGCTCGCCAAGGAGGCTCGCCACGAAGGCGCTTTCTGGCGGTCCTGCTGGCGAGACTTGGGCCAGCAAAGAGAGCGTGGCATTACCGAAACCCGGATCCACCTCTCGCGCCGCCGCGATCACGTGGTTCGTCCAGGTGATCGGATCAGCATCCGTTGGGTCGAGCTTGTACCAGAGGCAGCGGGCCGAGGCCCTCGACGAGAAGTCCGCCAGCAGGGTGGTTTTCCCGTAGCCGGCCTCGGCGACGACGAGAGTCAGGCGGGACCGGACTGCATCAGTGAGGCGGTCGAGGAGTCTCTGGCGAGAAAGAGTGGAGCTGCGCAACGGCGGCGGCTGAATCTTTGATCTGATGACGGCTGCCCGGTCGGCACCAAGAGAATCCGACGCGGGTTGAACTCGCTGGGAGTCGATTGACGATGCCTTCTCATCTCGGGCCCGTCCCGCGGTTGGGTTTATGCGGGCAGACGCCGGCGCCGCGCGTGCAGGCTCGGTCAAAGCGGCGACCGGCGGGCGTCGGACCATGCGCGCATGCTCGCCTCGGCGCCTTATGCGTGGCTTATCGGTGCCTGTGGATAACTACGTCAGACCACCCCAGACGGCACTTAACCGCCCGAGCCGCCCTCGTATTCGAAGTGCAGCTTGAGCTCCACGCGGTACTCCACGATCTCGCCGTTCTCCACCTTGGCGCTCGACTTGACCACCTCGATCTCGCGGATGTTGCGCACCGTTCGCGCCGCCGTCGTTACCGCCTGGCGCGCGGCGTCGCTCCACGATTTCGGGCTCGTACCGACCAGCTCACGGATGATGACCACGCCCATCTCAATCTCCCCTCGAATGCCCCCGACCGGGGACCGAGTGTACGCGGGCGCCGCAGGGAACTACCACCTACCCTTTGTCGTCCAACGCCCATGTCAAACAAGAACGCCTTAACTCCCCGCGCCCGCCACCTCGCAGCCGTTCTGCCGGCCCTCGCGCTGGCGGCGCTGATTGCCGCCTGTAGCTTCGGCCCAGGGGCCACGACACCACCAACGAGTCCACCCACCAATCCTCCGACACCGGCCGGCCCGACTCCGACCCCTTCCCCGACACCCGCTCCGACCTTCGGCGTTGACCAGATCCAGCACCCCACCGGCGCGAGGGACGTCGTCCTGCGCATGGAGCAGGGCGGCGGCTTAATTCCGATGGGCTTCCTTATCACCCAGGCGCCTACTTTCACGCTCTACGGCGACGGCACCGTCATCTTCCAGCAGCCCGACACCCGTGGCGCGCCCTTCGGCACCTTCGCTTACCTGCCATGGCTGGTGGGCCACCTCGACGAGGAGGGCGTCCAGGCGCTGCTGCGCTTCGCCCTCTCCACAGGTCGGCTGGCCAACGCGAAGGCCTTCTACGAGAACCCGATGATCGCCGATCCCAGCTCCACCATCTTCACCCTCAACGCCGCTGGCCTGGAGAAGGTCGTCAACATCTACGCGCTGTTCGAGATTCCCGATGCCAACGTTCCCGACCAGGCCGATCGCGCCGGCTTCAGCCAGCTGCAAACCGTTCTCGGCGACTTCCAGACGCAGGATGGTCTGGGCGACGTGGTTGCTTACGAGCCCGAGTTCTATCGCGTGGCCCTCCTCGAAGTCTTTGGTGAGCCGGTTGCCCAGCCGATCGACTGGCCATGGGATGACGTGGACCTCGATGACTTCCCTGCCGCCGACGGGCAGGCAGGTATCGCGATCCTCGACGCCGAGCACGTTGCCAAGCTGCTCGAAGTCCCCAATGGCGGCCATCCCGGAGTCTGGGTCATGGCCCCTGATGGAGAAACGCCTGTCCAGTTGGGCGTCCGGCCGCTGCTGCCGGACGAGGAGCCGCAGGGCTGACCTGAGCCGCGCGCCGGCCCTAGCATGCCGGCGTGCCCACGATCACTGGAGGGGGGACCCTTCGGCGAGTAACTTCGCGCGTGCGTGGCCTGGACCGGCCCATCGCGCTGCTGGCCGGGATGGCCTTCATCCTCCAGGTCGGCGTGTCGGTGATGCTGCCGCTGCTGCCGCTCTACGCCCAGTCGCTCGGCGCAAGTCCGTTCGTCCTCGGGCTGATGATCAGCGGTTTTGCGGTGATGCTTGCCGTTGGCCAGCTGGCAGCGGGCTTTCTCACTGAGCGTTTTGCCGCCCGGCGCCTGGTCGTCACGGGTCTGGGCACGTATGCCGCGGCCAACATCGGCATCGCCGCCTCCGCCAGCGCCGTCCTGCTCATCGGATTTCGCGGGCTGGCCGGGTTGGGTTCAGGCGTCGCGCAGGTCGCCGAGCGTCTCTACCTGAGCCAGGTTGCCGATCGCTCGAGGCTCGCCTTCGCCAACGGCCTCTTGTCGGCTGCCGGATCCGCCGGTGCCGTGGCCGGCCCGGTGTTTGGCGGTCTCCTGGCAGCTGCTGGTGACCTTCGGCTGCCATTCATCGTGGTCGGCATCACCAGCGCGCTTGCTGCAATTGGGGGCTGGTTCCTGCCGCCGCCGATGGCTCGCGCCGAAGTCGCACAGCCAGCCGGCCAGACCGTGGCTGGTGACCGGAAGCGTCCGGGCTGGGTGGCACGGATGCGCGGCGCGGCGACGCGCGTGATCGTCGTGCTGTTCCTGGCGCAGCTTGCCTTCCAGGCGGCGTTCGGAGCCTTCATAACCACGTACGCCCCGTTCACGACTGAGCACCTGGGCTGGTCGACGCCTGAGATCGGGTTGGTCTTCTCGCTCTTCGGGCTGGGCAGCGTGTTGCTCGGTCCCTGGCTGGCGCGGATGGCGGATCTGCGCGGGCGACGCCTCTTCGGCGTAATCGGCGCCATGCTGATCGTGCCGTTCGCCATCGTCTACGTGGCGGAGCTGCCGCGGCTCGTCCTCTATCCGGTTTCGGTCATTGCCGGTGCGGGCGTCACGACATTCGCGGCCGCATGGTTCGCGCTGCTATCTGATGCGACCGATGGCGGCCGCAGGGGGAGAGTGTTCGGCACCGTGGTGGCGCTGTCGAGCCTGGGCATCGTGCTCGGGTCGACGATCGCGGCCCAAATCTGGGAAAGGTCCGGGAATAGCGGGCTCGGGTTCCTCAGCGCGGCGGTGGCCATTGCCCTGGGCGGCGCCGTGCTGCTCGCGCTGCCTCCCGACTCCGGGTCCGGCCATCTGGAACCCGATCCGACGGAAGTTCCGCCGCTAGACGAGCCACAGCTGCCCGTGGGCTAGTTGTAACCGGCTCCGGCCCCGGCGTATCGACTCTCGTCTGCGATGGAGACGAAGCGGGTCTGGCGCTTCTTGAAGTAGAGCTTGGTGTCGCCGGTGGGGCCGTTGCGGTGCTTGGCCAGGCGGAGGTTGATCACCTCGCCGTCGGGATCCTCGTCCTCGCCGCCGCGCTCCTTCTCGCGCCACAGGAATATCACCAGGTCCGCTGTTTGTTCAAGCTCCCCTGAATTATGGCTGACGATGCCGTCTGCCAGCCATGACGCGGGCCCCGGGACAGTGAGGTCGTAGACGTCTTCCTCGCCGTACGGGGCGACGCCGGTAACCCGATCCCAGAACAGGTCATTGGTCGCCTGGCGCCGCAAGACGTCGTCGTCGAGGCGCTCCGCATAGTCCAGGACAGTTGTCCGCGACGGTGAGTACGAGTGCCAGGCTGATCCGTTGTAGGCGGTGCCGCGCATGTGTGCCATCTGCCTAGGCGTAATCGAGAGCTCATTCATCCGCTGTCGGACGTGCGTGAAGACCTCGTTTGGGAGCGTGTCGACATTCGTGTTGGCCTTTGTGTCGACCAGAATTTCGCGGAGACGGGCCGCGGGCGCCCCTTTCGGTCCGAATGCTCCGACGACATCGAGGAACCGAAGCTGATCCGGCGCGCCCGACACCTTGACCATGTAGCCCGTCCGGTAGCCCGGCTTGGGTGCCTGCGCGATCCGTGCGACGATCCCCACGCGTAGCAGTAGTGCAGCCACGTCATTCGCCAGCCCGATGCTGTTCGTGGAGTAATGGACATTGTTGGGGCGACGGAGCTTCCGATCGGTACTAGGCGAAATGCACCCGTCCGTCGCCCAGAGATGACGCAGGAGAACCGCAATTTGGCGGGTCGACAACCGAAACGCCGCCTCGGGGATCCGCTTCTCGTGCGAGTACTGTCCAAAGATCCCAAGCTCACGTAGCCAAGCGTTCACGCCTGCGGGATGCCAGCGGTTGCCGTTACCCGAGAGTGCCAACGTGTGCCACGTCCGGCGTCCTGCATAACGTTTGACCGTCGTTCCGAATTCGGCCTGCGCCGCCTGACGTACCAGTTCACTGTTCTCTTCCGAACTCGTGGCGTAATGAAGAGAGTTGTGAGGCAGGTAGCTCCCGTCCCCGATCAGATGACCGAGCAAGGCCACGCGAGCATCCGGCCATTCCTCTGGGTGGGCTGGTTCGGGCAGCCGACGCGCGAGGGCGAGCCGGTCACCCGCTTCCAGATCTTGAACGGTCTTCCAACCGGTGCCGGAAAGTAGCCGATGGCCGCCGGTCGTCTTGATCTCGCGTCCGCTGGCCAGCCTCACGTTGAAAATGGGTCGTCGTCCCACCTTCCAGACCAGATCGCTGCGTGCTTCCATAAGGCGGCCGTCTGCAGTGACTGAGACAACATCTGGTTCAGTTCCAACGAGTTGAGCTATGGGCACCCGGCGCCCATCCGCAAGGCAGACGAGGGTGTCGCCAGTAACGCATTCCCTCAGGTCTGAGAGGCGCGGCTCACGCTCGGTCCGCATCTCTGGCTGGCGCGAGAGCTGGGAGAGCGCGATCACGGGCACCTGGAGCTCGCGTGCGAGCGCCTTCAGCCCGCGGCTGATCTCGCCCACCTCCTGCACGCGGTTGGACTCCTTGAGGCTGAGCGACGACTGCATCAGTTGCAGGTAGTCGACGATGATCAGATCCAGGCCGGATTCAGCCTGAAGCCGCCGCGCCTTCGTGCGCAGCTCCATGGTGCTGATGGTCGGCGTGTCGTCGATGAAGATGGGCGCCTCAGCGAGCGAGTTCATCGCGGGCGCGAGGCGGGTGAAGTCCATCTCCTCGAGAAAGCCCGAGTGCAACCGCTGCGAGTCGATGTTGGCCACTGAGCTGAGCAGGCGCAGGACGAGCTGCTCCTTGCTCATCTCCAGGCTGAAGATCCCGACCGTCTTGCCCTCCTGGACCGCGGCCAGCTCGGCAATGTTCAGCCCGAGGCTCGTCTTGCCCACGCTGGGCCTGGCGGCGATCAGGATGAGATCCGACTTCTGAAGCCCGCTGGTGAGCGTGTCCAGGTCCGTGAAGCCTGTGCGGATGCCGCTGATCTCGCCCTTGTGCTGGTGCAGGTAGTCGAGCCGGTCGTAGGCCGAGTGGAGCAGCGACTTCAGCGGCTGGAAGCCACTCGCGACACGCCGGTCGCTGACTGAGTACAGCTCCTGTTCGGCACGATCGATGGCCTCGCCGACGTCGGCCGAGTCGTCATACCCGATGGAAGCGATCTTGCCCGCAGCTCCGATGAGGTTTCGCAGCACGGCCTTGCGCTCGACGATCCGGCCGTAGTGGACTGCGTTGACTGCCGTGGGCGTGAGGTTGATGAGGCCCGTCAGGTAGGCCGACCCGCCGACCTGTTCGAGGGCTTCCTTGCGCTCCAGGGCCTCAGAGACCGTGACGATGTCGACGGGCTCGCGCCGCTCGTAGAGCTCGAGGATCGCCTCGTAGATGGTTCCGTGCGCCTGGCGGTAGAAGTCCTGGGGGCGCAGGAAGTCCGCCACTTCGATGACCGCGTCGCGGTCGATCAGGAGGGCGCCGATAACCGACTGCTCTCCCTCGATGGATTGAGGCGGAAGGCGGTCTATGGACACGGCGGGGGTTCTCCGGGCGGGCGCTTTGCTGCGCTAACGTCGAATGCTCGGCGGCCGAGGACGCCGCGGCAACACACTTATGGACGAACTCTTTCCCCCGTTTTGCGGAGGGGCTGTGGATTGTGTGGACTGGTGAGGAGCGGTGCCCTCTTTGCGCCTGTCCGGAGCGGCCGTCAGTCCACTCGGCGGATGACGCCGATGAGCTTCCCCTGGATGTTGACGCTGTCATAGAACTGCGGCGGGTATTCATCGTTGGCGGGCTGGAGCCGGATCCGGCCCTTCTCCTTGAAGAAGCGCTTGAGGGTGACCGCGTTCTCCTCGACCTGCGCGACCACGATGTCGCCGTCCCGGGCGGTCTGCTGCGGACGGATCACGACGAAATCGCCGTCTGTGATGTGGGCCTTGATCATGGAGTCGCCGCGCACCTTGAGGACGTATGCGTCTCCGCCGGCCACGACCGTATCCGGCACGGACATGGTTTCGCTGGCGTCCTGGTAAGCCTCGATGGGACCGCCGGCGGCGATCTCACCGATGACCGGGAAGACCCGGCTCTGCGCGCCGAGCTGTGGCATCAGTGATCCGGGCACACCGGAGCGCATGGCAGCGGTGGGCGTTACGCGAATGGCACGTGAATGGCTGGCGCCGCGCTCCAGGTAGCCCTCGCGTTCTAGTGCCTGAAGGTGGTGGTGAACCGCAGATGTAGAGGCAAGGTCCACCGCCTTGGCGATCTCGCGCACTGACGGCGGGTAGCCGGTCTCCCTGACCCTGGTGGCGATGTACTCAACGATGCGCTGCTTGCGAGCGGCGTCGTGCTTGGTCACCGACACCTCCTTCCACGCGCAACATACCGAACACCTGTTCGATTGTCAAGGACGGAAGGCGGGATATTCCTCGACGGTGGGCGGCCGCCGAGACCTCAGGCGGACGTGGTGTGTCGGAAACCGGCTGTCGAGCCCATGAGCAGCAGGATCGACGCGACCATCGGGAACACTGCCGTGATGAGCACGTCCTGCGCACTCACCTGGCCTGGGCCCAGCAGCAGCACCTGGGTCAGCCAGTACAGACTCGCGAGGAACATCGCCAGCCCCGCGACCATCAGGCCTACCAGCGCCAGGCGCATGCCCGCCGTTCCGCGGACCGCGAGTACAACCGCTGCCAACGCGACGAACAGCATCACGGCCGTCGCGCCACGGGCCATGAACCACACCCAGGTCCAGGCGACGAGGGAGGCGACAACGCCCGCCCAGACGAAGCTTCGCCACTCCCATAAACGTCCGACGGCATTCGCATTCATGTCTTCTCTCCCATGCGGCATCCGGCAGTGGCCGGTCGCGGTTGAGGTTCGTCGCCCCAAAGGGCATGTTCAATTGACCTTGCGTCCCATGCGAAATAGACAGGACGACCGGTGCGCGCAGGCACGACTGGAACGCCCATGGTGCAAGCTGTTCCCGGATGGAGCACCAGCAAACGCTGAACCGCACGGCGTTCCAGGCGACGGCGCACTGCCTGACCGGCTGTGCGATCGGCGAAGTGCTTGGTCTCGTGATCGGGACCGCGCTCGGATGGCACGACGTCGCCACGATTGCCCTGGCGGTCGCGCTGGCGTTCGTGTTCGGCTACGCGCTGACCATCGGACCACTGCTGCGCGACGTGGTGCATCCGCTGTCGGACAGGGCGTTGGTCGAGCGAGTAATCGCCGCGGCGAGGGAGACCGGCGCGGCTTCCGCGGCCATGCCGCTCTACGGATCGGTGCACGAGATCCAGAAGGAACCGATCGGCTCGACCATCGGAACCAGTCTCTACTTGCCGCTGTGGCTCACCCAGAAGCCCGCCGTGGTCCCGCGGGCCGCACTCCTGCACGGCCTGGAACTGGACGCGCTTGCGCCGCGGCCGGACGGCGCCGCGACCGTCGATATGGTCGCCCGCGCGGGGGTTCGTCCGGCCGTCGCCGACCTGCGGCTCGCGGAGAAGGTCGCGCCGCCCTGGCCGGGGTGGGACTAAGGGTCTTCGCCAGACAGTCCACTGAAGTTCATCAGCCAAAGTGGCGCAATGTGATTAGGCTGTGGGGGCGCTGCGAACCCTACAAGGAGGTTGCTTGCAATGAATCGGATTGCCGCCATCGGAGCCGCCGTTTTGGTCGCTGCCGCATTCGCGGGCTGCGGGGGAGCCGCGACCGGCCCCGTCACGGCTGAGCTCAAGGAATTCACGATCACGCTGGGGCGGGCGTCCGCCTCCGCGGGCACGGTCGTGTTCAACGTCCACAACGGTGGAGCGATCGTGCACGAGTTCGTGGTCCTTGATACGGACACGGCCGCGGGCTCGCTCCAAGTGGGAGCGGACGGCACAGTCCCAGAAGAGGGCTTGACCGTCGTCAACGAGATCGAGGACATCGCGGTCGGCGCAAGCCCCACGCTCAGCGTGACGCTCGCGGCGGGCCATTACGCGATCATCTGCAACGTGGCGGGCCACTACGCCGGCGGCATGCACACAGATTTCCAGGTGCAGTAACCGCTCGTCTGACTTCAGAGGAGCCGAGCCGGCTCCTATCGCGGCGGCGGAGGTTCTTAGTCCGGCGGCCCATGCCGTTTCGCGACATACGCCGCAGCCTGTGCTCGCCGCTGTAGGTTCAGCTTGGAGAGGATCGAGCTGACGTAGTTCTTCACGGTCTTGTCGGACAGGAAGACGTCAGCGGCGATCTCCTTGTTCGTCTTGCCCTCCGCTACCAACAGCAGGATCTTCTGTTCCTGGGAGGTCAGCTGAACGAGGTCGTCGGTGGCGGCGCCGGATGCGATCCGGAAGTCACTGTGTCGGATTCCGGCCACTGCCGACCATCCCGGCATGATTGCGGAGACCGACCCCGTTTCATCGACCGCCCCAGCCACCGGTTCCGCGGATCCTCCTGGAACCGACTCAGCCGCCGTCGCTTCCTGCGCAGCGCGGGCGCCGCCGGATGCGCCGCGACTGTAGCCCGCGGTCGCGACACGGCCGTTGCCGGCAATGCACCGCCACCTGGCCTGCCTACGCGTCGGTAGCCTCGATCATGCCAGCCATGCCGGGGTGGTAGCGGCACAGGTACGGGTAGCTGCCGGCCGTGTTGAAGCTACGCTCGTAGGCCTGTCCGGGCGCGAGATTGCCGGAGTCCCACGATCCGTCCGTCGCCGAGATCGTGTGGGGCAGCGCGTCGTCGTTGAACCAGAAGACACTCCTGCCCACGGTGATCGCCAAGGCTGATGGCTCAAACCGCGAGCCGGCCATCCGGATCGACGTCCCGGCCGGTGCGGTAGGTGCCGCGCCGATGCCCATCATTGGGCCCATCATCCCGCCCGGTCCCATCATTCCGCTTCCCCAGTTCCAGCCAGCCGGCCCCATCGCGCTGGCCAGGATCCAGGCCACCATCGCGCCGACGATAAGCAGCAGCGCGATCAAGCCGACCCGGTCCCGCCCACGCGGCCGCTCGGTCGACCCGAGGACGCCGCGCATCTGCTCGAACTCGCCGGCGTCGATCTCGCCACGTGCGAAGCGAGCGCGCAGCGCGGTCAGCGCATCGTCCTCCGGCCCGTCGCCGGTTCGCTGGACCGCCCAGACGATGACCAACACGACACCGACCATGAAGGCGAGTCCGCCGAGCATCCAGAGCGGGCCGACCGGCCCCGAGCCCCAGTTCATCATCGCGTTGCCCAGGCCGTGATCCCGGCCATTGCCGATGAGCGCCCTGCGAGGGCGTCCGGATCGTCGCCCGGACCCGTAACGACCACCTCGCCGCTCTCGTCTGGCCCGCCGTCGGCGCGCCGGATCATGTAGCGGTGGTGGATCTCGGCGGGTCCGGCGCTCAACATCGCGGAGACCGTGCAATAGCGCGTCGCCGATAGCTCGATCGCCCGCCGTACGGCCACGACGTCAAGGTCTGCCCCCTCGAACTCGTGGACGATGTCGATGCGCTCGTACACGTGGGGATGGCGGTCCTCGCGCTGGTCGCCGGTCACGGATACCTCGTACGAACTGAACGACTGGTGCCCCTTGGCCAGGATCGCGGCGACATCGAGCGCGGTGCAACCCGCCTGCGCGGCCAACAGGAGCTCCGCCGGCCGCGGGGCGGTGTCGCCGTCGGCGTTGTCGATCGCGAGTGAGTGGCCACTGCCGGTCGTGATCGCGAAGCGCATGCCGGTCTCGTGTCGGGCGCGAGCTGACTTGATCATGCAGACAGGATCGACTCGTGCCTCCACGCGCGACACCGCCAAATGGCACATACGTGGGGACCGTTGGTCACGATCGCACCGTTTCAGTCAGCGAGGTATTCGAGCGCGACCGTATCGACGTCAGCCTTGCGCAATGACGATAACCCAGACAGGTCAGCGAGGCTGGATCACTCACGCTCGGGCCGAACGGACTATGTGCGCGGGTCCGTGCGGCACTACCCGCCACAAACGGCGAGGTCGAGCATCGGCGTAGATCAAGCCAGTTATCTGGAAGGAGAAACAGCCGTGCGCGTCCTGGTTGTGTATGCAAGCCACTACGGCTCCACGAAAGGGATCGCCGAGCGGATCGGCGACGCGCTCCGTCAGCAGGACGTCGACGTGGAACTGAGGTCGGCGGATGACGAGTCCGCTCCGCTGGCGGAGGAGAGCTTCGACGCCTACGTCATCGGCAGCGCCGTCCACGCCGCCCACTGGCTGCGCCCGGCGGTCGCTTTCGTGCGTGAGAACGTCGATGTCCTCGCGCCCTGACCGCATCGTGAGTTTTGGATTGCAAGGAGAAGAAATGACGCAGCAGGGAACTAACCGAGTGGACATCCTCCAGTCGGCGTGGACGAACCAGGCATTCCGTCGCGAGGTGCTAACGGGCGAACACGAGCAGGTGGTCGTCATGACGATTCCGCCTGGCGGCGATATCGGCGACGAGGTCCATGGCGGGACGGATCAGCTACTGCTCTTCATTGACGGCAGCGGTGAGGCAACGCTCGACGGGGACTCGTCCCATGTTGGGCCGAACGACCTGGTGTTCGTCCGAGCCGGGACGCGCCACAACTTCATTAACACCGGCGACGGCCCGATGCGCTTGATCACGGTGTACGCGCCCCCGGCGCACGCGCCTGGGACTGTCCACCAGACCAAGGCGGAGGCGGAAGCGGCTGAAACCCAACTTTCTGCGGCAATACAGCGTTAGCCAGCACGATATCCGCAGAGCGCGGCGGCAACGCCTTGCGCTGCGTCGGCGATCGTCGAGCGACGAAGAAAGGGGCCCAGTCGTGGCAATGACATCGACACCCAACGAGACACTCGCCATCCCGCTCGGGGATCTCGAGGCGTCGGAAGTGCGGCTCGGTTTCGGCGGCGGCGAGCTGACCATCGGCCCGGCAGAGCCAGGCATGCTTGTCGCCGGCCATTTCGAGGGCGGCGTCATCCAGAAGTCGACAGTGCCGGGGAAGATCGAGCTCGAACCGGTTGATCCAGGCCGGGCGGTCCTTTCCGGCTGTCGGCTCCACTGGGACGTGGGTCTGACGGCGGAGATTCCGGTGGATCTGCGCCTCGATACGGGAGGCAATCGATCAACCATCGACCTTTCGGCACTCCGCATCCGGCGGCTCGAGCTGCATACGGGCGCCTCCGAGACACACCTCAGACTGCCGGTCGCCGGCCAAACGTCCGTACGCGTGGAGTGTGGCTTTGCTCAGGTCGCCATTGAGGTCCCACGTGGAGTCGCCGCCCGGATCAGGGGAAAGGTCTCGCTCGGTTCGACAAAGGTGGACGAGACGCGCTTCCCGGCATTGGCAGGCGGCTGGGCGTCGCCCGACTACGAGACAGCGCCGAACCGGATGGACATCGAGGTCTCCGGGGGGCTTCGGCTCCGTTCTGGTTTCCTGACTCGGACGCGCCATCTCGGTGGGCCGGTCTCAGCCGACCTGATCGCTCGGCGGGCTATTGTCGGCCGAACTCTGAGCCGCAGTGGCTGCGCTCCAATCTCGCAAGCAGCCCGTCCGGGCCGCTCGCCATGGCACTACAAACCCTCCTCACCCTTCCGGCGCCGGGGATCCGACGTTCTGGACCTGGCCCGCAAGGGCCTCCTCGATGGCCACCCGTAGTCGGGCACCAGTCGGAGCGCCAACGAGGGGCACGACTCGGTGGGCTCCTGTCGTCTCGACCCAATCAAGCTCGATTCCCGGGGCCGTGAGCACCACCGGCACATCGGGGTGCAGCTCGCGGAGCCCCTTGATCAAGGCCTGTGCGCCGCCTGCCTCACCGCTTGCCCATACGTCATATACGAGTACGTCCGCCCTGGCGACGGCAGCGCAGGGCTCGCCGTGCATCACCGGGCAGTTGTACACACTGGGGCCGCTGCATTGCTCCACCTCGAAGCCCTCACGCCGCAGCGAGTCCGCCTCCTGGTCGGCGAGGTCGATGTCGTGATGAACCACGAGTACCCGACGCATGGTCACTGCCTTCCTTTCCGGTCTGTGTCCTGCGCGGCGCAGAGCCTGCCGCACCGGACCTCTCAGGTTGTCTCAAGGTTGGCCGCTGGTCGACCGTGGGCACAGGGCCAAACTTCCTTCGGACGGGGAGGCAACCGGCCCATAAGGAAACGACGACGGCCGTGCTGCCAGCCGCTCGAATCGCAAGGAGCAGGGAGCGTCGCGCTCCCGCCCCGAGTCATCTGGCTTATTGCCGTCGGTCAGATTTGCCGCGACCGTCCGATGAGGGCGGCCGCCTCGGTGAGCACGATGTCTTCGCGCCTGGCCGCCCATCATGCTCAAGCCGCCGCTTCCGAGAGGTTCCGCTGGATCTCGCGGACCAGCAGAACGGAGCACGGCGCGTGGAGCATGACATTCCGGGCAACGCTGCCTAGGACGATTCGCGCCAATCCGGCACGACCGTGTGTGCCGACGACGACGAGATCGGCCTGATGGTCTTCCGCAGCCCTGATCAGCTCGGCTGCCGGGTAACCTTGGACGACGCGTGCCGATACTCTGCGGCCCGCGGCCGCCAGACGGCGTGCGGCCTCCTCGCAAAGCTTGCGGTGCTCCGCGATGATTGCCTCGGCGGTTTCAACGATCTCCGCCGCCGGAGGTTCGGACGCGCTCAGCGCGAGTCCCGATGTCCACGGCAGCACGAGTTGGGCCACGTTGGTGACCTCGATCGCCACATTCTTGAAGATCGGCCATGTCGCCACGACCTCCTCGGCCTTCCGCGCGAAATCAGTGCCATCGGTACCGAGAATTACGCGCGTGAGCACCGAGCTGCGTGCGATGAGCACGGGGCACGGCGCCCGGTCCGCGACCTCGGCGCTGACGGAGCCGAGGATCATCGACGCGACCGTACCGTGGCCTCTGCTGCCCATCAGGATCAAGTCGACCGCAAAGTCTTTGGCGTTCTCGACGATCTTCGACGCTGGTCGGCCGTGCATGATTCGTCGGCTGATATCCAGGCCGGTGTGCGCCAGGGCCAGCGCGGCTTGGTCGAGCACGGCCTGCGCGGTCTTCTCGCTCTCGTGTTCGGCATTCGTGCTTCCGTCCTGGTTGGCTGGCAGAACCCACGCCGCCGACATGATGGGTTCCAGGGGCTCAACAACGGTCACCAGACGCAGCTGTGTGCCGCGTGGCCACGTGATTGAGCCGGCGAGCTCCACCGCGCGCTGCCCTGCTGCTGATCCGTCCGTGGCGATCAATACGCGCATGTTCATCTCAGTCTCCTTGCCAAGGGATCCGCGAGCGAGCTCGAGCGAGCATGTGGGCGACCGCGGCCGCGGTCAGGACAGCGGCGGCCTCGAGCCCATCCGGATTCCATCGCCGCCAATATCCAGCGCCAAGCTCTCCGCGCGTCAGTGCCCGACAGCCTGTACGGGGGTGCCATTGGACACATGCCCCTGGCGGGACGCCCGAGCGCGTCTACTGAATAGGCTCCTCTGCGTAGAGCGTGACGAAGTCCATCGCCGAGAGCACGCCGATCGGCCGCTGATCGTAGTCCACGACTACGACCCGGTGGACGCGCTCGTCGACCATCTTTCGCGCAGCCTCCGCGAGCGACGTGGAGAGCAGTACCGTCACCGGCGGCCGGCTCATCACCTCACCAACCCGGATGCCGCTGGCCTTGTGGTGGATCAGGTAACGCACGTCGGGGTTGCCGAGATGCATGAAGTCTGTCTGACTGACGACTCCGACCAGCGCGCCGCCCTGATTGACCACCGACAGTCCGCTGACCCCGTGGTCGAGGATCAGCCGCTGCGCCTCCTCGATGGGCGCATCCTCCAAGACCACCACGGGTTCGATCGTCATCAGGTCGCCGGCTCTCAGCTCGTAGTGTTGGGCCGTCATCGTACTTTCCCCTTGATATGAGACCGTCTTCCGCGCACAACAATGCCGGCGCCTCGCCGTCGGTGGCCAGCCCAGCGTGGCTGGAAGCGGGCGGAAGTGATAGTGCCGCGCGCGCAATGAAGTGTGTGACGGATGACCCACCACGAAAGGCCGATCGGCCCTTAACCGTGCGGCCGCGTCAACAGGCTGATGTTCCGTTTCCACGTCGTGCTGGTGGTGTTCTTCCTTGCGATCGGGGTCGATCGCCAAGGCACGGTCGAGCGCGGCGCAGAAGGCGTAGGCCTCGCGCCCACTAGCCAAGAGCGCGGCGAGCTAGATTAGGCGCGCTCTCCGCGCTTCACTCTCGAGCTTGTCGCGAAAGCGCGGGTCGGCGATTGCGATGAGGGCCCTTGCGCGTTCTGGGATGGAACGGCCGGGCATTTCCGCAATTCCCCACTCGGTCACGATCGTTTCGACATGCGCGCGCGTCGTCACGACGCCGGCGCCCTCGCGCAGGAAGGTCACAATTCGTGAGGCTGTGTCCCCCGCCGCGGTCGATGGCAGCGCGATGATCGCGCGCCCCTCGCCGGCGAGCGCCGCGCCGCGGATGAAGTCCATCTGGCCACCGACGCCGCTGTACATCCGGGAGCCGATCGAATCTGCGCAGACCTGGCCGGTCAGGTCGATCTCGATCGCCGAGTTGATCGCGATCATGCGCTTGAAGCGCCGGATAACTGATGTGTCGTTCGTGTACTCGGCGCTGCGCATCTCGACCATAGGGTTGTCATCCGCCCATCTGTAGAGCCTCTCGGTTCCAAGCATGAACGTCGCGACGACCTTGCCCGCGTTGATCTCCTTCCGTGCTCCGGTGACGATCCCCGCCTCGACCAGGTCGAGCACGACGTCGGTGATCATCTCGGTATGGATGCCCAGGTCGCGTTTTCCTCGCAGGGCGCTCGCTACGGCTGACGGGATGGCGCCGATGCCCATCTGGACCGTGGCTCCGTCGGGCACCATCTCCGCGATCTGGTCCCCGATCCGCCTCTCGACGTCGCCGACAGCCGGCAGGGTGTGTGTGTACGGAGGGACGTCGACCTCCACGCCGAGGTCGATGTCGTCGACGTGCACGAAGCTATCCCCGAGCGTCCGCGGCATTGACGCATTGATCTGCGCGATGACGGTCTTGGCCGCTTTGATGGCCGCGGGCATGGCGATGACGGATGTCCCGAGCGAGCAATAACCGTGGCGATCCGGCCGCGACACGTTCACCAGCACCGCGTCCAGCGGCAGGATTCCGCGGCGGAAGAAGCTCGGCACGTCCGAGAGGAACACGGGGATGTATTCGGCGCGACCCTCGTTCACGGCCGCGCGTGCGTTTGGCCCGATGAACAGAGCCCTATGTAAGAAATGCCCGGCCATCTCCGGTTGAAGGTGGGGCCCTGGCCCTTCGCAATGGAAGTGGACCACCCTCACGTCGCGAAGCTCGGACGCCCGCGCGACGAGAGCGTCCAGCAGCACTGACGGCGTCGCCGCCGCCGCGTGCACGTAGACCTGCTCTCCTGACCTGATGCCCGCCACGGCTTCGGCCGCGTCAACGATGCGCATGGCCAGCGATTGTCACTCCGCCAGATCGGCCACGTCGATACGGCCCACCATGCCTGCTTCCGCGTGACCCTCGATCGAGCACAGGAACTCGATTCCAATTTCCGGAATCATCACGCCGCCACGAACGACGGACCACGCCTCGGCATGCATGTGAGTGCCGTCGTACCGTTCGGCCTTAGTTCGTGGGGTCTCCGTCCCCTGCCTGGATGATCCCCAGCGCCCCTCGACCGACGAAGTTGAAGGCATGGGTAACCATCGGGTACTGGCCGTCCTCGGCGGTGGTGAACTCGACGATCGCTCCCTGCGCGGGCGACAGATCAACGGCCTGTGATCCCCACTGGCCGACGTTATCGGGCTCGAGGCTGACGCCCTCCTTGATCACCGTGTTGAAGATCGTGCCCACCACGTGGAATGAGCTGTCGACGCTCGGGCCGGCATTCAGCACGAACATCCGGACTGTGGCTCCGGTTTCGACCTGGATCGGTTCCGCGGCGTACTGGCTGGCGACCCCGTTGAAGACCACGTAGTCGGGGGCAGGCGCCGCCGCGGAAGCCTTGGCCAGGCTGGCTGGCTCCCCCTGCGGGCCGAGGTACCACTCGCTCTGGACGATCGCGAACTCGCTGTCAGCCGGCGGCAGGCCTTCGGCCGGTTCGACGATGACCATCCCGAACATGCCGTTGGCGATGTGATGGAGCGCCGGGGCTGTGCCGCAGTGGTACATCCACACGCCAGCGTAATCCGCCGTCCACTCGTAGATGAGCTCCTCCCCGGGAGCTATGGAGCGCATCTCGTCGTTCCAGGCCACCTGGCTTGAGTGGAAGTCGATCGAGTGGGACAGCTCATTGGCCGGCGAGTTGATCAGGTGGACGCGGATCGTGTCGCCGACCTTGACGCGGATCACCGGCCCGGGCACGGTCCCGTTGAACGTCCAGACGCGCTGGACAAAGCCCTCGGCTACGGTCATCTCCTGCTCGGTCATGAAGAGGTCGATGTCGTGGACCTCACCCTCGAGGCGCGCCGGAGCGATCGGATCGTGGCGGACAGGCGGAGGTGCATTCGGGTCGGCCACGACGTCGGTGCCCGGTGCGGGGCCGCCATGGTCGTTGGGGTCTTGCGACGGCGACGGACTTGAGTTGGCCGTTCCGGCAACCGTAATTGAGCCGGCCATGCCGGCCTCCTCGTGCCCCGTGATCGAGCAGATGAAATCAAGACCGCCCGCAGGAATCGCCACCGCTCCGGTCACGGCTTCGCCCGCCTCGGCCTGGATCGTCGTCCCGTCGGCGAAGGTGATGTCGTGCGGAATCTGTCCCGTGTTGTTCAGCGTGACGTTGTAGGTGCCGGGAGCCGCGACCTCAATGGAGCTTGGGCGGAAGCCCAAGTCAAACGATTCGATCACGATCTCGCCACCACCGGCCACCGGGCCGCCGGCGCCGGGGCTAGCGATAGCCACGGGCGACGCAGTCGCGACCGGCTGAGTTGCGGGCGGGGACGGAGTCACCGCCGATCGGCCACCGTCCGGTGCGAACGTCCAGCCTGCGTTGTCGGCGCAGCCGACGAGTGACACCGCCACTAAGAGAACAGCCAGGGTCGCCGGCGACCTCTTCATCGAGAACTCCTACGCGTAAATGAATGACCCACAGGTTGCCCTATCCAACGTCATGCTGGATGTGCCATTTGGCCCTTTGCGCAGGCGGTCGAATGGCGCCAACTAGTGAAATGCAGATCGAGATACGTCGTGTCCGCCCCTTTGACGGCGAAGCGTTGGCAGAGTTCTACTCTCGACTCAGCCCGGAGTCGCGCCGTGCGCGTTTTCTCGGTTGTGGGGCAGCTGGCATAGCCGGCCAGGCGGCGCGCACTTTCTGCACGCCCGACCACATCCACGAAGAGGGCTTCGTCGCGCTCGCTGCACGGCCGTCTTCGAGTGCATTGAGCGAGCCTGAGATCGTCGGCCATCTCTGCCTCGTTCAATCCGGAACCGCCGTGCTGGAGCTTGGCGTGGCCGTCGCCGATGATCACCAGGGGCGGGGGATCGGCCGGCGACTATTCGAGGCAGCGTTGGCGTGGGCGCGCGACCAGGGTTGCGCGCGAATAACCGCGACGGCGTTTGCGGACAACACACGCGTGCTCCGCCTATTGAGCTCCGCGCCGCATCCGCCTGTGATTGAGCCCGCGGATGGCGGAGTCGTCGAAGTCGTCATCCCGCTGGTCGGCCAGCTGCCGACGACGAGATCGTGGCCGCCGTACAGCGCGGATCACGCGCCGAGGGCTCAGGCCGTCGGTCGACGCCGGCGCGAGTGCGCCGGGCAGGTGGCCCTCAGCCCCCTCCGTGCCGCTTCGCGACGTAAGCCGCAGCCTGTGCCCGCCGCTGAAGGTTCAACTTGGAGAGGATCGAACTCACATAGTTCTTGACCGTCTTGTCTGACAGGAACACGTCAGCGGCGATCTCCTTGTTCGTCTTGCCTTCCGCGACGAGCAACAGGATCTTCTGTTCCTGTGACGTGAGCTGAGCCAACTCGTCATTCGCGTTTCCGCTTGCGATCCGGCGGACTCGCTCGAGCACCTTCTCGGTCACCGCAGGATCGAGCAACGACTCGCCGCGTCCGACGGCCTCGAGCGCCGCGACAAGGTCCCGGCCACGCACTTGCTTAAGCAGGTACCCGCTGGCGCCGGCGACGATTGCTGAGAAGACCGCTTCCTCGTCGGGGTAGCTGGTAAGCATCACGACACGAGCACCGGGGACCTCTGCCCGTATCTCGCGGCACGCTTCTATGCCCGAGCCGTCCGGGAGGCGGACGTCCATGATCACCAGGTCGGGCTGGAACCGGCGGGCCATATCGATCGATTCGGCCACGGTGCCCGCCTCTGCCACGACTTGAAAACCGGGCCGCCGGTCGAGCATCGCGACGAGGCCGGCGCGGACGACCTCGTGGTCGTCGACCACAAGGACCCGATGCTGAGTCTGGCCTGCGTCGGCAGTCACGCGTTCTCCTCGAGACTGATCTCGGCCTCCAGCCGAGTTCCCTCACCTGGCTCGCTGGCCAGCAGTAGCGACCCGCCAGCTGACTCCGCTCGCGAGCGGAGATTGGCCAGGCCGCGCTGCTGACCGTTGTGCGGCGCGGCCGTGTCGAACCCACGGCCATTGTCGCCAATCACGAGCCGAAGCATTCCGTCGCTTGCGGTGAGCTCGAGCCAAGCGCGCGTGGCTGCCGAATGACGCGCGATGTTGCTGAGTCCCTCGCGCGCGATTGCCAGAATCTGCGCCGCGTGCTCTGCGGGAAGAGTCGGCAGTGCCCCGATGGTCACCTCGAGGTCGATCAGGGTGTTCGCCCGAAACTCGGCCGCCAGTGATTCGACGCCGGTCGCGAGGTCGGCGTCCTCCAACAGCTCGGGCTGGAGGCCCATGATGAAGTTACGGATGTCGCGGATCGTGCCGTGGATGGAATCGATTGCGCGGTCCGTCCGCGCGATTCCTTCGCCTGGATCCTCGGCGATGATCTCGGGCATATCCTCGAGCGAAAGCGAGATGGCGTACAGGCTTTGGATGATGGAGTCATGAAGATCCCGACTGATGCGCTGCCGCTCATCGACAATGGCCAGGCGTTGGATCTCCTCGTGTAGCCGCGCGTTCTCCATGGCTATCCCGGCGTGGAGCGCGAACATCTCGACGAGACGCAGGTCAGCGTCGCTGAACGTTTGGTTGTGTCTCTTGTTCGTGAGGTACAGGTTCCCGATCGTCTGCCCCTTGCTCCGGACGGGCGCACCCAGGAACGAGTGCATCTCTGGGTGGTTCGGGGGAAATCCGTGCCGGCGCGAGTCGGTCGCGATGTCGTCGATCAGGAACGGGCGGTTCTCCTGGATGATCAGGCCAAGCAGGCCATGGCCGCGCGGCAGGGGACCGATGCGCTCTCGCGCTTGGTCGGACAGCCCGCTCGTCACGAACTGCTCGATGTTTCCAAAGGGCCCGACGATCCCTAGCGCAGCGTACTCGGCCGCCACCAGCTCGCGCATGCGATCGACTATCAACTGAAGGACGCGCTGGACAGACAGCACGCCGGCTATACCGCGTACGGCTGCGTCCAGCGCATCGAGTTGCTGGCTTTGCAGGCTGGCCTCCTGCCGGAACCAGGCGGCATTCAGCGCCAGCTCCAGTGCGTCAGCAAGCATGGTGCCGCCTTCGACGGGTCCTTCGGTCCACAGCATCGCGGTGCGGTCGCGCTGGCCGCCGATGGCAATCGTCCGGACGGTGATCCGTGCGTCGCCGGTTTCCATGGCCGGGCGCCGGGTGAGCGTGCCCGCGCCGATGCTCAGCTCGGCCAGCGGGGGCGCGTCGAGGGCGATGTGACAGCCGCGCATGGCGTATGCGTCGAGAAGGCGCGCGAGCCCGCGGCCCAACGAGTCAAGCCGCGCATCGTTGGGCTCCGATCGCCAGGCGTCGAGCGCCTCGAGCAACTGGTGGACTGGCAGTTGGGTGACGCCTGTGCCGGCCATCGTCGGGTCAGGCTAGCAGCGGCTGACCGCCGGACGGCCCCGGTCAAAGGGGCCGAAGGTCACTGTCGGTCGTGAGCTTGGCCCGCCAGCATTCGCACATGTTCGACATCCTCACGCCGAGGGACACGCCGGAATGTTCGGCATGGTCAACGCGCTGATCGTGCAGGCCTGAGATCCGCACCATTCTGCTGGCGACCGATCTGTCGCCGGTTTCCGACACGGCAACAAAGCAGGCGATCGACCTCGCGCGCCAGCTCGGGTCCCGATTGCTGGTGGTCAATGTGATCGACATCCGACAGGGCCTCGGACGCCAGCTCCGACCGCCGCTCAGGGCCTCGCGCATCGATCAGCTGCGTGCCGAGCGAGAGCACCGCTTGCTGGCGATCACCGAACACGCGCGGTCCTCGGGTCTCGAGGCGGCGTTCATGGTCTGGAGCGGCGAGCCCGGCCAGAGCATCGTGTCTGCGGCCGACGCCGAGAGGGCCGATCTCATCGTCGTCGGCACTCGCGCCCTTGATCGCCCCGGGCGGTTCCTGCTCGGCAGCGTCTCGGACTACGTCGTCAGCCACAGCCCATGTCCGGTGTTGATCGCTCGCTGAGACTCATAATGCTTCGGGACCTTTCGGACGGGACTTAAGGGCCATGTGGCCCTCCTGTGCGCACCGGCCTGGGATCAACCTATGGGTTGCAAGGACGTCCGCCGCGATTGGTGGCGATCAGACGAGGGAGGTTTCGACAGATGAGCTCGCTGCGGACCGTCATCTACGTTCTGGGCGCAGTCGCTGCGGTCAGTCTCGCCCTGCTCGTGATTTCGGCGGTGGGGCTGACGGGCGACGTCCGCACTGGCGTGACCTGGGTCTTCTGGGTCTCGTTCATTGCCCTGCTCGTCGCTTTGTACGTGCGCTCCCGAGGCGCGCCCGGATCGGACGAAGTCCAGGTCGAGGGACCGGGTTTCGCACGCTTCCTATTCAATAATCGCGCGGCGGGCCTGTTCTGGCTCCCGATCCGCGTGTTCGTCGGCGTGGCGTTCCTGGACGCCGGCCTGCACAAGTTCAGCGATCCAGGTTGGACACAGGGCGGGGCATCGCTGCTTTCGTACTGGCAGCGAGCGGCCGCCATCCCGGAGGCGCCCGGTCGCCCACAGATCACTTACGACTGGTATCGCGACTTCATCAACTTCCTGATCAACGGGCACCATGAGACCTGGTTCGCCTGGCTCGTAACTCTGGGCGAGATCGCGATTGGCCTCGGACTGATCCTCGGCGCGTTGACCGGCCTCGCGGCCTTCTTCGGCGCCTTGATGAACATGTCGTTCCTGCTCGCAGGATCCGCGTCAACGAACCCGGTCCTGTTCACGTTCGCCATCGGTCTGATCCTTGCCTGGAAGGTGGCTGGGTACTACGGCTTCGATCGATACCTGTTGCCGCGTCTCGGCACCCCGTGGCGGCCCGGAGCCTTCTTCCGGCGCGGCCAACCTCCTGCGGATCCGGCCTCGAGCGCATAGCCCGAGCCTCGCTATACTCGGCCGCCCATGGGTCGAAAGAAATCACGCGGTAGCGGCCTGCTCCGCATGCTCAACCTGATCCCCTTCCTGCCCCTGGCAGGTCGTGCGCCCATGTATGCGCGACTGTTGTGGGCGCTCGCGTCGGATCCGCGCGTTCCGGCGGCGCGCAAGGCGCTGCTCGCAATCGCCGGCGCGTACATAGTCAGCCCGTTCGACCTGATTCCGGAGCGCATTCCCTTCGTGGGCGCTCTGGACGACGTCGCGGTCATGGTGCTCGCCATCGACGTGTTCCTCGAAGGCCTTCCGGAGACGCTGGTCAACGAGAAGTTGGTCGAGCTGGGCATTCCGCCGTCGGAGTTGGAATCTGATCTCGCCCGCGTGCGCAAGCTCGTGCCAGGACCTATCCGAGCGCTGGTCGGTCGGGTGCCAGCAGTCGTCGATCGGCTGGCGTCGAAGGCGACCGAATCAGGCATCGACCGGCGTGTGCGCCGCCTTATTGCGCCGCCGACCGCCGCAGAGGGGAACCCCGCGTGAAAGTGATCCTGACGGCCGATGTCGAGAAGCTCGGCAAGAGCGGCGAGCTCAAGGAAGTGGCCGAGGGCTATGCCCGCAACTTCCTCCTGGCCCGCAAGTTAGCTGTGCCGGCGACCGGCGGCGCCTTCCGCGCGTGGCAGCACGACATCGCCAACCGCGAGGACAAGCGCAAGCGCGAGAAGGAAGACGCCGACATCGCCGCCCAACGCATCTCGTCGACCACGTTGACGATGGGCGTGAAGGTGGGCGAGGGCGGCAAGCTCTACGGCTCTATTACGGCCAAGGACATCGCGGACGCGCTCGGCCGGCGGGGAATCACAGTTGACCGGCACAAGATCGACCTCGAGGAGCCGCTCAAGATGCTCGGCACGTACAAGGTGGCGATCAAGGTGTACCCGGGCCTGACGCCAGAGGTGACGATCGCGGTCGAGCCGAAGGGCTAGGACTCCGTCGGAGCCGCCCCGCGCAACCCGGTGAACGGTTGCCCGAGGAATGGGCAGACGTCACAGAGCATCCGCTTGAACGGGCACGGGTCGACCCGACACTGAACGTCGCGGCCGGCCAGGGCCAGGCCCACGCGGCCCAGCGCCTGCTGCCACCGACCCCGGATGAGGACCACGTCGCCCGGCCCGAGATCGTCGCGCAGCAGGTCGACAGCCTCGTGAGCGTGGCGCACGTGATCGATCCGATCTCGGCTTAACCCGCCCGCGACCGCTCCCGAGCGATACAGCTTGAAGTTCGTCGTTGAGCCCACGAAGACAACGCGGTCAACGAACCCGGCTGCTTTCCGTGCCAGGTCCCTGTACGCATCCTTGCCTCTGACCTCGCTGATCTCCCCGAACACGACGATGTGCCGCTTGGCGGGTATGGCGGCGAACGCGTCGAGTGCCACGTTGGCGGCGTCCTCGCTGCCTTTGAACTCGTCGCGCACCACGAATCCCCCATTGGGCAGCGCCATCGTCTGCATGCGCCCTGGCGTGGGATCGACCGACCCAACAGCCGCAATCGCTTCGTCGAGCGGTAGGCCTTCAATGTGCGCCACGGAGATCGCGGCCAGTGCCGGGTAGACCATGTGCCGGCCGAGAAGCCGGATGCGGACCGGCCGCCTCGTGCCGCCGACGTGAACGACGAATCGCATCCCGTGAGGCCAGTCCAATTCAATATCCGAAGCGCGCACCTCGGCGTCCGGCGCCTCGCCAACCAGGACCACTCGGGCGTTGGTCTGGGTCGCCATCCAGCGAACGTTCGGGTCATCCGCGTTCAGGATCGCCACGCCGGTCGCGGGAAGCGTCCGGACGATGTTGGCCTTTTCGTCTCGCGTCGCCTCGATCGTTTGGAACGACTGCCAGTGATCGCGGGCGATAGCGGTGACGACGACGACATCGGGTTGCACCGTGGCCGCCTGGATGGACATCTGCCCGGGGCCGTTGATCGCGACCTCGAGCACGGCGTGCGCCTGCCACGGACGTACGCCGAGCAGCGCTCTGCCGACGGCGGCGTGGGAATTCGCATTGAGCAGCGCCGGACGCGACACCCGCAATCCAAGCGCGGCCGAGACCGCTCGCATCGTCGTCGTCTTGCCCACCGAACCGACCACCACCACGATGCGCGGGCGACGTGCCAGCGTCAGTCGGTAGGCGCGCGCGACGCGTGCCATCATCGGCCATAGACGCGTGGTGTAGCGCCGCCGGAGCTCCAGTCGCCCGGGCTGCGACCTGATCAACACGAAGGCGTCCCTTCGCCTCGGCGTCGCCTTCATGGCGCGCGTCCGTTGAACGGGTTGGTGATGGCTTCGACGCAGACCTGGTGCCACAGGACGATCCGGCCGATCACCCACGAGTCGCGCGTGAACCGGTTGTCACCGGCGAGAAACTGGTCGATGACCTGCTGAGTGCCTTCCCGGCCGAGCTCCGATCGAGCCACGATCTCGTGCTGCGGAACCTTCGCCAGCCATCGGCGCAGCTCGGGCATTTCCCTCAGATACACGGCGTACGGCGACGTCCAGCCCTGCTTGCGACGCTCCAGAACGCTCGATGGCAGCCTGCCGACCATCGCCTCGCGCAGAGGTTGCTTCCCGTGCGGGCCGCTGAAGAGGTCACGCGTCCTGGCCAGGCCGGCAAAGTCGAGCAGCCTTGGATCCGTGAACGAAAGTCGCGCCTCAATCGCCGCGGCCATCGTCATGCGATCCCCGGTGGCCACGATCGACGGCAGGTGAGTGTGCCGCTCATACGCCATGGCCTGGCGCACGGGCTCCTTGTAGTCCCTGACCGCCGTTTCTGCCATCTGCAGCCGGTAAGGCGCCCATTCGTACAGCGGCGCGCGCGTGAAGCGCAGCGGGTCACCGTCGGCGTAGCTCGCGGCGATCCACTCGGGCCTGCTCAGCTTCGTCGACGATACAGCGCGCGCCCAGCGCGACCCGAATCGGAGGCGTCGCCCGAACGGGGCCAGCATTCGGCCGGTCAGGTCGACCAGCAGCGGGTACCGGTACAGCCGCAGGCGCCCATATCCGCCGAATAGCTCGTCGGCTGTCTCGCCCGTCAACAGGACGCGCACGTGCTGGCGGGCGTACCTGCTGACGGCAAGTATCTCCGGGCTCGCCGGGAAGTTGATCGGCTCGTCGAGGTGCCACGTCGTGTCGATGAGCAGTTGGGGCCGTTCGCCGGCAGGAACGCGGACTTCGTGATGCTCGACTCCGGCCATCTTTGCTGCAGCAGAAGCGAACTCGCCCTCGTCCATCGCCAGGCCGTCGTACCGAACGGTGAAAGACGGAATCCGATGCTTGCTGAGAGCCGCGGCGACGGCAGTGACGGCGCTCGAATCCAGTCCGCCCGAGAGAAGCGTTCCCACCGGGACGTCGGCAATCAGGCGGTGGTCAACCGACCGTTCCAGAAGCCCCGCGAACGATTCCTTGGTGGGCGCCGGCCCCGATGTTGGGTAGCGCCACCACTCCCCCGTTTCCACGCCTCCGGCGCCGGCTCGCAGCCAGTGGGCGGGCAGCAGGCTGCGGACGTCGCGGTACGCCGTGCGTTCCCCCGCGACCGAGCGATAGGTGACCAGTTCGACCCAGGTCTCATCGGCGAAGGCCTTTGGCACACCCGCCGCGAAGAGCGCCTTTGGTTCGGATGCGAAGTAGAGCCGCCCCTCATAGGTCGCGTAGTAGAACGGCTTCTCGCCCACGCGATCCCGAGCGGCAAACAGCTCGCGGCGCTGGCTGTCCCAGATCGCGAAGGCGAACATTCCGTCCAGTCGATCGAGCATGGCCCGGCCGTCGAGCGCGAATAGCTGGAGGATCACCTCGGTGTCGGTGGTCGTGCGCAGCCGGCAGCCGCGGGCCTCGAGGGCGCCCCGCAGCTCGAGTCGGTTGTAGATCTCGCCGTTGTGCACGATGTGAAATCGGCCATCCTCGGAAGCCATCGGCATAAGGCCGCGGGGCTCGAGGTCGACGATCGCCAGCCGGCACGCGGCGAGGCTCACTCCCAGGGCGTCGTATTCCCCGTTTCCGTCGGGACCGCGGTGAAGGATCGCGTCGCGCATCAAGGCGGCAGCACCCGGCGCGGGATCACTCCCGTTCAACGCGACGACCCCTGCAATACCACACACAGCCCGGGCATTATCCCCGGCGGCTCGCGTGCCGTACTACGTGTCACGGGAGCGGGTGCATGATGGGCTCGTGGCCGGTGCGCGGACGATCCTTCACGTAGATCTCGACGCGTTCTTCGCGGCCGTCGAGCAGCGCGACAACCCCGCGCTGCGCGGCAAGCCCGTGGTCGTGGGCGGTGGCGGGCCGAACGATCGCGGCGTGGTCAGCACCGCGTCGTACGAGGCGCGCGTGTTCGGCGTTCATTCGGCGATGCCGCTGCGGACGGCTGGCGCGCTCTGTCCCGGCGCGATCTTCGTGCCGGTCGATGGGCGCAAGTACCAGCGCGTCAGTGGCGAGGTCATGGACATACTCCGCCGTTTCACCCCGCAGATCGAGCCACTCTCCATAGACGAGGCGTTCCTCGATATGACCGGTACGGAGGGGCTCTTCGGTAGCGGCGAGGAGGTCGGCCGAAAGATCATGCAGGCCATCCGCGACGAGCTGGAGCTGACGGCATCTGTGGGCGTTGCCGCGAATCGGCTGGTGGCGAAGATCGCGTCCGACCTGCGCAAGCCGAACGGCCTCGTGGTGGTGCCCGCCGGCGAGGAGCAGTCGTTCATGGCGCCACTAGCGATCGAGCGTCTGTGGGGCGTGGGCGCCAAAACCCGGCTGGCGTTGGCCGACTACGACATCAAGACGATCGGCGATCTCGCGGCACTGCCGGTGGACGTGCTTCTGCGCCGCTTCGGCAGCCAGGGAGCCGTTCTGTCGGCCCGAGCACGCGGCGTGGGCGACACGGAAGTTGGCGGGGACATGGCGGCCAAGTCGATCAGCCACGAGCACACCTTCGCCGTCGACACCGACGAATGGGCGGTCATCCAGCGCACCCTGCTCGCGCTGGCCGAGGGGGTCGGCGGCCGGCTGCGGGCCTCGGGCGTCCTCGCGGCGACGGTTGCGGTGAAGATCCGCGACTCCGATTTCGTGACGATCACCAGGCAGAAGACGCTCGAGGAACCCACGGATTCGACAGACATCATCTGGCGCACGGCCTGCGCGCTGGCCCGGCGCGAGGTCAAGGGGATGCGCGTGCGGCTCCTCGGTGTCGCGGCGACCGGTCTGGCCGAGCAACGGCAAATGCCGATGTTCCAGGAAGAGGACGACCGACACAGGCGGGCTGTCGAGGCGACAGACGCGCTGCGCAAGCGCTATGGGCCGCGGTCGATACGACGGGCGAGCCTGCTCCAGGCAGATGTGGGCGCCCCGTTCGAACGCGATCCGCGCCACGCCCCGACGACCGACACGGAGTGACACGCTAGCTGTCACACAGCGGTCCCAGGCTGTGCGTCATCCACAAGGATGATGGGTATTGACAACCGAACGTCCGTTCGAATAGCGTATCGCTCTAGAACAGATGTTCGAACGCCCAGGAGGCGCAGAGATGGCAATCGTCAGAGTCACCCCTACACAGGTAGATGTCAGCACGGGCCTGTTCGACGGCCGCCCGCGCTTCATTCGCGTCGCGCATGAGCGAGTGCCGGTGATAGAGATAGCGAACGTTCGCGACGAGCTCGCGGCATATCCGGTCGAGCGCGGCCCACGCCGCATCTTCGAAGTGCGCACGCCGGATGCGCGCCTCCGTATCGCATACGAGCGGCGCGGCCGCCGTTGGCTGCTGGAGGGCCTCGAAGCGGCCTGATCCGCAAGCGACGGACGACGCCCGGCTGACGCGGGGAGTCGTCCGCTTCGCGCGCAGCAGCGGCCGCAGGCCGACTGCGGAGCGGAGACATCCGCACTCCAACACGCCGGGGGCTGTGCCCTGTCCCCAGAGGTGGTGCGACAATCGGGGCCATGGCGGGGTCCCACGACACATTTGCGAAATTGACGCTGGCCGAGTTCTCCGAACGGCTGGCGTGGGCCGAGCCCGTCCCCGGCGGCGGTAGCGCCTCGGCCGTCTGTGGGAGCATCGCGGCGAGCCTTGTGGCCATGGTCGCGCGACTGTCGCTTGACCGCCCCAAGTACGAGCCCTACCGCGCGACCAACGAACGCGCCCTGGAGGCTGCGGAGGCTGCCCGCGCGCGTCTGCTGACGCTCGCCGACGATGATGCCCGCGCCTACGCCGCGTTTTCTGCCGCGCGCAAGATGGCGCACGCGACGCCCGAAGAGGAAGCCGAGCGCAACCGCGCAACAATGAAGGCCGCGCGTGAGGCGTCGGACGTGCCCATGGAGGTAGTTCAGGAGTGTGCCCGGCTGCTCGAGGAGCTAGCCGAGCTCGCCGGACGGAGCAACCTCAACGCGGCGAGCGACCTGGAGGTGGCCGGCCGGTTGAGCGCCGCGGCTGCTCACGGAGCAGCCGCGAACGTGATCATCAATCTGCCCATGGTCGGCGACGAGCGCTATGCCGGCGGAACGAGGGCGGAGCTCAACGAGCTGCTGCGCGACGTAGACCGCACGCTCGCGCGAGTGGCTCAGCGTGTCGGCCGCGGGGCTTTGCGCTCGCCGGAGCGCGCTTGACCGTCGCCGAGCGCGCGGCCA
>CAYZEJ010000003.1:0-45754 GCA_964477545.1 uncultured Anaerolineaceae bacterium | reverse complement strand
GCGGCGTGAGCTCCAGGTCGCGGGCCTGGTAGAACTGGCCGTCGAAGTCGACGTGACCCTCGCGCAGCAGCGAGCGGATGATCGTGAAGGCCTCCTCGAAGCGGCTGGCGCGACGATCGAATGGGAAGCCGTAGGCGGTGTACTCGGGCTCGTTCCAGCCGGCGCCGAGGCCCAGGATCAGCCGTCCGCCGCTGATCTCGTCGACCGTCGCCGCCTTCTTGGCCAGCATCGCCGGGTTGTGAAAGCTCGTGCACGCCACGAGCGGGCCGATCTCGACCCTGGTCGTGGCCTCGGCAAGCGCGGCGAGGCTCGACCAGGCCTCCCACGGCCCGACCACGTCGAGCGGCCTGCGATAGAGCAGATGGTCGCCGACCCACAGCGAGTCAAAGCCAACCTGTTCGGCGGTCCTGGCCATCTCGCGCACCTCGGCCCAGCTAACCTCGCGCTCGACCTCGGGCAGCTGGACTCCGACCTTCAGCGGGCGTCGACGATCCATTTCGGCAGTCTAATGAAGAGGCCGGGCGTTTCCGTCCGGCCTCTCGCTTCAGTGACGAATTGCAAACTTAGGGGGCGGGGTCTCCGCCACAGCTCGTCTTGTAGGCCTGGTTCTGGGCACCGTTGGTGCTGCCGCGGTCTGCGGCAATGTGGCCCCATTCCGATGCGCCCGGCGCGTTGCCGAGGTTTCGGATTGTCTCGACGCCAGCGGCCCGATCCTGGCCGAAACAGCCCGGGTTTGCCGGCTGGCCGGCCAAAGTGGTCGCGGTGGCGGCCAACGTCAGTGCCGCTGCTGCAACGAATGGCAGCACTATTCGCTTCAATCTCTTCATTCGGGAACTCCTCCTCTACGCCCCCCGCCACGTAGATGCGACGGTTAAGGATCACCATAGTCCCCATTGCCACTGGGACGCAACCGGCCCGCTGGTCGCGACCCGCGTGGGCCTGACAGACCGGCGCCGGCCGCTAGACTCGGGCAGTGACGAAGACGGCGCTGATCACCGGGATAACCGGGCAAGACGGTTCATACATGGCTGAGCTGCTGCTCGAGAAGGGCTACCGGGTCGTCGGTATGACGCGGCGGTCGAGTACTGGCACTTTCGAGCGAATCGCGCACATCATCGACCGAATCGAGATCGTCTTTCCATCGGCCGGAGTCTATCTAGCAACGCACGCAGACCAGCTCCCAAAGGGGATCCAGGCGATCCGCCCGGGGCGATTTCACGTGCCGGCCAGGCAGCCCATCACTTCCTCGGGCAGGCCCGGGTTGCCCGAGTCACCCTCGCCGGTGACGAAGTCGTACGGCGTGCCCGACCAACGGCCGGGCAAACCGAGGTAGGTCGTCGGCGGGCCGTCGCCGGCGAAGCCGGTCCAGTCAGGCGAGTGATAACCGGCCGTATCCCGGGCGGCGACCGCGGATATCCCCTTTGTCTCGTCGGTCCACTTTTCGATGAGCCATCGGGCGCGGAACGCCGGGTCGGCGACCAGCCCGGCATGCACGTACCAACGCTGGACGACCGGGACGCCGTCGATGATCCAGGGCACTTCCGGTCCGGTGAAATACCGCATCTCCGCAACTGCCCACGAGCCCGTGACGCCCATCGCGGCGTCGAGGATCGCGAGCGCTTCGTCGTGTTCCGGCGAAGCGACGGCCGGTCGCGTCCATCCGTTGACGCACCGCGCAGACGGAGTTCCAACCGCGGCTCTCGGAGTAGGGCCGACCGTCTGCGACGGCGACGACGTCGGCAAGGCCTCTGGGCTCGGGCCGGTCGCGCTGAGAAGGGGACTCCCGCGCGGGGCCACGATCGTCACTCTCGGAATCGGCCTCATGGACTGCGTCGCGGCTGGTCCTCCGCCGGCGAGACAGGCGTTTGCCATCACAGCGAGGAGGATCAGGAAGAAGAGCTTCGCCGACATGGGCCGCATTCTAGGTGCGGGCGATTCTGGGGTACCTGGCCGTCGGTCCTGCCGCGCGTCGAAACTATCAGGTGCTCAGAACTACTCCGAGCTCCCCACTACACTCCGGCTGTGACCAAGACTGCCCTCATCACCGGCATCACCGGACAGGACGGTTCCTATCTGGCCGAGCTACTGCTTAACGAGGGCTACCGCGTCGTCGGCATGACGCGGCGGTCGAGCACGGGCACTTTCTCGCGTATCGCGCACATCGTCGACCAGATCGAGATCGTGCAGGGGGACTTGATCGATCAGGCATCGATCGTGGAGGCCCTGCGCGACGTTCGGCCTGTCGAGCTCTACAACCTCGCCGCCCAGAGCTTCGTGCCGACGAGCTGGAACCAGCCGGTCCTCACCGCTGAGGTGACCGCCCTCGGCGTGACGCGACTGCTCGAGGCCGTGCGACAGGTCGATCCGACAATCCGGGTCTACCAGGCATCATCCTCGGAGATGTTCGGCAAGGTGCACGAGACACCGCAAACCGAGGCGACGCCGTTCTATCCGCGCAGCCCGTACGGCGTCGCCAAGGTGTACGCGCACTACCTGACGGTCAACTACCGCGAGAGCTACGGCATTTACGCGGTGTCCGGTATCTGCTTCAACCACGAGTCGCCAAGGCGTGGCAGGGAGTTCGTGACGCGCAAAGTCAGCGAAGGCGTCGCGCGCATCAAGCTGGGCCTGGCCAAGGAGCTTCGGATGGGCAACCTCGACGCGGGCCGCGACTGGGGCTTCGCGGGCGACTTCGTGCGTGCCATGTGGCTGATGCTCCAGCAGGATGAGCCGCGCGACTACATCATCGCCACCGGCGAGGCGCACACCGTGCGTGAGCTGTGCGAGGTCGCCTTCAGCCATGTCGGGCTCGACTACCGCGATTACGTCGTGTTGGACCCGGCGTTCATCCGCCCGGCGGAGGTGGATCGCCTGCTCGGCGACGCCAGCAAGGCACGCAACGAGCTCGGCTGGGAGCCCACTGTGACCTTCGACGAGCTCGTCCGGATGATGGTCGACGCCGATATCAATCGATTGGGCGGCGGTGGCGGCGGACGCAGGGCGAGCGACGTCGCGAATGCCTGACGCTGACGATCCAGACTCGCTCGGCGAGCGCTTACGCCGTCAGATCGGACAGAGCATCGAGGCCAAGCAGTCCCTTCTGGCCAGTCCAGGGGCGGCAATCAAGGTCGCCCGGCTGCTCGTCGAGACCTATCGGCGCGGCCAACAGATGTTCCTGTTCGGCAACGGCGGCAGCGCGGCAGATGCGCAACACATAGCCGCCGAGTTCCTCGGGCGCTTCTACCTCGAGCGACCGCCGCTTGCGGCGCACGCCCTGACGGTGAATACGTCCGCGCTGACGGCCATCGCCAACGACTATTCGTTCGAACAGGTATTCGCACGCCAGCTCCAGGCGCTGGGGCGGCCGGGCGATGTCGCGATCGGCATCTCGACGAGCGGCAACGCGGTGAACGTCGCGGCGGGGCTTTCCGCTGCGCGGGACCTTCAGATGGTCACGGTGGCGCTGACGGGCTCCGGCGGCGGGCGTGCGAGGGAGATTGCCGAGCATTGGGTCGGCGTGCCGTCCGATGACGTGCCGCGCATCCAGGAGGCGCACATCATGCTCGGCCACATCTGGAGCGAGCTCGTGGAAGAGGCGCTGTTCGGCTCGGGCGGCCTCAACCGGGACGGCTGAGGCCCGCCAGCCGCTCGAACAGCGCTGGTTCGTCCTGTGCCCGGGCGTAATCCTTCGGTACGCCGATGTCGATGAAGTAGCCGTCGAACGGAACACCGCGAACACCCTCGCCGACGAGGGCCGGGATCACCTCGCGCTCGAGCGATACAGGACGATCGGCGGGTATCAGGTCGAGCAGCGGTCGTTCGATGATGTAAAGACCACTATTGATCAGTGCAGGGGTCGCAGCATCGGTCTTCTCGGCGAAAGCGGTGATCATGCCATCTGGGGCGCACGTCACTCGACCGTACCTCTGTCCATCCGCGACACGGGCAAGAGCGATCGTGATGAGCGACGGCTTCTGAATGTGGGCATCCACCAGCTCCTGGAGAGATATGTCGAAAAGCGAGTCGCCGTTCATGAGCAGCCACCTGTCGCCGACCAGCATCGGTTCGGCGAGCTTGAGTGCGCCCGCGGTGCCGCGCGGCTCTGACTCGGTCGAGTACTCGAGCTCCATGTCCCATCGACGCCCATCCCCGAAATGGCTCTCGATTGCCTCAGCCAGGAAGCCGGCGCAGACCAGTGCTCGGGTCCAACCGTTGGACCGTAACTGGGCCAGCAGGTATTCGAGGAACGGCCGGCCAGCGACCCGGGCCATCGACTTCGGCGCATCATTCACAACCGGGCGCAGCCGACTGCCTAAACCGCCGGCAAGGATGATCGCCTGCATCGAGTCGCCCGCTCCTCCGATCGCTCGCGAAAGTACGCTGACAGCATGACCGAGGGGAAGCCGCGCGTGGTGATGGTTTCCGCCAACGCGTATCCGGTGATGGGCGGGGTGGAGACGCACATCTACGAAGTGGCCCCGCGACTGGCTGCCGACGGGTTCGACGTGACGATTCTCACGACCGACCGCAGTGGCGACCTGAGCCCGACCGATGAGATGCGTGGCGTCCCCGTCAGGCGCGTGCCGGCCTGGCCCAAGACACGCGACTACTACTGGGCGCCGCGCGTGCCCCGAATGATCCGCGAGGAGCGCTGGGACATCGTCCACTGCCAGGGCTATCACACCCTCGTCGCGCCCTTGGCGATGATCGCAGCGAGGCGCGAGCGCATCCCCTATTTCGTGACCTTCCACAGCGGCGGCCATGACTCCCGCATCCGCCTCGGCACGCGCGGGATCCAGCATCTGCTGCTTCGTCCGCTGCTTGCACGCGCTGCGCGGCTGATCGCGGTCTCGCGCTGGGAGGCGAACCACTTCGCGCGGGAGCTCAGGTTCTCGCCGGCTCGTTTCGCGACGATCCCGAACGGCGTGCGGCTGAACGAGCTGGACGGCACGTCAGCCGACGATCCGCTTCGCGGTGATTCCCATGGTGGGCACCTGATCGTCTCGGTCGGCCGCCTTGAGAAGTACAAGGGCCACCAGCGGGTGCTGGCGGCAATGCCTCACCTGGTGAAGATGCTGCCCGACGTGCGGCTGCGGATCTGCGGCAGTGGCACGTATGAGGACAAACTGCGGCGCATGGCCCGCGAATCCGGCGTCGGCGACAGGATCGAGATCAGTGGCGTCGACCCCGCCGACCGAACGGGAATGGCCAACCTCGTCGGCAGCGCTGCGGCCGTCGTGCTGATGAGCGAATACGAATCGCACGGCATCGCCGCGCTCGAGGCGCTCGCTCTCGGCCGCCGCCTGATCGTGGCCGACACGACCGCTCTGCGCGAGTTCGCGGACCAGGGGGTCGCTCGCGCGGTTGCCCTGGACTCGAGCCCTGAGGACCTGGCGCGCGAGATCCGCGACTACATCGCCGCGCCGCCACCACCCCGGGTTGAGATGCAAACCTGGGATCAGTGCGCCACCGCTCTCGCCGGGCTGTACTCCGAGGTCCTCGCCGCCTGATGCGCGTGCTGATGCTGACCGATCAGTACCCGCCATTCATCGGTGGCATCGAGGAGCACGTGCGCAACCTCGGGCGTGGCCTGGTCCAACGTGGCCATGAGGTCGCGGTGGCGACGATCGGAACTCCCGACAGCCCCGCGCTCGAGGACGATGGCGGGGTCCGCGTCCACCGCCTGCACAGCACGCTTCAGCGAGTGCCCGCGCTGATGCCCAGTGGCCGGCCATACGCGCCACCCTTTCCCGATCCGCTACTGGTACGTGCGTTGCGGCGCGTCGTCCGGCAGGAGCAACCGACGATCGTCCATGCGCACAATTGGATGGTTCACTCATTCGTCCCGCTCAAGCGGGGCAGTCGCGCGCGGTTGGTGGTCACACTCCACGACTACGGCGTTGTCTGCGCAAAACGCACGCTGTTGTTCCGTGACGACGGGCAATGCACTGGACCTGGCGTGAGCAAATGCCTGCGCTGCGCGGCAGCGCATTACGGAACAGGCCGAGGCGTCGTCATCACGGTCGGGAATTGGGCAATGGCTCGGCCGCTCCGCGCGGCCGTGGACATGTTCGTGCCCGTCAGCCAGGCCGTCGCTCGGGGCAACGAGCTCGAGCGGCAGGAATTCCCCTTCCAGGTCGTGCCAAACTTCGCGCCGGACAACATCGCCGACCAGGCGGACGACGACCACCCTGCCCTCCACGATCTGCCCGACGGACCGTTCTGGCTGTACGTCGGAACGCTGTCACGACACAAGGGGATGCATGTCCTGCTCGATGCATATCGTCAGGTTGCAGGTGCGCCGCCGCTGGTGGTCATCGGGCTAGTGACGGCCGACACGCCGCAGCACCTCCCACCCAACGTCATCGTCCTGCGCGACCTACCGCATGACGCGGTGATGAGCGCCTGGCGGCGCAGTTCCGTCGGCTTCATCCCTTCGCTGTTGCCGGAAGCGTGCCCGACGGTGGCGATCGAGGCGATGGCTTGCGGGGTACCGGTCATCGCTTCGCGCATCGGCGGCCTGCCTGAGCTGGTGGTCGACGGCCAGACTGGCGTCCTGGTAGAGCCAGGCGATGTGTCCGCGCTGCACGCGGCGATGGTCCAGATCCTGAACGCTGACGCCGATCGCGAGCGGATGGGTGAGGCCGCCCGCAGGCGCGCGCCGGAGTTCATGGCCAGCCGCGTCATCGAGCGCCTCGAGTCTCTCTACGGCGAGGTCCTGGCATGAGTTTGGCCACGGTCCGCCAGCTGATCGACCACGTCGATCTGTGGATCTGCCTGGTTGCGGCGCTCGGGGCCCTCGCGGCAGTGGTCACCGAGGCGTCGCCATTGGTGCGGGCGGTCCTCGCCGTCCCCCTGGTGCTTTTCCTGCCCGGGTATGCCGTCGTCCACGCGCTGTTTCCCTCGCCGGTCATCCCCGCGGTGGAGCGGCTGCTGATGTCGATCGGTTCGAGCATCGGGCTAACCATCCTGATCAGCCTTTTGCTGACAGCGATCGGCCCGGGACTGACGCCCACGACGTGGGCCGCAGCTCTGGCAGTGGCGACAATCACCGGGACCGTCGTTGCCTGGCAGCGCCGGCTACAGCATGGTGTGGTAGGGCCCGGCGTGGCTTTCGCCACCATGCCGCGAATCGGCGCCGTGATGGTCCTCATCGCGGGGTTCCTCATCGCCGACGTCCTGCTCGGCAATCACCTCATCGCGCGCGACCAGCAGACCGCTTCACCTACCCAGCTGTGGATGGTGCCGGTCGATGACCAGGCGAACGACGCCCGGCTGGGCATGCGTGCCGGCGAGGAGGGCGGAAGCTTCAGGATCGAGCTTTCGGCTGCCGGCTCGGTCCTCCAGGAATTCAAGATCAGCCTACGCCCGGAGCAGACGTGGGAGCGACTCGTCACCTTCGCAGGCAACATCCGTGCCCAGCCCATCGTCGCCCGGCTGTACGCCGGAACGAGCAACAGCCAGCTTCGCTTCGTCGTCCTCCAGCCACGGACCGTTGGCGAACCGGCCTCCTCGACAGATGGCGGCTGAGCGCGTCTACGTGATCGGCGGCCCGGGCAGCGGCAAGACAACGCTTGCTGCGGAGATCGGCCGCCGGCTCGTACTGCCGGTACACAACCTCGACGAGGTCGCTCGCGTCGGCGGCGGCACGGGGCCCGAGCGCTCCGCGGACGAGAGGTCGGCATTGGTGTCCGAGATCATCGCTTCTGGTCGCTGGGTGGCCGAAGGAGTGCATCTCGGGTGGACGGATGAACTGCTGGCGGCGGCGGACGCCATCATCTGGCTGGATCACGTCCCCTGGCACCGCTCGAGCGGCCGGATCGTGAAGCGCTTCGTCAGTCAGGCGCTCGGCGAGGCGCGCCGGCAGCGTGGCTGGCGGCGGTTCCTACGGCTGCGCGACTACGGTCGCCGGCTGCGCGAGCTCGCCGGCGCCATTCCGGAGTCGCGCGAGTATCAACGGCCGCCGGCTGGCGGGAAGGCCGCCGGTACGCCGGCCGTCACGCGCGCGGCTACCGCGGCAGCCCTGTCGCGATACCAGCGGAAGGTGTTCCACTGCCATAGCTCGGCCGACATCGACGCCGCAGTCGAGAGGATCCTGTCCGGGTTCGACGCCTAGTCGCGCTCGAAGTGGCCGATGTCCGGCCCCGATCCGCCATACCCGTCGTTCACACCGGGGATCGGCATGGCCGTGTCGACAGCCGGGGAATCGCCGCCCACCCGGTAGTCGTTCGCCGTCGTGTCGGCGAAGCGCGGATCGGCCTGGATGCCATGCACGTCGTAACCCATCCAGTTTCGGAACGTCGCGAGGCTGGTAGTGCTGCCGACGTTGGGAACCCCGGTGGCGATCACCGCGCTGCCGGTGACGTGGGAGAGGTTGTAGTCGATCGTGATCGATGACGGCATGGTGTTCTCGATCCTGTAGACCTCTCCCGTCGAGATCGACACGATGTTGTTGACGACCCGAAGACCGTCGACAGAGCCGCCCCATCCGCCCTTGTTGTGCGAGATCGCGAACACGAAATACTGGATGCCGGAGAACGTGTTGTTGGCCACGAGCATGTTCGAGCCGCACCGCAGGACCATGCCGTGCGTGCGGCCGGTCGTCGTCGCGCCGTAGTTGAGATTGCGAGTGAACGTGTTGCCATCGCACGGTGTCTTCGCGGAGTCCGTGCCCGTCTCGAGGACGTTCTCGTTGTCCCATGTGATGTTGTCGCTGATCGTCCAGTTGCTGGCGGCATATATCGAAAACGCGCCGCCGTCGTAGCCGTAGTCGTAGCTCCGCGCTCGATTGCCCCAGATGTGGTTCCCGCTGACCAGCACGTTCCCAGTCGACCTCACCAGCGACACCCCCTCGGCGCCCACGTCGTCGTTGGCGACACTCGACGTGTTCACCATCATCTGGTCGTTGTCGTAGATGAAGTTGTTGGTCACCCGCGTCCCTTCGCCGGCACGTTCGACGCGGATGCCATTGGCGTTGCCGGTCACATCGTTGCCGTCGATCACGACATAGGTCGAGTTGTACGAGCGGATGCCGAACGACTTGTTGTCGCGCACAAGACTGTCGCGCACCTCCACATGCGAGCTGTCGACGACGAGCACGCCGCCGCCGTCATGCCCCTCGGCAAAGCCGCCGACGATGGTCAAGCCGACGAGTCGAACGTGGCTCACTCCGCTGAGGCGGACGGTGAACTTGACGGCTTTGCGGCCGTCGACGAGCGGCTCCTCGCCGGGATATGCGGCGAAGGTGATTGGCGCGCCCGGCCTGCCGGAGCGGGTGAGGGTGAAGCCGGCATACGTGCCGTCGCGGATCAGGACGGTGCCGCCTTGAGGCACCGCGTTGGCCGCCTTCTGAAGCGTGCGCCATGGCGCCGCTGATGACCCGGCCCAGGCGTCGTTCCCGTCGGGGGCAACCACATAGGCGTTCGTGGGAATCGTTGGCGAGGACGACGTGGGTGTCGGGGTGGGGCTCGGCGTCGGCGTCGGGACGACGGTCGGCGTCGGCGTCGGGGCGACGGTCGGCGTCGGCGTCGCGGTGGCGCTCGGCGTCGCGGGCGGAGATGGAGGAGCCGGTTCGCTCACGGGTTCCGTGACCGAGAGCCGAACGCCGTCGTAGGTGAAACGGACCGGCAGATTGGTCTCGGCGGCTGTGACACCAAAGCGGATCCCCGTCCAGCCCGAGCCGGCGAGCCGCGCGACCGAATCGGTCACGGCTCGCGACCACGCCGTTGGCTCCTTCTGATCGGCAGGCCACACGCGTAGCTTGATGCGCGTCGGCCGGCGGCCGGTGACGCTCAGGTGCACGGCCAATGGTTGCCCGGGCCGGCGGACGAGATTGGCGATCCGGGCGCCGCGCGCGATGAGCGTCTTTGCGCCGCCGACGAACCGAGTGACGGCAGCCACGACGCCGCCATCGGCCAGGAACCGGAGCCGAACTCGATACTCCGTCCCGCGCTCCACGCGGCGCGCTATGAGAACGACCGTCTGGCCGCGGCCGGTTGAGACCCTGTCTGTCTCGACGTTGAGCTTGAGGTCGACGTCCTGGCCGCTGTCCGCGAGCTGGAGCTCGCCCCATGTGCGCCGGCGTTCGAACACAACGGAGCCCGCAGAGCCCGCGGGGCCGATATCGATGCCGCTGCGCTGGCCACCCGCCAGGGCCGCAGGCGGCGGGAGAGTTACCCACGGAACAACAAGGGAGAGGATGAGCGCCGTGATCGCCAGTGACCGGACCGCGATGCGCTCGGCCGGTGACCGACTGGCCCCGCCTCGTTGCCTCTGGGAAACCACGATATCGACCGCCTTCTCCTCTCCGCGGGAAGGCGTGAGGACGGTCGGGCGTCAGCACCTGAGGAACGCGTCTCCAGACGACCCAGAAGCGTCCTGCGATTTCGACGGCCCGGCTGCCTGCTCGCGCAGACCCGTGGCTTTGCGACGCCGCCTCGCGACGGCTGTGCCTTTTCGGTTCACCGGACTACCGGTGTGCGGAGAATCGCACCCAGGGCGTGGCCGCACCAGCGCCTGAAGGTCCCTGTAGATGTCCCCCGAATGGACCGCCGGAAACACGCACTCGCTGCGCCGACGAGCCGACCGGAGAGCCAGTCGACCGGTTTAGTCGGTTGTAGCCGCCAGGCCCGAAACGTCGTACAGCTGGATGTTCCCGCTGTCGTAGACGCGGCTGATGTCGAGCTGGGCATCCCATTTGGCGAGAAGCTCGGCCTCGATGGGCTCGTCGAGCGACTGGCGGAGGCGCCCCTCGCCGCGGTCGAAATAATGTCCGACAGCCGGTGGGCCGGTGCTCAGGCGTCGATCGATGACCAGGTATCTGATGCCACCGTCGCGCACGATCTGCCGCTGTACGGGACCAACATCGGGGGTCAGGTAGAGGCGCCGTATCGGAAGCCGCGTCTCGTATGTCGTGACCATCTCCTGCTGGCCGTAGGTTGACATCAGGATGGTGTTGACACGATCGGCCACCATCAGGTTGTCCGGACCGAGCACGCTGCGGGCCCATTCCGCGGCCTCGATCCCTTCGGTCTCAACGGATCTGCCGTCGGCCGAAACCAGGTATGGACCGGGCAGCCTCGCCCATCCAGGCATGCCGACGATGATCCCGCCGACGAGCAGGACGGCCAGCCCGGCCGCTACGGCACCGAGTTTCAATCGCCCCAGGCTGCCGTCGAATGACAACCGGACAACGGCCAGGGCGATGACGATGCCGATGCCGATGAACAGGAATTCAGGCGTCCGACCGGACAGGTCGGCTCCCGCCCGGGTAAGGCGCGCCACGAGTGTCAGCGGGTAGACGGCGGCCGCCAGCGCCAGGGCGATCATCGCCGTGTTGGACCGGAATCGGCGCCACACGACGAACAGCCCGAACGGCAGCAGGAACACGATGAGGCCGCCGGACGCGGCGCCAACGAGTCGCTCCCACGCCGGCGCCACCTGCCCGATCCGCGACACGAACAGCGCACGCGGCTCGACTTCGCCCGCTATCAGCCGGAACAGCTCGGTGAATGTGGCGGTCAGCGCGGGCGCGAGGTAGCCGATCGTGGCCGTCGCCACGAGCAATGTCCAGCCGGTGATCAGAAGCACGCTCGCTACCGCCATTCGGCCAGGCCTGGACCGATCGCGACGCCCGATCTGCCACCCGACGAGCGCCCACAGGCCCAGGAACCCGGCGAGCATGATCGAGGTGACGTGGTGGGTCGCGACGACGGCGCCGAGGGACACGAACGCGATGGTCGTCAGCCCCGTCCAGCGTGCCGGACCGGAGTGGCCGCGTCGAAGCAGCAGATAGACGACGAATGCTGCGAGCGGCAGGGCGAGCGACTCGTACGAGAAGCCGGCGTTGAAGTACAGGAACATCGGATTGGTCATGTAGACCAGGCACGCGATGCCAGCCACTCGCGTGCTGCCCGACACCATCGCGAACAAGAAGAACAGGCTCACCATGAACACGAGCCTGGCCGCGGCGAGGACGATGATGCCCGACTCATGGATCGCGAGGCCGGAAATGCTCGATAACGCAGTCGTGGTCAGTTCCAGTCCGGGATAGAAGGGACTCACGCCAAGCAGCGTGTTGGGCGTGAACACGGTGCCGCTGGACAGGATGTCCTGCGCTGTTCGCAGGTGCAGGAACTCGTCGTAGCCGCCCACTCGGAGAGGGTCATGTAGAACCTTAGCCGCGAAGAGCCCGAGGCCGAGCAGCGTAACCAGGCTCACGCGCTCGGTGCCCTCCGCGCCGGGCAGCACGAGACGTATGCCAATCGGCAGCACCAGCAGCAAGAGGCCGCCGTAGAACGCGATCTGGGCCCACCACGCGTCGACCTGCGCGGCACGGTTGCCGGCGGCGACAGCCAGCAGACCGAGCGCTGCTGTGAGCGCCAACAGCGGCAGGGCGCCCCATGACCAGGTCGACGGTCCCGCGGCCAGCGCCCGGGCCGGACTCGCCTGAGCGGCGACCGTCATCGTCGCAATCGGGCGGGTAGGCCGATCGCCGTGGTGTCGATCCCGAGCGTCCGACGCGCCATGACTACCAGGATGACGTTGGAAACAACCAGTGCGGCCGAGGCCGCCACAGCTGCCCCGACGGTTTGATGGGCTGGAATCAGCACCGGAGCCAAGACGAGGTTGAGCACTGTCCCGGCGATTATGCCCAGGCCGGCGCGCCAGGTGTTGCCGGTCATCACGAGAAGGGTTGCGACGGATCCGGTGGCGGCGTTCACGAGCTGGCCGACGCTGAGCACGGCCAACGCGCCGCCGGCGGGAGCAAAGCCTGGCCCGAACACGAGCTCGAGCACGCGGTCGCCGGCGAAGATGAACACGAGCGCGATCGGGACGGACGCGATCAGGACGCCGCGAGCGGCGAACGTGACAAGTCGTTGCAGCTGAGTCGTCTGGCGAGCCGCCCACAGCCGGGCGGCTGTCGGGGCCAGGGCCGCGCCGGCCGCCATGAGTGGAAAGGCGATGAGCAGCGCCCCGCGCTGAGCGACGGCGTACAACCCCGCCGACTCGGGCTCGTCGAGCAGTCCCAGCAGGACGATCCCGAGCTGCGAGTTGATCAGTTGGCCGCCACTCAGCAACGCGAGTGCAAATGCGGCGCCCAGCCAGCGGCGCGAGTCGTAAGCAGGCTCCGCCATTGGAACCGCGGTGCGCATCCGGCGCCGCAGGAGGATGAGCGCGAGTACGAGGCTCGGCGCGGCACTCGCGGTGAAGAGTGTGACGGCCTGTGCCGCATCCAGGCGGATACCGGCAAGGAAGATGGCGCCGACCATGAGCAGCAGCGCTGCGGGCCGCAACAGGAGATCCGCCAGCTGGGCAAGAACGACGTGCTGAATGCCCATCAACGCCGACTGCGCGGCGCGCCCGTAAGCCAGCAGCGGCAAAGCGACAATACCAACTGCGAGCGCCACGACAGTCGCGGCGTCGGCGGCTCCGCCCGCCAGCCACACAGCCAGCCCGACACCAGCCGCGATCAGCACGCAGCTCACCGCGATGAGCTGCGCCGACCGCCGAATCAACCCACGGACATGGCCGTGCGCGGCGCGGCTCGCGTAGATCGCTATGTCGCGCACCAGCAGACGGTCTATGCCGAGCACTGCGGGGACGGTCAGCAGCACTACTGTGGCCACCACCCATGAGTAGGTCCCGAACTGTGCGAGATCCATGACCCGCGCCAGCAGAACCGTGGCGAGCACGGTGGCGCCGGTGTTGAAGACGCTCAGCGCCAACCCGCCCGAAGCGGCGCGGGCCAGGTGGCGGCCGGTGTCGCGGAGAGCCGCGCCGGACACGCTGACGCCCGGGTCGGGCTGAGGCGGATCTATTTCGACGGCGGCGCCAACGGCCGCGCTCACTGGCTCGCGGCCACCGCGTAATCGTTGAAGCTGAAAGTCACCGGCGCGTTGGCCACAGCGGACGAGACATAGCTGCGGAGGCCAAGCGCGCCAGCGGACTGTACCGCGGCGGCGGAGTTCGTCGCCGTGTACTGCCACGCCTGGGGCTCCGATTGTCCATCGGCCCACGCCTTGATCCGGATCGTCGTCGGGCTGGCGCCGCTGAGCTGCGCCCGGACCCATATGTACGTCCCGGGCGAATGGGTCAGTCCGGGGACGACGACGGCGCGGCCGATCGGGGTCTCGCTCCCCCCGAGCACCACGCCGGCATGGACCGAAACGCTGCCGTTGGCGTGGAAGACCAGCTGTGGCCGGTACTCGTTGTTCGAGTTGCGGCGCGCGGTGGCGTAGACGAAGAAACGCCCTCCGGCGGGAATCTTGTCGACCGCCACTCGGAAGCTGATGTCGACGTTTCTCTGGTTTACGCCATTGAGGATCGCCGAGCGGGTGCGCCGAGCGGACGGCACGACGATGCGCCCGACACCGCCGGCCACGCTGTAGTTGGCGGTCGCCCCCTGGATCGTGTACGCGCCGCCGATATCGGCGCTGCCCCAGCCACTGCCCCTGCTGCGCGCGAACGCATCGGCGGCAAGGAATGCCTGCGATGGGGGGCTGACCGTGACGGTCTTCGTGACAGAGCTCGATCCGCCGGCGTTGGTGGCTGTCAGCTTGACGGTGAAAGTGCCGGTCGTGGCATAGCTGTGGTTCGGATTCTGCTGGCTCGAACTCGTCCCGTCGCCGAAGTCCCAGCTCCACGCCGCAGGTGCCCCAGCCGACGTATCGGTGAATCCCACCGTCATGTTGCCCGCGAGCTGCGTCCACGAGAACCCGGCGACGGGCTCCTGGGGTGCCTGCTCGAACACGGCGCTGACATTGCGCCCGAGCGCCGACGTGTTGTTGCCCTCTGCTATCTGGAGGGCCGTCGCGCGCTGCCCTGTCTGAAGGATGACCGGCGCGCTCCAGGTCCCATTGCCGGCCACCATGGTCGACGCGAGGTATTGCGTGGGCAGCCCGCTCTGGCCGGCCCGCCGCGACGCGCGATAGATCTCCACCGTTGCGCCGGGAATGCCGGTGCCGGTCACGCGCGCGGTGGTCGCCGACGTTATGACCGGCGCCGGCGTCAGGTCGTTGGCGCCTTCGTTCGGGTCGTTCGGATTTGGCGCGAGGTAGATCGCCGCACCGGACATGTCGGACATGATGTTGCGGCTGAGCCGGAAATAGAGCACGTCGCTCTGGGTCAGGCCGATCCCGTACACGGCCGCGTTGCGGATCGTGTTGCCCTCGATGACGCCGGTCTTGGTATGCGTTCGCACGTTGATACCGATGCGCCCCAGCGGTGCCGGCTGTCCGAGCGGCGATTCGCCGATGATGTTGTTGCGGATGATGTTGCCGGTCGAGTTGGGCATCATCGTGTTGATGCCATCCCAGACGGATGCGATCCAGTTGCCCTCGACGACGTTGAAGTTCGATCCGTCGTAGACGTTGACGCCGTTCGCGTCGTTGCTGTTGGGCGAGTTCTGGCCAGAACGGAAGCCGGCGCTGTAGCTGCCATCCCCGCGGAACCCGATCCAGTTGCCAACGATGCGGTTGTGGTCGTTGTGCCACGTGTCGTCGGTGTCAGCTCCGCTCCGGTTCCAGCCGTGCGATATCTCGATCCCGTTAAGGGTGGTTGTGCCGATGACGTTTCGTTCGAGCGGCCCTGTGCCTCCCTCTTCGTTGTGCTTCGGCCCGAAGTCGTGGTCGATCCCAGTCGAGCATTTGGCAGTCGCCATGCCACTCGGGGTCATGCACAGGAAGTTGTTCTGGATGACGTTGTAGTCCGTCCCTGGTCCGTACAGGTAGATCGCTTTCACGGAACGACCCATGACGTTCCGACCGGCGAGGCTCGGCGCGCCGATCTGGTTGTGGTGGGCACCGTTCTGCAGGTACACGTTGTCGTGGCCGCGATAAGTCTCGGGGGTGCCGTTGCGCTCAAAGCCCATCAGGTTGCCGGCGAGCAGGTTGTGATGGGCATCCACGCCATCGAGCGTGATCGTCACGTCGCTGCGGTTGAACAGGAAACCGCGGATCGTGTTGTTGGCGCTGGTGATGCGGAAGGTATTGCTGCGCGGCGAGCTCTGCGTACCGCGAAGCTCGATACCGGGCACGGCGTTGGAGCCGACGCTGGCGGTGTTGACCCGGCTTCCGGGCTGTGAGTAGCCGTCGATCACAACGCCGCCGGTCCGATCCTGGATGGTCAGTCGGGGTGTGCCGAGCTGGATGGGCACAGGCGCCGTGCCGGGCAGGTTGAACTGGATGCGATTCTCGCCTCGCTGCCAGTTTGCCTCCGTCAGCGCCGCGCGCAGCGTGCAGCGGCCGTTCGAATCGGCGCATTTGCCGTCACCGTAGACAGCGTCCCCGGTGTCGGCCGCGCTCGTCACCGTGAAAGTCGAGCCGATCGCTGCAGCGACCGCTCCTGCCCGATACCCATCGACCGCCGAAGCATCGCTGTCCAGTGAAGTTACGGCGGCGCGCCGAGGGTCGACCGCGAGACCGCGGATCGTGGGCCAGCCCTGCGCGGCGACAACAGCCTGGACGTCGACGATGTCGACGCACCCATCGCCGTTGGCGTCATCTGACTTGCGCAGGGCAGCGCAGGGTGCGCCCAGATGTGCCTGCTCCCAGGCAGCGCGAACGAGGTCGACATCGGTCACTCGCAGGCGGCCGTCGGCGACGAGGTCGCGCGTGCCCGTTGGAACACGGAGCGGCCGTCGCGGGCCAGAGTTGCGTGGCTTCGCAAAGGTCCGTGCCTCCGCGCCCATGGTCACAGCTCCGATGCCGCTGCTTCGTTTGACGGTGACACGACGCCCGGCAGCGTCCGCGGCGGCGTCGATGACGGCGCGGAACTGGAGGCGGCCGGCGGCAAGCGGAGCGACAACGATGCGCAGGACGGTACCGCTGCGACTGGACGTCAAGCCGTAGGCGCCGAACGCGACGCCGCCGGCGATGTCCATTGGTGTCATGCCGACGCCGCCGCGGTCCGGCGCCACGCCGATCACCTCTGCCGCGGCCGTATCGAAGAAGAGCCGGCCGTCGACGGCCGCCACGCGGGCGGGCAGTCTGATCTCGACTGCGAAGCTCGTATCGGTGTTCGCGCGACTCGGCACGGAGAAAACAAGGCCGTCAGCGGCCGCGCCGCGCGCTAGCACGCCGCTGCCGCCCGCGCCCAGGGCAAGCGTGGCAATCATCGATCCGGCGATCAGCAGTCGGGACAATGCGGACCTCTCTGGTGCAAGCGGTGCCTGAACTCTTGCCAGGGGTCGTTCAAAGGTGGGATCCCCCTCCCCCGATCGTCGGGTCGAGTAGTACTAAAGTCAAGGCGCCGGACTGGGCCAGCGCCCGAATCCGTTGCCCGCGCGCACGGCGGCGCGGCAGCCCGCGCTCACTGGCTCGCGGTCACCGCGTAGTCGTCGAAGGTGAGGGTCACCGGCGCGTTGGTCACCGCGGACGAGACGTAGGCGCGCACGCCGACCGAGCCGCCCGACTGCAGCGCGGCGGCCGAGCTGGTCGCAGTGAACAGCCACCCGTCGGGCTCGGGCTGACCATCAGCCCACGCCTTGATGCGGATCGTCGTCGGGTTCGCGCCGGTGAGCTGCGCCCGGACCCAGACATACGCGCCCGGTGATTGGGTCACACCGGGCACCGCGACCGCGCTGCCCAACGAGCTCTCGCTGCCGGCGATGAGTGCGCTGCCCTGGACCGACAGGCTACCGTTGCTGTTGAGGATGAGCTGCGCCCGGTACTCGTTGTTGGCGTTGTGGCGACCGACCACGTAGACAAAGAAACGGCCCCCGGCGGCGACCTTGTCGGCGGCCACCCGGACGCGCATGTCGACGTTGGCCTGCGACAGCTCGTTGAGCAGCGCCGTGCGCGTCCGGCCCGGCGCGGGCATGAGGATGCTGCCGGCGTTGCCATCGACGCTGTAGTTGGCCGTCGTGCCCTCGAGCGTATACAGCCCGCCGATGTCGGCGCTGCCCCAGCCGCTGCTGACGGTGCGCGCGAAGAGGTCGTCGGCGATGGTCGTGGACAGCGCGGCCGCGGTCACCTCGTAGTCGTCGAAGCTGAGCGTAACCGGCGCGTTGGTCGCGGCCGAAGAGACATACGTGCGCATGCCTACCGAACCGGGGGATTGGAGCGCTGCGGCCGAGTTGGTGACCGTGAACAGCCAGGCACCGGGTTCGGGCTGGCCTTCGGCCCAGGCCTTGATGCGGATCGTGGTCGGGTTGGTACCCGTGAGCTGGGCGCGGACCCAGACGTACGCACCGGCCGACTGGGTGACGCCGGGCACCACGACCGGGCTGCCCAGGGAGCTCTCGCTGCCACCGACCAGCGCGCCGGCGTGGACCGAGAAGGTCCCGTTGGTGTTGAAGATCAGCTGCGGCCGGTACTCGTTGTTCGAGTTGCGGCGCGCGACGGCGTAGGCGAAGTAGCGGCTGCCGGTCGCGACCTTGTCGGCCGCCACCCGGAAGCGGATGTCGATGTTCGCCTGCGAGACCTCGTTGAGCAATGCCGAGCGGGTCCGCCCCGGCCCAGGCACCACGATGTTGCCGGCGGTGCCATCGACGCTGTAGTTGGCTGCCGTGCCCTCGACCGTGTACGGCCCGCCGATGTCGGCCGTGCCCCAGCCGCTGCTCGCACTGCGCGCGAAGGCGTCGGCCGCGAAGAAGCCCTGCGAGGGCGGGCTGACGGTGACCGTCTTGGTGATGCTGCTCGATCCGCCGGCACTCGAGGCGGTCAGCTTGACGCTGAAGTCGCCGGTCGCGCCGTAGGTGTGATTGGGGTTCTGCTCGGTGGACGTGCTGCCGTCGCCGAACTCCCAGTTCCATGACGCAGGCGATCCGGTGGAGGTGTCAGTGAAACCGATAGCCGTGCTGCCCGCGAGCTGCGTCCACGAGAAGTCAGCCACCGGCGCCGCGGGCGGCTGCTCGAAGACAGCGGTCACGTTGAGCCCCAACATCGAAGTGTTGTTGCTCGGGTCGATCTGCAGGGCCGTCGCGCGATCGCCGGCCTGGAGAATCGCCGGCAGGGTCCATGTGCCATCGCCGGCCACCATGGCCGAACCGAGATACTCGACCGGCAGGCCGCTCTGCCCGGCGGGTCGCGAAGCGCGGTAGACCTCCACCGTTGCGCCGGCGATGCCCGTTCCGGTGACCTCGATGGTCGTGGCCGATGTGATCACCGGTGACGCGAGCACGTCGTTCGCGCCCTCCGAAGGATCGTTCGGGTTTGGAGCGAGGAAGATCGCCGGGCCCGACATGTCGGTGACGATGTTGCGGCTGATCCGCACCCACAGGACGTCTGGCTGGGTCAGCCCGATTCCGTACCGGCCGGCGTTGCGGACGATGTTGCCTTCGATGGTATGCGTGCGGGTATTCAGGCGGGCAACGATTCCGTCTCGAATGAGCGGGGCCGGCTGGCCAAGCGGCGACTCGCCGATGATGTTGTTGCGGATGATGTTGCCGGTCGAGTTGGACGACATGGTCTGGATCCCGTCGTAGACCGAGGCAACCCAGTTGCTCTCGACCAGGTTGAAGCTCGAGCCGTCGTAGACGTTGATGCCGTTGCCGTTGTCGCCGCTGCCGGGATTGCTCTGGCCGGACCGGAACGCGGCGCTGTAGCTGCCATCGCCGCGAAAGCCGACCCAGTTACCAACGATGCGGTTGTTGCTGAGCAGCCACCGGCCGCTCGTATCGTTTCCGCTTGGATCCCAGCCATGCGAGATCTCGATGCCCTGCAGGAACGAAGGGCCGATCACGTTGCGTTCCCCGAGCCCCGTTCCGCCGATGAGGTTGTTCTTCGCGCCGAAGTCGTGATCGATGCCGGTGCTGCACGTTGCGCCAGCCATCCCAGTCGGTGTCAGGCAGATGACGTTGTTCTGGAGGACGTTGTGCTCCGCGGGCGGCCCGTACAGATAGAAGCCCTTACCGGCCGTGGAGACGTTGCGATCGGCCAGCGCCGGCGTGCCAACGCTGTTGTGGTTGGCGGAGTCGATGATTACGCCCGTGTATGCCTTGTAGCTGTGAACGGCCCCGGCCGCGGTGTAACCGAACAGGTTGCCGACGATCGAGTTGTCGTGGGCGTCTGCGCCGTCGATGAAAATGCCACGGTAGAAGTTGTTGATCAGCAGTCCGCGGATCGTGTTGTCCGCACTGGTCATGAACAGGCCGTTGGTGCGCGGCGAATTGCCGTTGCCGCGCAACTCCACGCCGGGTATGGCATTCGAACCGACTGTGGCGTCGTTGACGCGGCTGCCCGGCTGGCTATAGCCATCGATGACCAGTCCGCCTGATCGATCCTGGATCATCAGTTGCGGCAGGCTGCTGCTCAGCTGGATCGCGGCCGGCGCCGATCCTGCCAGGTCGAACTCGATGCGGTCAGCACCAGTATGCCAATTGGCTTCGGTGATCGCCGCTCGGAACGTACAGCGGCCGAGGCTGTCGGCGCATGACCCATCGCCGTTGTTGGCGTCCGGGGCATCTGCCGTGCTGTCGACGATGAAAGTCAGCCCAGGCTCCCCGGCGGCGGATGCGAGGGCCAGGATCGGGCCGGCGCCGGCAACGGACGCGGTGGCGTTCGTGCGGTTAGCGTCGTTGCGCTCGGCCGTGGGACGATTCCGGATCGCGGCGAACACGGCCTGGATGTCGGCGATATCGACACAGCCGTCGCCGTTCGCGTCGGCAGCGCGATAGCGCTCGTCACCACATGCCGCATCGTTCGCGCGCGCCATCGCCCACTCCGCTCGGACGACGTCGAGATCCTTGACGTCGATCGTGCCGTCGTCGACGGGGGGACGCAGCGGAACCGCCGCACGGGTGGGTAACCGGCGAGCAGCGTCACCCGGCACGGCTGGTCGGTGCGTACCGCGTCCGACGCGCAGCGACCCAACCGCCTTGCCTTTTCGTAGTGCGACGCGGTTGCCGGTCGCATCGGAGATGGCATCGATGATCACGCGAAACTTGAGCTGCGCCTCGGCCTGGGGCGCAACCACGACGCGCATGGTCGTCCGACCATGACGCGCGTTGAGGCCATACGCACCGAAGGCGACGCCGCCTGGAATCTGGACCGGCGCGAGCGCGGTGCCGCCACTGACCGGCGCGAGCCCCACGACCTCGGCGACGCTCGTGTCGAGCAGGACACGGCCGTCGACGGCGGCAACCCTCGCCGGCAACCGGAATTCGAATGAGAACGAGGCGTCGGGGTCAACCTTCGCCGGCACTACCAGGCTCAGCCCCTGGTTCGATGACCGGCCGGCCAATGCCTGGAACGCACCGCCAAGCACGGTCAGGACCAGGACCAACGCGACGACCAAGCGAACCATGCGTACCTCTGAGACACCCAAACGCCGTACATAAGGAGTCGGGTCGAAAAGGGTCCCCCGCCTGGATCGATCCTCTACGTGACTAGTACCAAAGTCAAGGTGCTCTGGTACTTGTGGCACCGATAGTGGTGCGCCACGGCACGGGGGTGCCGACAGGCTCAATGGCTGCGGAACCACTCCACAGTGCGCGTCAGGCCCTCGGCGAGTGTGGTCGTCGGCTCGCAGCCGAGCACAAGTCGCGCCTTAGAGATGTCACTCACGTTCCGCGGCACGTCACCCGGCGACGGTTCCAGATGAGTGGTCTCGACGGCTCCTCCGCCGACCTCGAACAAGAGCCTCACCAGCTCGTTGATGCTGGTCTCGCGCCCGGTGCCGACCTGGAAGACTTCGCCGCCGATCACGGTCGCTTCGGCGTCAAGGCAGGCCACGACGGCGGCGACGACGTCGTCGAGATAGACGAAGTCGCGCGTCTGCGCACCTGTGCCGCGGATAGTCAGCGGGCCACCGGCCAGGTAGGCCTTGACGAAGGCCGAGACGGCGCTCGCCTTGTGCGCCGACCATGGTCCATAGGCGTTGGCAAATCGGAGTGCCACGGTTTCCAGCCCGTAGGCTTCGCCGTAGGCGCGCAGGTACGCCTCGATCGCCGCCTTGGCCGCACCGTACGGTGAGACGGGGAACGGCACGAGTCCCTCGTGCGCTGGCGGTGGGTGGCCGCCGACGACCGCGTTGGATGATGCAAAGACGACGCGGACTCCGCCAACGCTCCTCGCGGCTTCGAGCATTCCCAGGCTGGCCGCGACGTTGATCTCGAGGTCGTCGATCGGCCTGGCGATGGAATCAGGCACACTCGTCTGGGCAGCCAGATGGACGACTGCCGTGCAGCCCTGGAGGGCAGCGGAGAGCGCGATGGTGTCGCGGATGTCGGCACGGACGATCTGCGCTCTGGTAGAGGCGAGGTATTCGAATCCGACTGCGACCCCCGAGTCGAACACGACAACCTCGTCGCCCCGCTCGAGCAACGCGAGGACCACGCCCGTGCCCACGAAGCCGGCTCCGCCGGTCACGAGGTATCGGTTCGTCAGCGCATGCCTCGCGTGATGGCGCGGCCGGACTCGCAGGCGTGAGTCATCGAGACGGCGCTGGCTGTCCGGCTGCCTCGGGCGCGCGGTAGATGCCAAAGATCGCGCTCAGCCCCGCCTGTTCGACGGGGATCTGCGCGACCGAACGTCTGGTGCGCAGGTCGTAGCAGCCGACGTGCGTCCCGAAGTCCCGTTTCAGGCCGCGCAGCACCCAGCCGACGTTCTCGCGGAACTTCGTGGGCCGGATTCGCGAGAAGCCAACCCACAGATAGTTGCCGTCGATCAGCAGGCTACGCGCCCATCCGAGGAGCGAGTCCCTGGGATGCGAGGCCGTCAGGTCGATCACTTCGACAACCGCGAGGCTGTGGGTGTCCGCGATCGCGATCTTGCCGTCGACAGTCGTGAAGTACACGTGACCGTCGTCGCCCACGACGCCGTCATGGACGCGCTCGAGGCCGATGTCGATGCGCCTGCCCGGGTCGATGAGCGAGATGGCGTCCTTCTGCTGGAAACGGGTGGCCCACGGCTCGTCGCCGACAAAGAAGACGTGATTCGGATGTGCCAGATGAGGCTTGGTCGTTGGCACGAGGCGGTAATCGATGTCGCGAGAGAAACGTGCCCATGCGTCCTCGCCCAGGACATTCCAGAGATTGATCACGTCGCCCGCGCGAGTCGTCTCGACGACCATGTCCAGGCCGGTGTTCGCGATGAGGAGATTTCCGTCGGGCGTTGGGCGGACGTGGTGGACGTCATTGAACAGCGGCAACGAGACGTAGCCGATGCGCTCGAAGGACGGGACTCGATAGATCAGCACCTCGGTCTGCGTGCAGACATAGAGCTCGTCGCCTTCCAGGGTTCCCGACTTGAACAGGATGGCGGGATCCTCCGGCGGGCAGACGTCAGCGGGCGAAACGTAGTCGACCGACACCGATGCGGAACCGCTCGCGGTATCCAGCTCGACGATTACCGCGCTCTCGTATTCGTACCAATCGGTCATCCCCGCAGCAAGCGGACGCAGCGTGCGCTGTCGGCCACCGACGACGTAAAGACGTCGAGCCGGAACGACGGTGTCGCCAGCCACCGCGGTCGCCATTCCGGCGGCGTCCGAAGGCGTCGGCCGTGCGCGGTCTGGCATCACGGCTGTCATTCGGGGAAGCTCACGCTAAGCGTCGACGAGGGCACAGGGGAGCCTGTCGATGCCGGAGTCATCTGCGGCCGCTCGTCAAGGGGAACCGGGTCGAGCAGGAGTGGCGCGACGGTGACTGCGCCGACCACGGCAATGAAGAAGACGGCGCGGCTGGACCAAGGCGATTCGTGTCGGCGGCTTGGAAGGCGGACTGCATGCGGCGCACCGGCTGTCGCGGGCTCGGTTGGTGGGCTCGCCTCGCGGGAGTCGGGCTGGCCAGTCGTAATTGGGTCATCGATCTCGGTTTCCTCGCTCAACGTCAGCTGGCCGATACTCGGTGTGTGACGGTATGGACGGCAATGGGAATGAACTCCCACTCGCTGGCCTGGCACGCCATTCGTACCAGTACCGGGCCGGCAACCCCTGCCCGCCTGAAACGCGGTGTGGCGCAAATTGAGAGAGGCCGCTTCATGTCGACGCCGAGTCTACAGACGGACGATGGCTTTTCTGAGCGTGAATCTGGGGTCCACCGCCAAACAGCGTCGCCTGCGGGCAACGAATGGTCAGTTCGGTGCATAGGAGAGAGGTACTACGCCTTGACTGGTACTCGGCGCGTCCGTACCGTCCAGCGCCCGTGAGATCGCAAGTAAGCCGTGCCACCATGTGGAGCACCCGATGACTTCTCTCGTGCGCGCCAAGGCACCGCTCCGCATCAGCTTTGCCGGCGGCGGAACCGACGTGCCGCCGTTCCCCGAGCGCGAGGGCGGCTGCGTGTTGAGCTCGACCATCAACCGCTACGCCTGGGGCACGTTGCGCCCGCGCGATGACGGTCAGATATGCATCAGCTCGCGCGACTTCGGCGTGTCGCTCACGTACGCGTCCCGCGACAGCCTGACCTATGACGGCCAGATGGACCTGGCCAAGGCGGCGATCAATCGCCTGGCCGGCGACCACAACGGCGGCTACGACCTGTTTCTGCACACCGATGCCCCGCCGGGCTCAGGCCTGGGGTCTTCCTCGGCCATGATGGTCGTGCTCGTCGGCCTGCTGAAGGAGTACCACGGCCTGACGTTGACCGACTACGAGGTGGCCGAGCTGGCCTACAGCATCGAGCGAGTGGATCTCTCCATTCCCGGAGGCATGCAGGATCAGTACGCGGCCGCATTCGGCGGCTTCAACTTCATCGAGTTCCTGGGCGACCGAGTCGTGGTCAACTCACTCAAGATCAGCGACGACATCAGGAACGAGCTCGAGTACAACCTGCTTCTCGTCCACACCGGCCGGATTCGCCTGTCCGAGAACATCATCGAGGACCAGGTACGCCGATATGAGGAGCGCGAAGCCGACACGACCGACGCGCTGAAGGAGCTCAAGGCACTCGCGACCGAGATGAAGAACTCGCTCCTGCGCCGGAAGATGGATGAGTTCGGCACGCTCCTGGACGAGGAATGGCAGCACAAGAAGCGGATGTCGCCGAAGATCTCGAGTCCCGAGCTCGATGAGCTGTACTCAGTAGCGCGCCGGGAAGGTGCGCTGGGCGGCAAGATCACGGGGGCGGGCGGAGGCGGATACATGCTGCTCTACTGCGGTTTCGAACGAAAGCACGAGATTGCCCAGGTCCTTGCCGGAATGGGCTGCCAGATCCACGAGGTCGCTCTCGAGCCGCTCGGGCTCCAGACCTGGCGGGTCAACGGCACCGTTGGTCGCTGAGTCGGGGCCCGCGCGGGTAGCGGTTTTTCTCGACCGCGACGGGGTGATCAACCGACGCGCACCGGCCGGCGCCTACATCCGGGACTGGTCCGAGTTCGAGCTGACGCAGGGCGCCGTGGAGGCGCTCTCGGCGCTCCACGAGGCAGGCGCCGTGCTATTCATCGTCACGAACCAGCGTGGCGTTGCCCGCGGGCTCGTCGATGAGGCTGACCTGGACGAGATTCACACGCGCCTGGTCGATACCCTCGCCGCGGCCGGCGTTCCGCTCGGCGGCATCTACACCTGCCCGCACGAGATCGGGGTCTGCGACTGTCGCAAGCCCGGCGTGGGTCTCTTCAAGCAGGCGCAGTCGGCTCATCCCTGGATCAGGTTCGAGCGCAGCCACCTCATCGGCGACTCGATGAGCGACGTCGAGGCCGGGCAGCGGCTGGGAATGCGCCTGTGGGTCGTCGGTGACAGTGCCGAGGTGGTGGCGGCCGAGGCCTACGGCCGCGGAATCAGGCTCGAGGCGATCGCCCCGTCGATCCGCGAGCTCGTCGACGAGGGCTCACTTATCAGGGCGATCGCCGCCGACGGGGCAAGCCGATGACGACTAATCCTGTGCGCCGCGTCATGGTCGTCGGCTCCGGCACGCGCTTCCTCAGCGGGATCAGCGTCTATACCGTTCGGCTCGCCAACGCGCTGGCGGAAACCCATCGGGTATCCATGGTCACGATGAGTCGCCTGTTGCCGGCGCGCTTCTATCCGGGCCGGCAGCGGGTGGGCACGGATCTGGCAGACCTCCCCCACGACGAACGCGTGGCTGTGTTCGACGGCATCGACTGGTACTGGCTGCCGAGCATCATCCGCGCCGTCCTTTTCTTTCTCCGCCATCGGCCGCAGTTCGTGATCCTGGAGTGGTGGACGGGGACCGTCCTCCACAGCTACATCGCGCTGGCGCTGCTTGCGCGGCTGACCGGCGCGCGCGTGGTAGTCGAGTTCCACGAGGTGATCGAGACCGGCGAGGCGAACATCCCCTTTGCCAAGCGCTACGTACACGCGGTCGGCCCGATCCTGATGCGCCTGGCACACGGCTTCGCAGTGCACTCGGCCTTCGACCGCGACCTGGCGCTCCAGACATGGCGCCTCGGCAGCCGCCGGCCGATCGAGGTGCTGCCGCACGGCCCGCACGATCACTACCAGACGAAGGAGCGCGAGGGTGCGCCGGTGCGCGAGGCCCCGGCCGGGACCTGCAACCTGCTGTTCTTCGGCGTCATCCGCCCCTACAAGGGCCTCGAGCACCTGGTCGCTGCGTTCGAGGCGATCCCCGACGCGGAGATCGACCGCTACTGGCTGACGGTCGTGGGCGAGACGTGGGAGGGCTGGACGCTGCCGGCCGAGATGATCGAGAAGAGCCCCCGCCGCAGCCGGATCACCTTCGTCAATCGATACCTGACCGATGAAGAGCTCGACGGCTACATGCGCGGCGCCGACGCAGTGGTTCTCCCCTACCTGCGCTCCTCTCTGAGTGGGCCGCTGCATGTCGCGATGGGCTACGGCCTGCCGGTGGTGATGACCGACGTCGGCGGCAACGCGGAAGCGGCACAGGGGTATGGGGGCGTCGTCCTGGTGCCGCCCGCAGACCCCGACCAACTGGCGCAGGCGCTGCGCCGGCTGGCAGAGCTCGCGGGCACCCGATTCGCCCACCCGCATTCGTGGGCCCAGACAGTGGCCGCCTACGAGGGCCTGTTCGAGCGCATCGACCCCGCCTGAACGGGTCTGGAACCGCGTCGCGACCCGTTGCCGGGCGTCAACACCGCATGGCCCAGATGTATTGACGCTCCAGTACCTTAGTACTACCGTCGGCCTCGTTCCGAACGGGAAATCGCTTCGGCGCATCGCACCGCCGTCATGGAGGGTAGAGGGCTCCAGTGTTCCGCGACGTGACCGTCAGCGTCGTCATCCCGGCTCTCAATGAAGCCGAGAGCCTGCCCTACGTGCTGCCGCGCATACCACGCGACGTCCACGAGGTCATCCTCGTCGACGGCACCTCGACCGACGGCACGATCGAGGTCGCGCGCCGGCTCATGCCGACCATCCGCATCGTCCGCCAGGACGCCCCCGGGAAGGGCGCCGCTCTCCGAGCCGGGTTCGAAGCAGCGACGGGTGAGATCGTCGTACACCTCGACGCCGACGGCTCCACCGATCCGGGCGAGATTCCGTCTTTCGTTGGCTGCCTCGTCGCCGGCGCCGATTACGCCAAAGGCAGCCGCTTCATCCAGGGCGCGCGCACCGATGACATGACGCCCCTCCGGAGGCTCGGCAACTGGGCCTTCGTAACGCTCTCAAACCTGCTCTTCGGCGGCCGCTTCACCGACATCACGTATGGCTACAACGCCGTGTGGCGCAGGCACCAGTCATTGCTGGCACCCGAGATCGACGGCTGGGCCCACGAGATCGTGGCCAACATCCGCGCGCTGCGCCGCGGGCTGCGAGTCGTCGAGGTCGCCAGCTGCGAGGCGCCACGGGTCGCGGGCCAAGCCAAGCTCCGGACGTTCTCCGCCGGCTGGACCATCCTGGTCGCGATCGTCGGCGAACGCTTCCGCTCGCTGCCAGGGCCGGTGTTCGTGCCGGCGGCCCCGTCGTACGCCACCGATGCCGCGCTGATCGCGGCGGCAACACCGAATCTGATCCCGGTCCTGATCGAACGCCGGCAGGTGGCCATACCCGTCGCGGTCGAACGCCGCCGCGCGTCCTCCCCGGTTTACCTGTACGAAGGCTACGCCGCAGCGATGATGCCCGAGGCCGAGCAGGCACTGACCGCAGGCTGAGTCCGGCCCGCGCCTGCCCGCGGAGGGCACGCGCAGGCTCACGCGCTGTCGCCGTCCAGCGCGAGCGACCGAACCTGACGCCGCTACGCTGCTGAATGCCATGCCACGAGGTCACGCCCGTCGATGCGTTGACTGGTGGCAACACCGGGAGCGCTTCTCGTGTCTGCGGGCTCACAGTAGGATGGGCAGCAACGGCGCGGTGCCGGCCTTCCGAAGGTATCCATGACCGACACCGGACTCCTGGTAACGCTGGCCCTGGCGCTGATCGCGGCAACGATCGGCGCCGCGGTCGCTGTTCGGCTTGGCCAGTCGGCCATCCTGGGCTATGTCGTCGCGGGCGTGCTCATCGGCCCGTACACGGCCGGACCGGTAGCCGAGCCCGGGACCGTCGCGGCCCTGGCCGACATCGGCCTGGTGTTCCTGATGTTCGCGATCGGGCTCGAGCTGTCGGTGGGCGACCTGGTGCGCGTCGGCCGGGTGGCCGTCGTCGGCGGATCGATCCAGGTCGTCGCGCTCGTGGGGATCGGCTACGCGGTCGGCGTGGCGCTTGGCTTCGGGCACCTCGAGTCGCTGTTCTTCGGCGCCTTCATCTCGCAATCGTCGAGCATGGTCATGGCCAAGATCCTGGGCGAGCGGGGCGAGCTGGATACCCGGCACGGCCACCTGGTACTGGGCTGGGCAACGCTGCAGGACATCTCGACCGTCGTGCTCGTCGTGTTGTTGGGCAGCCTCGCCCTGGGCGGCGATCTCGGCGCCAACATCGGGTTGGCGATTGGCAAAGCCGTCCTATTCGTCGCGATCCTGCTGCCGGTCGGGTTGAAGGTGCTGCCGTGGGCGCTGGAGCACGTCGCGCGCCTGCATAACCGGGAAGTGTTCGTGCTGAGCGTCGTCGCCGTGGCACTGGGCACTGCCTACGCCTCGGAGTTCTTCGGCCTGTCGCTGGCGCTGGGTGCCTTCCTCGCCGGATTGCTGGTCAGCGAATCGGAGATCAGCCACCACATCCTGGGTGAGCTGGCGCCGCTGCGTGACGTGTTCGCGGGAATCTTCTTCGTGTCCATCGGGATGCTCGTCGACCCAGTGTTCGTTGTCGTGGCGTTCGGCCTCGTCGCGCTGGCCGTGCTGCTTGTCGTGGCAGTCAAGGGCGCGATGATCGCCGCTCTGAGCCGGCTGCTGGGCATGCCAGGTCGCACGGCGGCGCTGGCCGGGATCGCGCTGGCCCAGTCCGGCGAGTTCTCGTTCCTGCTCGCACGCCTGGGCGTCGACGCGGGCGTTGTCGGCCAGCAGATGTTCAGCCTGATGCTCGCCTCGGCCGGCGTGAGCATCGCGATCGCGCCGACACTCCACCGTTACGCACCGGCCGTCCTGCGCCGGATCGATCTGGTGCGTGGAGAACGCGAGGTCCCCCCTGCCCCGCCGGAAGACAGCCCGGCTCCGGGACGCTACGCGGTCCTATGCGGCTACGGGCGGGTCGGCCAGCTCGTCGCCGAAGCGCTCGAGCGCCGTGGCCTGCCGTTCCTGGTGATCGAGGTCGACCCGCGAACCTGCCGCGCGCTACGCGAGCGTGGCATCCCCGTCGTCCAGGGCCTGGCCGAGACTTCCTACATCCGGGACAGGGCCAACCTCGAGCGGGCCCAGGTGCTGATCGTCACCCTGCCCGATCCGTTCGCCCTCCAGCAGGTCGTGCACCACGTCCGGGCCGACCATCCCCGGTTGCCGATCATCGCCCGCGCCCGCACCGCGGCGGAGCGGGCGTTCCTGGAGCGTGAGGGCGTCAGCGAGATCGTCGTGGCCGAGACCGAGGTTGCGCTGGAGATCGCGCGCTACACCCTCGGCCGGCTGGGCGTCAGCTCAGCCGAGACACAGGCCATCGTTCGCGGTCTGCGCCGGCGCGTCACGGGCACCTGACGATGTGACTATGCGATCGGGGCTATCAGCGCGCCGGGAGACGGTTGCGGCCGGCGATCGAGCACCATGCCCCCGGCCTCGATGATGGCGAGGTCGACAAACTTCAGCGAGGTGTCGGCCATCGGACGGCCCAACAGGTAGCCCTGGCCTGCGGCAATACCCAGTTCGCGCACGGTGCGCAGCTGGCTCACGGTTTCCAGGCCCTCGGCGATGACTGACGCGCCCCAGCGATTGGCGAGATCGCGCAGCGAGCGCAGCACCGCACGTGATGAGTCGCGCTCGGCGCCCTCCTGAACCAGGGTCAGGTCGATCTTGACGATGTCGAAACGGATCTGACTGAGCAGGCGCAGGCCTGCGTTGCCCGCGCCCACGTCATCTGCCGCGATGCGCACGCCAGCGCGCTGCAACGCGACGAGGTTCGTCTGAAGGCGGAGGCTGTCCTCCACCTTCTCGCGCTCCGTGAGCTCGACCACGACGCGGCCGGGGTCGATCCCGTAGCGCGCCAGGACGACGAGGAGCGACTCGGCCGAGAACTGTGGCGCCTCCGCCGTGCGCGGCGAGATGTTGACGGTCAGCAACTGGTCGACCGACATGCTTCGTGCGCCGGCGACCACAGCGCTGAGGCAGGCGTGATCGAGTTCCACCGTTCGACCTACGGTTTCGGCCGCGACGAACATGCTGCCGGGGTCGGCAAAGCCCGACTCCGGGGTGGGCCTGATGAGGCCTTCGAAGCCGATCACCCGGCCCGTTGCGAGGTCGACGATCGGCTGGTACACGGGCCGCAGGAGTCGGTCGGTCACCACCCGGGAGATCGCCGCCGATAGCTCCTTGCTGGCCTCGAGGCTTGCGGCCCGGTCACGGGCGGGATGGAACAGGTCGATCGATGCCCGGCCATGCCGTTTGCACCAATAGAGCGCCGCGTCCGCCTGCGAATACAACTGGGCGCGCGTGGTCGCCAACTGCGGACAGGCCGAGATGCCGCCTGAAAAAGAGAACGATCGGGCGGTTCTCTTTGCGGCCTGATCCTGCAGGCGCGTCGCGATCTGAAGGGCGCCCTCGGCATCGGTGTGCGGCATCAGCACGGCGAATTCGTCGCCGCCGATGCGAAACGAACGATCCGCGTATCGGCCGGTTTCGCCGATCAGGCGCCCGAAGTCGCGCAGCAGCTCGTCGCCAGCGGCGTGCCCGTCACCGTCGTTGACCAGCTTGAGATCGTCGAGGTCGATCAGCAGCAGCGCGACCGGTACCTTGTAGCGGCTGTACCACTCCAGCTGTCGATCGAGCTCTTCCTGGAATGCGCGGTGGTTGCCAAGCCCGGTAAGAGAGTCCCGTAACGCGTCCGCGCGTGCGACCTCGTACAGCCGACTGATCTCGGCCCGGGACCTGTCCAGGGCCTCGGTGGTGCGAAGGATTTGTCGCGGCAGCCACAGGACGATCGGCAGGAGCACCAAACCAAGGATCGGGAACAGCGTGAGGAACTGGATCGGCAGCGGGCCGGGCGAGATGGCGTAGAGCAGCGCGCTCGCAGCGACTAGGGGAACGATGCCAACCGCCAGCAAGGCCAGGCGCAGACGCATCCGCAGGAGCCCGACTTCGGCGCGTGGCTCAATCGGATCGGCAGACGTCGTACGTGAGTCTTGCAAGCCGGGCTCTCCAGTTGGTGTGCGCCAGATATGCCAGCGCCGCCGCACAGACGTTAGCGGTCCATTGGGCACTCGCCCTCCATGACGATCGGGCTATCCGCTCGGCAACGACTCGCTGCTGTCACCGCACCAGACCTCACACGACCGGCGCGCAGTGCATTCCGAAGACTCGCTCAGGGCGTCGAATCACCCGTCGACGTCAGTCTTCAGGTGGGCGGGTCGAGGGTGAAAGCGGGCTGTGAAGGGCGGCTGGGCGTAGGCAGAAGGTACGGTCGCCGGTCGTTGGCTGGGCTATGGAATTCGCGGCCACGCCGGCAAGACGATGGAGATTCTCCTGTTCGATCCCGTGACGGCCGTCGCCTCAACCGGTGGCCGGCCCGCCGCGAGATTGATAAAGCGTCAGGTCAGGGGTTGCCCAGCCAGTAGTCGACGCCGAGCGTGGCCATGCTGTGCTCCGACTTGCCGCTTGCGCTGTTCCGTACGAAGAGCCGCAGGGTGAGCGAGTTCGCCCGGGCAACGCTGTTCACCTCGGGCAGCGCGACGGTGTCCGTGACGTAGGTCGTGCCCGCGTTGCACGACAGCGGCGATCCGCTGCTGCCGTGCGAGCCGATCAACACCCCGCCACTCCAGGCCTCGACGTAGTAGCAGGTCGTTCCACCGGCAAACGATCGGTACGAGTGGCGGAAAGTCGCGCCCACGACCGTCGCACCCGAGGGCAGGTATCCCGGATAGGTGATGTCCAGATAGCGTGTCCCGCTGAAGCTCGATGTCCAGGTGGAGCTCGAGATATATGCCGTGCTGGTGACGGTGATCGTCACCGTGGCCGCCAGCGAATCGGCCGCTCCGTCAGTGGCCTTGTAGGTGAAGCTGTCCGCGCCGCTGAACCCTGATGAAGGCGTGTAGCTGAATGAGCCGTCGGCGTTGAGCGTGAGGCTCCCGTTGGACGGACCGCTCAGCGGCCGTGGCGTCTGGACCGTGAGCGCCTGAAGGTCGACGTCGGTGTCGTTGGCGAGTACGCCGGCTGCGGCCACGACCAGCGTGTTGCCCTGGTACATCGAATAGCTGTCGGCCACGCCGACGGGCGGGTCGTTGACCGGGTTGACGGTGATCGAGACGGTGGCGTTGGAGGCAGAGTCGAACCAGCCGTCGTTGGCCTTGTACGTGAACGAGTCGCTTCCGTTGTAGTTGGCCGTCGGTGTGTAGCTGAACGAGCCATCGGCATAGAGCGTGAGTGAGCCGTAGGTGACGTTGGTGACCAGCATGGCCGTTAGCGTGTCACTCTCGGCGTCCGTGTCGTTTGCCAACACTCCGGTCGCCGCGTTAGGGGCGAGGGTCGCGTCCTCGTTGACGCTGTAGCTGTTGGCGACGGCGACGGGACGGGTGTCGGGCGCCAGCGTGAAGGCAGAGGTTGCGCTGAGGCCGCTGTTGTTGTTGGCCGACACGTTCTGGTTGCCGGACGGAGCCGTCGGGTTGATCGTGTACGTCCAGCTGCGTGAGGCTCCGCTGCCTGACACGGTCCAGCCTGCGGGGAGCGTCGGGAAGCCATAGCTCGCGATAGCTGACTGTGCATCCGTCGACGAGGCAGTGACGGTCAATCCGCCGGCGCTGCCGGGCAGGTAGCGCAGGACATTGCCTGAAGCGACGACGTTCGTCATCGCCGAGTAGCTCAGCGTTGGCGCGCTCGGAGCGGTCGTGTCCACCTTGGCGTCGGCGCTGGCGGCCGAGGCGGCGCTCTGGTTGCCGACGTTGTCCGAGACCCGGTACGTATAGCGGTAGCAGTTGCCGGTGGTCACGGTCGTGTCCGCCCCGCCCGAGAGCGTGACGGTCGAATAGGAACCGAACGTCCCGCACGTGCCTGTGGTCAGCGTTGCGGACGCGCGCTGGACGACGCCGCTGGAGGTGTTCACGCCGGACTGGCTGTCGGTCCCATTCCCGAGGTTTAGTGGCACGGACAGGCTGCTGTAGTAGGGGCCGCCAACGAGCGAGACCGAGTGGCCGGTGGGAGCTGTCACGTCACGCACGAAGGTGATCGTCGACGTCCCCTGGTTACCTGAGCCGTCCAGCGCCGTGATGGTGTGAGCGGAGGGCGCTGTGGTGTTGGTGGCATCGAACGTGTAGGTGTTGGAATCCCAGGGCGTCGTGCTGCGCTCGATGGCGGTGTGCGTGAACCCAGTCGGCATAGCGGCGGACGAACGCGCCCAGTAGTGCTCCTGGATCGCTGATGCTCCAAGCGCCGAGCTGTAGATGGCGACGTCGTCGATCGTGCCGTCGAAAAACTCGTACCCGGCAGCAGACTGCCCGATGCGCAACGGGAGCGCATTACCCGGCATCGAGAGGCTTGACGCTGTCGTCGCCTCCAAGACACCGTTGACGTAGATCCGGAGGTTCGTACCGTCGTAGGTCCCAACGACGTGGTACCACGTGCCGGTCCCGGTGAGTGTCGTGCTCATCGCGTAGTTGGTCGATCCACCCGCCCAGCGCGAGAAGCCGATCTTCCTCGCGTCGGCTCCCTCGCTTTCCGGCTGGATCTCCAGCTGCCAGCCGTTGCGCGGAGAATTCCAGTTGTTCTTATCCACAACGCGCATGTACGTGGAAGCGGCGTTAACGTCCTTCTTGAACCACGCCTCGACCGAGAACGAAGCGGTGCCCGCGAAGTCGTACACGTCGCCGACGTTGACGTAGTCGTCTACGCCGTCGAAGGATGCGGCCTTGTCGGCGTCCCCCGACAGGGCGCCCGTCTGGTTGAGCGTGACGCCATTGGTGTACGTGCCGTTGACGACACCCCGGGCGTCGACTGCGCTTGTGCCGCTCGTCTCGCCCAACCGCCAGTAGCTCGCGGCCGAATCCGCGACGACTTCCTGGTACGTCGAGCGGCCGGGGAAGGTGACCGTGTCGAGGCCGGAGCCACCCGTGTCAGACGCCCCGGATTGGACCGTGAAAGTGCCCGTTCCGCCGGGGTTGTAGTAGAGGGTGTTCGAGGCGAAATGCTGGAGACCTGGATTGGAGCCCTCGGTGACCGTCGGGCTGAGCGTCGGCGCGGTCGAGTCGTTGGTCCCCTCCGACCCGGTCGAGGAGAACGTGGACGGCGTGTTCTGGTTGTTGTACTCGGTCGAGATCCAGGTGGCGGAGCGCGCGGTATTGGAGATGCGGACCTCGTCGAACCGCCCGTTCGAGACGTCCAGCGCGTCGTCGCGTCCGCCGATGAAGAGCTCGCGGGTGTCGGTGGCGGCAACATAGGCTGCGACCCCGGATGCGCTCTGAGCGCCGTTCAGGTACACGTAGCTCGTTCCGGCGCTGTTGTGCGTCGCCACGACGTAGTACCAGGTACCGGTCGAGAGGACCGTCGAGCTTCCGACGGTTGGGGTGTCGTCGCTGCCGTTGACGTACAGCGAGGATTTACCGTCGTGCAACGCGAGCTGGTAGTTGTTGGGGCTGCCTTCGCCTTTGCGCAGGATGGGGTCGATCTCGTTGCCCGCCCCGAACGCGTCCATCTGCACCCAGCCCGAGAGCGTGAAAGTCGATGTGACCTGGAGGCTGGCCGCGTTGGCGCGCTTGATGTAGTCGTTGGTTCCGTCGAGGTCCTGGGCGGAGCCGATCTTGCCGGTCACGGTCACGTTGCCGCCCTGGGTCATGTTGTTGACGTTCGAAGTCGAGTCGTTGTGCGTTCCCGTCAACTGCTCGTCGGTGACGGTCTCGTCCAGGTGCCACACGCCCTTGAAGTTCGAGTCCCACACGCCCGTCACGTTCTGCTGGCTGGCGGCCGAGCCGTTCCCGTAGTACAGGTAGAGAACGGTGTCCACCGTGCTCGAGAGGCTGGGCACCTCGACCCATGCCACGAGCGCGCCGGTGCTCCCGCTGAACGTCTCGATCTCATGGTCGAGCTTGGTCGACCCGTCTGCCGACGTGAACAGGATGTCGTCACCGTCGTCCTGGGCGTCCGCGGCCAGGTCGGTATCGGACGCATAGGTCACCAGGAACGGGAAGCTCGTGAGCGTGGCGCCGACCTTCGTGTGATCGATGGTGATCGTCTTGCGGTACGCCCAGGAGCCGCTGTACCAGGCGGCGACGGTGTAGATGGGCGGATCTTCAGGATCACCGAAGGGACCCACGATCGGCCCGCCGCTTGCGGCGCCGGTCACACCGGCCGGCATCAAGCCCTCGGTGCTTTCGTCGGCCAGGGCGCGGGCGAGATCCAGACGGCCGTTGCCCGTCTCCGGCCGCGTTCCGGCGGGAGCGGCCGATCGCGCCAGGCGGCCGACGATCACGGCGTTCAACGCCGGCTGATCCGCGGCCCGGACCAGCGCCGCCGAGCCGGCAACGTAGGCGGCCGCAGCTGAAGTTCCGCTGATGGCGACGTATTCACCCGTTGGGGCGGTAGTCATGATGCCGGCCCCCGGCGCGCCGAGGAAGACTGCATCCCCGTGGTTGCTCTGTGTCCAGAGGGAGTCGTCGAAGTCGGTCGCCGAGACGCCCATCACGCCGGCGTCGCCGGCCGGATACGTTGCCCGCTCCGCGCCGTCATTGCCGACCGCCGCGACCAGGACGACGTCGCTTTCCCAGGCGTAGTCGACGGCCTGCTGGAGTGCGGCCGAGTAGCCACGACTCGAAAACGCCATCAGGATGACGTCGGCGCCGTGCTCGGTGGCGTAGACGATGCCGGCGATGATGTCGCTGTCACGTCCGGTGCCGTCGGCGCCGATGACGGTCACGGGCATCACCTTGACGGAGTCCATTCCGACGCCGGCGACTCCGACGCCGTTGTTTGTCGCCGCGGCGACGATGCCCGCCATCCACGTGCCGTGACCGTTCGGATCGGTGCCCACGTCGGTGCCGTCGACGAACGAGGTTCCGTCGACGAGCTGCCCCGCGAGGTCCGGGTGAGCCGCGTCGATACCCGTGTCCAGGATGGCGACGACCGCGCTGCCCGTTGGCGACATGCTTTCACGTGCGGTAGTCCATCCGATGCGCGGCAGAGCCCACTGGTCGTCGTAGTACGTGTCGTCCGGCGCGGCCTCGATCTGTCGCTCCCGATCCACGTCCACGCCTGACACGAGCGGGCTGGCCTGCAGGGCGGCCAGCAGGTCGACCGCGCCGTCGACCGGCACGTCGATCGTCGCCAGCGAAAGCGAGGCGATCGCCGAGGTTTCCGTCGCGCCGACGGCCGCGAGGAGATCGGCGCGGGCCGCGAACGCGTCGCTCGATACGAATGTGACCACGAACGGCATCGATGGAGCGGCCGGGGCCGCCGTCGGCGATACCGTCGGCGACGCCCCGGGCGACGGGTCCACTGACGGCTCCGGAGACGGCTCCGGAGACGGCGAGGCACCCGCCGGGTCGTCGGCGGGCGTCGGAGCTGGCGTTTCCTCGGCGAAGGGCGGATCGCTCGCCGGCGGCGGCGAGTGGCCCGCATCTGGACCGGTGGGCGAGGGTTCGGCGGTGGTCTCGGGCGCAGGCGACGCACTCGCCTCGGCGTCTGGAGCGACGGTCGGCGGCGGCTCATCCCCGGAAGCCTCGGGTGTGGGCGACGGAACGTCGGCGGAGGGCGTTGGGGCGCCATCGGGCGGGGGACCGGTAGCCGTGATCTGAAGCGGCACGAGCACCGTGACGCAGGCGAGCAGGGCGATCAGGATCGAACGCTGGAGGTCCCGGGACGTGCGGCTGATCATGGGCCCGCCAGCCCCCAGCGAATGAGCTCGGTCTGACCGCTATACAGCTCGCTCGTCTGGACCGGATACAGCGTGAAGGTGCTGTATGGGGTGCTGCCGGCAACCGTCGCCTCGTCCAGGCGGATGGCGCTGGCGGCGCTGTCGCGGGCGAAGATGCGCACCCGGACGTCGTTGGCCAAGTCCGTCGCGTCGACAGAGGTCAACGTCACGTTGACCGTCGAGTAGGTCGCGCCGCTGGTGCACGCGAGCGGGCTGCCCGAGCTGCCGTGGCTCGACAGAAGAGAGCCCGTCGACGCGCGCCGCGCTTCAACGTAGATGCAGACGCTTCCGGTCCCGGCATCGCTCGCCAGACGAATGTTCAGCGCGACGCTCTGCGCGGTCAGCCCTGCCGGCAGAGGGGCGTTGAAGTCCAGGTCGACGTATCGATCGGTCGCGAAGGAAGTCGGCCACGTGCGCGTGAGGAAGTAGCGGCCGTCGCTGCCAAACGCGGTCGTGCTCGAACCATCGACGGCGGATCCGGACGAGTGATCGCCGACGGCAAAGCCTGTCGTGACCCGCTCGTCACTGAAGATGCGCGCGGCGCCAAGCGCGGCGTTGACCGGCTGCGTGCTGGTGAACAGCGCGCTGGTTCCGCCCAGGCCGTTCAGGATGAGGCCGGCCACGAGCACACCGACGTTGAGGACCGTCAGAACGGCGATCGCGAGGAGCGAGGCTCGCCGTACGGTGCGCAGAGCCAACATCTCAGTCCGCCCTGATGGCGGCCGTGCCGCGCCGAATAGGCCGTTGGACGCTGCGGAGCAGCTCGTCCATGAACCAGACTGCGACCAGCAGCCCACCGAGCAGCCCGAGCGTGGCAACGATCCCGATCGTGGAACCGAGGGTGGTCAGGACGGCGCCAGCCGCTGGGATGACTACTTCGACCATGCCGATGACATCCGTGGGCGCAACCATGGACGTATCGGCGGCGCTGCTCGCGTCGCCCTTGGTGCGCAGGCCGCCCCCGGCGGCTGGAACGTCCACGATGCGGTGCGTGATAACCGTCCCGTTGACGCCACGGAAGGTGATCACGTCACCAACGTGGAGATCACCGGCGCCCACGTGTCGGACGATCACCGCGGCACCCACCGGGATCTGTGGCTCCATGGAGCCGCCTCGAACGACATAGAGCTCACGCTGGAGCGGCGGAAGCAGATGAGGCAGCGAGACCAGCCCAACCAGCGCAAAGATCGCTGCAAGCCAGGTCACCTTGAACGAGGCTCGAACGATCTTTATCGCCTTGACTGACATGTTTTCCTCGTGAAACGGAGTACGGCGGCCCGGTCTTTCGACCGGACCGCCGCGACCTTGATAGAAGGGGGCGATGCCTAGTTGTTCGCCGTCTGCTCGGCGGAGAACGTGAACGTCGTGGTCGTGGATGCGCCTTGCGACGTGTCCGGGGCGTCGATGCTCAGGCTGACGTAGAAGCAGAGCACCTCGTTCGCCGACGCGTTCAGCGTGCGGTCGCCGCCGTGCGAACCCTGCGTCGGATCGCCGACGAGGTTTCCACTTGTGCCTATCGCGGCTGACGCGCGCAGGACCGTGCCATTGGCGTCGTCGCAGTAGTTGCCGTCGGTACCGAAGGCGCCGGCCCCGGTGTCCTCGGTGCGGATGACGAGCAGCAGTGAGTCACGCAGGTCCTTCGAGTCCGCGTTCGTGCTCGTCTGGCTGACGGCGTAGCGCAGTTGCGCGGTCCCGTCGTTCTCGACCGTCACTGAGCTGGACACCGCGTCGCCGGGCATCAGCGCACTGGTCGTCAGGTTGAGGGCCGAGACCTTCGTGGAGTCGAGGATGATCGTGCCCGTGGTGAAGGTCGAGTCGTCTGTCTCCTGGTCAGTGAACAGCGCCATGGACACCATCGTTCCGGCCGCCAATCCGACGATCGCGAGCGACGAGAGTCCGGCGATGAGGAGCCGCCTTCGGCGATTCCCGTTCTTTCGCTTCATCATCAATTTCCCTTCTACCTGTGTAATTAATTTCCGTGCACTGCGAAGCGAACCATTCGCGTTCGAACGCGGCCATGGACCGGGAGGGGTAATGAGCCCCGTACATTCGTCACGGCCGTCGTGTCGGATGAGTGGCAACCGTTGGCCAAGGGGCTGGTGAAGTGCGGTGCCACGGTGGGTCGACCTGGTAAGGGCAGGCAGCCCAAAATGACCCCCTGTCATGAGTTTGAAATTCGCTGGGACCATTCGCGGGCGGCGCTAGCTCGCTGGTGCCGGAGCGGGGCCCTCCGGTTCGGCGACGACCATCAGCCGGATCTCGGTCATGTCCTCGATCGACCAACGCAGTCCTTCGCGGCCAAGGCCCGAATCCTTCACGCCGCCATAGGGCATGTGGTCGATGCGGTACGTGGGGACGTCATTGACGATCACGCCACCGACCTCGAGCTCGTTGAACGCCTGCCACGAGTGCTGTAGATCGTTTGTGAAGACACCGGTCTGAAGGCCGTAGAAGCTGTCGTTCACGCCTCGGATCGCCTGGTCGAAATCGTCGAACGGAAAGGCAACAACGAGTGGGGCGAAGGCCTCGTTGCTGCACACCTGCGCCTGAGGCGGCGTGTCGACCAGCACCGTTGGCGGAAAGTACGAGCCGTCGGCACGGCCGCCGGTGAGGACTCGTCCGCCCATTTCCTCGGCCTCGCGCACCCAGCGCTCCGTCCGCTGCGCCGCCTGTACGTCGACCATCGGACCAAGCTGGGTCTCGGGATCGAGAGGGTCGCCGACGACCAGCTCGCGTGCGCCCGCGACCAGGCGCTCGAGAAATGCGTCGTAGAGAGAGCGGTGGATGAAGATCCGCTGGACGCTTATGCACACCTGTCCGGCGTAGCTGAAGGCCCCGACCAGCGTCCGCTTGACGGCCCAGTCAAGGTCGGCCGAGGCGTCGACGATCACGCCCGCGTTGCCGCCCAGCTCGAGCACCACCCGCTTCTTGCCGGCTCGCTCCTTCATCCTCCAGCCAACTGACGGTGAGCCGGTGAAGCTGAGCAGCTTGAAGCGGTCGTCCTGGACCATCCGGTCGCCAAGGCTGCGACTCATGGGCAGGATGCTCACGGCGCCCTCGGGCACGCCGGACTTCTCGACGATCTCCGCGACGGTGAGCATCGTGAGTGGGTCCTTGGAAGGCGGCTTGAGCACGATCGAGTTACCCGCCGCGATCGCGGGCGCCAGCTTGTGCGCAGCCAGGTTGAGCGGGAAGTTGAACGGACTGATAGCCGCGATCGGGCCGAGTGGGAAGCGTCGCGTGATGCCGACTCGTCCCTTGGAGCTCGGCATGATGTCGAGCGGGATCAACTCGCCGTGGATGCGCTCGGCCTCCTCGGCGCCCAGGCGGAACGTCAGTGTCGCCCGATCCACCTCGACCAGTGAGTCGCGAATCGGCTTGCCGGACTCGAGCGTTATCAGGCGGCCCAGCTCCTCACGCCGCTCGCGGATCCCCGCGCTGATGCTGCGCAGGATGGCGCCGCGCTCGTACGCAGGCAGGCGGCGCGTGACCTCGAATGCGGTCACGGCGGCCTGAACGGCCTCCTCGTACTGCTCCCCGGTCGCGTGATAGGTCGCGCCGGCCGGTTCGTCGGGCCGCGCCGGGTTGGTCACCTCGAGCGTGTCGGGCGAATCGACCCAGCGGCCAGCCAGGAAGATCGGATGCGGCTTGACAGCGACGGCCATGGCGAGCGCGGATTCTACGCGCCGGCAGCGCGAGCTTTCGCGTGGCCGCGGAACTCAGGGCAGGTCGACCAACCGAACGCTCCCGGCGACGAGCGCCGAGGTCGCCGCGCGGAACACCGAGGTGAGGCTGTCGGAGCGCGGCTCGCAGAAGAAATGGTCGCCGTCTGTGTTCTCGGCGTCCGTGCAGCCGTCGTTGTCAGTCGGTCCCGTGGCCATGTCGGCGAGCAGGTTTGCCGCCGAGGCATTGCGATATGTCCCGTCGACGTCGATGCAGCGATCGCCGACGACGCCGAAGCCGATGGTGAAGACCTCGATGCCCATCTGCTTGACCGCGGTCGCATTGTCGTTGGCGTATTTGCACGATCGCAGGTTGGGCTGGTTGGCCGCGCCGTCGGTCATCAGGATGATCCCCTTCGTGACCCCGGGCCGGCCGCGCAGGATCATCGCGTTCGCGACCGCACGCAGCGGATCGCCCAGGTTGGTCATCGTCTGCGAGTGGTTGAGACAGTTGATCGTGCGCACCAGCTGGCTTCTGGAGTTGAGCGAGCCGTCTCGATTCTGGTAGTTATTGCTCAGTGAGCGCGACGACGGGTAGGGAACGGTCACCCAGGTGCCCACGTTGGTAACCAGGCTCGCGATGCCGAAGGGATTGCCCGTGCCGCCGCACGACGCCGACGTCTGGCTGCGGCCCAGCACACCCATCGCCACGTGCTGCCTGGTGGGGTCGAGGATGCGCAGGGTCGAAAGCGTGGCGTTCTTTACGTTGATGAGGTCCGCAGCGCTCATGCTGCTGGTGCGGTCGATGATGAAGGCGATGTCGAGAGGCGCCGTCGGGTCGCTGCCGCAGAGGCCGCTGCACGCGGCCGACTCCAGCGTGGTGCTCGCGCCGGGGACCCCCGTGACCTCGCCCAGACGGTAGTTCGTGGGCACAGTTCCGCCGAGGACGACGGTATTGCACACTCCGCCGCGGGTCGGGTCGCACGCCGCCACACACTTGCCGTTGGCACATACCCAACGGGCGCCGGCGCCCGGGTTGCAGGTGGCCGGAATGTCGGCCGCGTCGGGCCGGCCGTCCGAGTTGCGGTCGCCGACGAGACACCGGAAGGTGACGTTGACTGACGCAGCCGAGAGCGCCGGATGGTTGATCCGGGCGAACTTCACGGCATCGCTCCTCGCACCGGCCGCGTTGGCGGGCAAGCTGGCAGCCCCGGCGAGTGCCCCTGCGTCGAGCGCGTTCCACAGCTCCTGGTCCGAGCGACGCAGGATGCCACCGTTGATCACCAGGGCAAGCACCGTCAGCAACATGACCAGGGCGACGACGAACAGGACCAGTGCCTGGCCGCGTTCCCCTTCAGAGCGGCGCGAGCGCAGCCGGGCGATCATTCGACGCGCATCTCGGCCGTCGAGCTGAGCGGAATCGCCGTGCCAAACGCGATCGGAGTGAGCATCGAGTACGAGTAGCCCACGCGGACGACGACAGATCCGCCGGTCGTGGCCCCCGCGATGCCGCCCGGACAGGCCGCGCCGGTTGTCGTCTTGCAGGTGACGGTGACGGTCAGTCGGGAATCGTTGAGCCTGCCGGCGACGGTCCGGACACGCGCCGTGATCGCCGCGGCGTTGGGCTGTGTCGCCCCCTGCCGCGCTCCCTCTCGAGCCGCGTTGCTGATGCCGATCGAGGCATCGAACGCCAGGCCGAAGTCGAATATTGCGAAGGCGATGAGCAGGAAGACGGGCAGGACGATCGCGAACTCGACCAGCGACTGGCCGCGCGTGCGCTGGCGGCGTCGCCGACGGCTGCCCGCTTTCGCGGTGCGACGTAGCAATTCGAGTTGCGCCATAGCCTCAAGCTCGTCGCGCGCGACCAGGCGATGCACCTCGATCCCAATTCGCGCGAATGTCAGCGCAAGGCTGCCACCCGCCCCCGCCCCGCGCACCGTGACGGAGGTACCACAGAAGTACTACGCGCGGCTGACACTCGCGCTACCACGACAAACAAAGAAGAGGGCCCGGATGCGCCGCATCTGGGCCCTCGTATCGAGTCGAGCGGGGGCTACTTGCCCTTCGACGTCTTCTTCGCTGCGCCCGACTTTGAAGCGCCCGCCTTGCTGGTTGACGCCTTCTTCACGTCGGCGCCCGCCGCGCCCTTCTTCTCGTGGTGTGACACTTGGCGATCCTCCGCTGAAACGTCTCTGGCCGATACGGCGCGACAACAATAGCCATCGCGCTGCGGATGCACAGCCCGAGCCGATAGTCTCCGCCGATGGCCCGCGAGTCAGATCTGCGCACGGTGCTGCGAGTCAAGCCGGCGACGCGCGTCGATCTGTCGGAACGTGATCCGGCCGACTTCCGCGGCTGGAAAAGGAAGGACGCCGAGGAGGCCACCGAGGAGAACCTGCGGCGGCTCGAAGACCTCCAGGACCGGCTGTGGGCGGAAGGCAAGCACGCCGTGTTGGTCGTCCTCCAGGGGATCGACGCGTCAGGCAAGGACGGCGCGATCCGCCAGGTGATGACTGCATTCAATCCACAGGGCTGTTACGTCGCGAGCTTCAAGGTGCCGACCGCGGAAGAGGCCGCTCACGATTTCCTGTGGCGCGTGCACAAGCGAGTCCCGGGCAAGGGCGAGATAGGAGTTTTCAATCGATCTCACTACGAAGAGGTTTTGATCGTGCGCGTGCACGAGCTCGTGCCCAAGGCCGTCTGGTCGGGCCGGTACAAGACGATCCGGGAGTTCGAGGAGCTGCTCACACAGAGCGGGACGACGATCGTCAAGTTCTTCCTGCACATCAGCAAGGAGGAGCAGCGCGAGCGGCTCCAGGAGCGCTACGACAACCCGAAGAAGCGCTGGAAGTTCTCTCCGGGGGACATCGAGGAACGCAAGCTTTGGGACGACTACACGGCCGCCTATGAGGACGCGCTTGCGGAAACCTCCACGGCAGATGCGCCCTGGTACGTCATCCCGTCCAACCGAAACTGGTTCCGCGACCTCGCGATATCGAGCATCCTGGCCGACACGATCGCTGACCTGAAGCCCGACTACCCGGCGCCGGCCGACCTGCCCAAGGACCTCGTCGTCAGGTAGCCGCTTTGCGCGACCGCGACGGGCTGGTCCGTCGCGCGGTCGGTCTCTCGCTGCTGAGCATCGGTATGAGTGCCGTGGTGGGCGGAGTCGCAGTAGTTGTCGCGCTTTCGAGCGGCAGCCTTTCGCTACTCGGCTTCGGTTGCGACGCCGCGGTGGATTCGGCCGCGTCGGTTGCTCTCTTCTGGCCGTTTCGAATCGAGGCGCGTCAGCCTCATCGCGCCGAGCGAGTGGAGACCATCGCCGAGAGGATCGTGGGTGGGGTGCTCCTCCTCCTGGCGATCTACCTCGCCGTCAGCGCCGTCCGGGCGCTGGCCGACAACGCGCATCCGGAGTTCACGGCAGTCGGCGCGACGTTGCTGCTCTTCTCAATCGCGGCGCTCCCACCGCTCGCGCTGGCGAAGTACCGCGTCGCGGCAAATCTGGGGAGCGGCGCGCTGCGCGCCGACAGCGTCCTGACGGGCGTCGCAGCGTTGCTGGCGCTGATAAGCCTGGCGAGCCTGGGTCTCGCTGAGATCTTTGGCCTGACGTGGGCGGATGCGATCGGCGCTCTGGCCGTCGCCGCGATTCTTGTGCGCGAGGGATGGTCCTCCATCCGAGCCAGCAGCCATCCGGCAACGGCGTTGGGTTCAGCGGCGGCCGCCTCCGAGGATCGCGTCTAACACTCTGCGCACGATACTCCCGGTAGCACGCGAGGTGATGACTCGGCCGCCGGTTCGAATGGCGTTGTCGATCGAGCGTTGTCGGTCGCGCTCGGCGCGGCGTTGTTCGGCCGCGCGTGCCTTTGCCTCCCTCTCGGCCGCCTTCTGGGCAGCTTTCGCCTCACGGACCTGGCGCTGGACCTCGCGCCGCTGCTGAGCCGGAGTCATCGTGTTCAGGCCCGAGTTCGTCGTCGGCGACATCTGCTCCCGGGCCGCCTCCTGGGCGGCGGCCGCGCGCGCATTGATCTGGCGCGCAGTGATTCGTTCATGGGCGCTCTCGCGGTCGAGGGTCGCGCCGTACTTGACGGTCAGGGCGCTGGCCGCGATCCGTCGCTGGAACTCGGTTTCGTCGAGCGGCTCCATGCTCGAATCGGGCGCAGGCAGGCGCGTGGCCGCAAGCGGCGTGGGAACGCCGCGAGCAGACAGCACCGTTACTGCCGCCTCGCCGATGCCGAGTGAGGTGAGCAGCTTGTCGACGTCGTAGAACTCGGTCGTCGGGAAGGTACGCACTGTCTTGCGCAGCGCATCCGCGTCGTCGGGAGTGAAGGCGCGCAGGGCGTGCTGGACGCGATGGCCCAACTGGGAAAGCACCACGGGGGCGACGTCTGTCGGCGCGTGAGTGACGAAGTAGATGCCCACGCCCTTGGAGCGGATCAGGCGCGCGGTGCGCTCGATCTGCTCCAGCAGTGCGTCCGACGCGTCGTGGAACAGCAGGTGCGCCTCGTCGAAGAAGAAACAGAGCTTGGGCTGCGCAACGTCGCCGATCTCAGGCAACGCCGCATAAAGCTGAGCGAGGATCCAGAGCATGAACGTGGAGAAGAGGCGCGGCTTCTCCATGACGTCCGACAGCTCGAGCAGGCTGATGATTCCCTGGCCCTGTGCGGTCGTGCGCAGGAGATCGAGCACCTCGAACTCGGGCTCGCCGAAAAAGGTGTCGGCGCCTTCCTGCTCGAGCACGACGATCGAGCGGAGCAGCACTCCGACCGAGGCGCTGGACATTCCCCCGTAATCGGCCAGGACGGGCTTGCCCTCGTCGGACGAAAGGAACTTGAGCGCGGTCGAGAGGTCAGCCAGATCGAGCAGCGGCA
>CAYZEJ010000002.1:0-62388 GCA_964477545.1 uncultured Anaerolineaceae bacterium | reverse complement strand
GCGACCTACGGCGACCGGAAGGTTTAGCCGCGCATCTCAGCTTCCCGTAACGGCCTTGATTCTCGCCGAGAGCCTGCCGCGTGTCGAGGCCGTGGGGCCTTCGGCGTTGCCTAAAGGCACCGGCAACAAGCCGGAGGCGCTGCGGACGGAGTTCGCAGGGCTCGACGCCCGACTAGGAGCGCGAGGCGAACACCTTTGCGGCCAGCCGGCCAACCAGGCCACGTCCGACCATCGCGCTTTCGAGGTGGCGCGCCTGCGCGTGCCAGAACGACTCCTTGTAGCCGCCGACCCACAGGAAGTCGTAGCTCTGACAGCCGCGCCGCACGGCCTCGGCAAGGCCGATGTCGAAGAGGTGCTTGCCGAGCGAGAACGACTTGTAGGCGGGATCGGTCGTCATCGCGATCGTCAATGCCATCGCGTACCCGTTCTGGGCGAACGAGACCAGCACTCCCTGGATGCCCGCGTCGTCGCGCGCGACCGTGACCCAGGCTCCGCCATGCTCGACGAGTGCGGGAACCGATTCGTGGAGGAAGCCGTGGAAGGCGGGGTCGTGTGCGAAATACACCTCGGCGTCGCCCCACCGCTCGGTCAGCATTCGCTCCACCGCGTCGAGCGCCTCGGTGACCGCGACCTGGTCTGCGGCCGTCTCGATCTTCCCGTTGCGGAACTCGGCGAACTTACGCATCTCCCAGCGCATCACCTTGCGCGACTTGGAGCCGAGGTGCTTCTCCCACCCCTCGGGGGAGTCGGGCAGGTCCAGTTGGAACGTGGTTGACCGCACGTTGGAGTAGGGCGCGTACGTCCAACCTGAGGCCGCGGCCTCGGCCCGGATGCGCTCAGGCGTGGCCGAGCCGACCTGCGGGCGGACGATGCGCAGAAGGTCCCACTCCCGAGAATCAGCGAGCCACTGCGCCAGACCGTCGATCACCGCTGGACGAGCATCGTCGCGGGCGAGCACGTCGACGAGCCCGCGCAATCGAGGTCCGATCGTGCCCCACAGCGCCAACTGCCGCAGCGGGCGGAGCGGTGGCTTATCGGCGATCAGGCTGAGCGGCGCGATCCCCACGAGCTCACCACCGTCGCGCCACACGAGGACACGGACGCCGTAATTTCGCAGATAGCGACGAGCGAGCGGCAGGAGCCAGTCGGGTGCGTCGAGGGCGGCACGCGCGGAGAACGCGGCCAGCGTCCGCCATTCCGGGAGTAGCTCTTCGACCGCGGCGAAGTCGGTCAGGACCTCCGGCGCGCCGAGTTGAGGACTCAGCTCAGGTCGATGAAAACGTTCTTGACCTCGGTGTAGAGATCAAGTGCATGCATGCCCAGCTCGCGTCCGATGCCAGACATCTTGTAGCCGCCGAAGGGAGCCTCGGTGTGGATTTCCTGGTTCGTGTTGATCGAGATCGTTCCGGAGCGAACCGCCTTGGCGACCTTCAGCGCGCGGCTGATGTCGCGCGACCAGACGGAGCCGGCAAGCCCGTATGGCGTCGAGTTGGCCAGTCGAACCGCTTCCTCGTCGCTGTCGAACGGGATGATGCCGACGACCGGCCCAAAGACCTCTTCGCGCATCACGCGCATGTCCGCGTTGCAGGCATCGAAGATCGTGGGCATGAGGAAGGCGCCGTCGGCCAGGGATGGATCGTCTGGCGCGCGGCCCCCGTAGACGAGCTCAGCACCCTCCGATTCACCGGCCTCGATGTACTCCTGGACGCGTTCACGCTGGCGCTGTGAAACCAGGCTGCCGACCTGTGTCCTCTCATCGGCCGGATCACCCACGACGAGTGCGCTGGTGGCTTTGGTGAAGAGCTCGACCACCCGATCGTGCACCGAACGCTCGACCAGTATGCGGCTCCGCGCGCAGCAGTCCTGGCCCGCGTTGTCAAAAACCGCCATCGGCGACTCGGCCGCGAAGCGCTCGATGTCGGCGTCGGCGAACACGATGTTCGGGCTCTTGCCGCCGAGCTCGAGCGAGATCCTCTTTATGTTCCCCGCGGCCAACCGCATTATCTCCTGGCCAGTGGTCGTCTCGCCCGTGAACGCGATCTTGCCGACCTCCGGATGTGCCGCGATCGCGGACCCGACCGTTCCGCCGGGTCCTGTGACCACATTGACGACACCGGGCGGGAAGCCCGCCTCGAGCGCCAGCTCGCCCAGCCGGATGGCGGACAGTGGCGTGTACGACGCCGGCTTCAGGATGCACGTGTTGCCGGTAGCGAGCGCCGGTCCGAGCTTCCAGGTGGCCATGTTCAGCGGGAAGTTCCAGGGCACGATCATGCCCACGACGCCGATCGGCTCGCGCAGGGTGAGGTCGAGGCCGGGCGTGCTCGTCGGGATGGTCTCGCCGAAGTGCTTGTTCGCCGCGCCGGCGTAGTACTCGAGCACGAGGCTCACCGCGAATGCCTCGCCGCGCGAGCTCGTGATCGGCTTGCCAACGTTCTCGCGATCGATCTGCGCGAGTTCTTCCACGTTCTTCTTGGCCAGGTCGGCGAACTTCTGGAGCGTGCGTCCGCGCTTTGCCGCCGACCACTTGGAGTACGGACCTTCGAACGCCTCTCGCGCTGCCTTGACTGCGCGATCGACATCAGCCTTGCCGGCCAGGGGCACGTTGGCGATGACCTGCCCGGTGGCGGGGTTGTGGACCTCAAAGGTCTGACCGTCGAGCGCGTCGACCTGCTCGCCGCCGATGAGCATCTTGACGTCGCGTGGCTTGGCGGTGGTCTCGCGCGTCGCCTCGTCTGGCGCCGCCTGCTGTTCGATGGTCATGTCGCTTTCCTCCCCGCGTTAATACAGGATGCGGGCGTCGCTCGAGACGTGGACCCGGAAAACGTCGTCGACGATGGGCTCGTCGATCGCCATGGTCACCACCTCGGCGTGGCGGGTGAGCTGCTCGCCGACGTGCTCGGCCAGTAGCAGGACCATGCCTGTTTGCAGGTCGACGCCAATCTCGAGCCAGTGGTCGGGTCGGTCTGTCAGGACGTGGCTGGTGCGTGGGTGATCGCAGCGCAGCAGCAGCGCCTCGCGCCCGCCGGCAAGTTCCTGCGTGCCGCGTCGGGTGACGACGCCGGTGGACAGGACGTTGCGGCAGAACCCGTTTGGATGGACAAACATCTCGGCGAGCGTCTCCGCCGGGAGCGTGGTCACCGGCAGGTAGATCTGCGCAAACGGCGGCAGGTCGGGATCGGACGCGCCCACCGGTCGGGCTGGGACGCGGCGTTTGGTGGCCAGGTTCGACCTCGCGTCGTACGTCTGGACGGTCTCCCCGTCGGATACCCAGACGTCGAAATCGCGGTCGAGCGGCAGGCCGCGCGTGCTGATGACCTTGGCGCTGCCCGGGTGGCGCAGCCAGACCTCGTGCGTCTCCGTTTCTTCCCCGTGGGTCGTCGTCCGCCGGTCGACGATGCGCATCCGCAGCGTCTCCACGCGCAGCTCCGCCTCGGTCATGAAGCGGAAGAGATCCTTGATCTCCGGTTCGTTCGTGGTCAGCGTCGGCTGATCCGGCGCGCGCAGCGCGGGTAGCTGGGTTGGCGTGGGCGCCTCGTGCATCGCGGCCGATTGTAGAGGCGAGCGCGCCGCCGCCCACTGCCTACACTTGGAATCGATGACCGATACGCGCACAGAGAAGGATCCGCTCGGGCCGCTCGAGGTCCCGGGCGACGCCTATTTCGGCGTCCAGACGCAGCGCGCTATCAACAACTTCCCGATCAGCGGCCGCCGGCCGGACGTAGCCCTCGTGCGTGCAGCGGTGCAGGTCAAGAAGGCGGCCGCGCGTGCCAATCGACAGACAGGTCGCCTGGAGCCGCACATCGCGGACGCCATCACCCAGGCCGCGGACGAGATCCTGGGATTGGACGCCGCCGCAGGGTCTGAGGAGGGAAGCGCCCGACAGACCACGCTGGTGGACAACTTCCGCGTCGACCCCTTCCAGGCTGGCGCCGGGGTCAGCCACAACATGAACACGAACGAGGTCCTCGCGAACCGAGCGATCGAGATCCTCGGAGGGCAGGGGATCGGCAGCGGGCACCGCGGCGACTATGCGGTCGTCAACCCGAACGACCACGTGAACATGGCCCAGTCCACCAACGACACGTTCCCCACGGCCATGCGCCTGGCCACGCTGGACCGGGTCAACGAGCTTCTGCCCGTCCTCGATGAACTGGCCGAAGCGTTCGCGGAGCGCGGCGTGGCCTTCGATGGCGTCCTCAAGTCAGGCCGGACGCACATGCAGGACGCGGTGCCCATCCGGCTGGGCCAGGAATTCGCCGCCTACGCGTTGACCATTCGCCGCGCGCGTTCCGCCATCACCGCGGCAACGGACGGGTTGCTGGAGCAGAACATCGGCGCGACAGCCGTCGGCACGGGCCTCAATGCGGAGCCGGAGTACATCCGACTCGTGGTGGAGCTTCTTTCCGAACAGACCGGCCACAAGCTGCGCCCGGCCGAGCACCTGGTCCATGCCACGCAGTCGATGGCGCCGATGCTCGCCGTCTCAGCCGCCCTGCGCGGGCTGGCGGTCGACCTGACCAAGCTCCTCGAAGACCTGCTGCTGATGTCGTCTGGTCCGCGCACTGGATTCGCCGAGATCCGACTACCAGCACTCCAGCCGGGGTCGTCGATCATGCCCGGCAAGGTCAACCCGGTGATGGTCGAGAACATGGCCATGATCTCGTACCACGTGATCGGCGCGGACACCGCCGTCGCCTGGGCCGCGTCACGTGGCCAGCTCGAGCTGAACGTAATGATGCCGCTGATGGCGCACGAGGTGCTCGATTCGATTGCCATCCTGACCAACGGAGCTCGCCAATTCGCGCGCCAGTGCGTCTCAGGCATCGAGGCTGACGTCGAGCGATCTGCATGGTTGCTCGAGCAGTCGAGCGCGATGGCGACGCCGCTCGCGCCGTACATCGGCTATGCACTCGCCGCGGACATCGCCAAGGAAGCGGTCGCGACCGGCAAGACGATCCGCGCCCTGGTCGTCGAGAAGGGCATCTTCACGGCCGAGGAGATCGAGCAGATCCTCGACCCGCACGAGCTGACCGAGCCAGGAGTCGCCGGTGGATTCCGCTTCGAGCCGCGCATGCCCGAGGGTTACAAGCGCCCAACGGGCCCGGTGGGCGGCGGGGGTTAACCGGCCCTGTTCCGACCCACTGACACTCGCGCTACCTACGACACCGTCGCTCGGCGCTACGCCGAGGAGATCGCGGGAGAGCTCGAGGACAAGCCGTTTGACCGAGACTTCCTCGATCGTTTTACCGACGCCGTAAGAGGCCGCGGGCGTGTCGTGGAGCTTGGCTGCGGTCCAGCCCACGTGGCCGCCTATCTGGCCATGGGTGGCGTAGACATCTCCGGTCTCGATTTGTCACCGGGCATGGTCGCTGAGGCACGTCGTCTGTTCCCTGACTTGGAGGTGATCGCGGGCGACATGCTGGCGCTGCCTTTCGGTGACGGCGAGCTTGCCGGCGTGGTGTCGTTCTACTCGATCATCCATTTCGACGACGATCAGTTGGGGACCGCTTTCGCCGAGATGGCCCGCGTGGTGGCCGATGGCGGCCAGTGTGCCCTGGCGTTCCACATCGGCGACGAGGTGGTTCATCGCGAGCAGTGGTGGGACATGCCGGTCGTGCTCGATGCGCGCTTCCTGCCGACAGAGCACGTCACGGCGCTTGTCGCCGACGCCGGCTTCGTCGTCGTGTCCGCCGAGGAGCGCGCCCCGTACGCGCCGGAGGTCGAATACCAGAGCCGTCGCGCATACATCGTCGCCAGGCGCAGCCCACGCTAGTGAAAGACTCGGCCGACCTACCGCCGTTCGGCCTTGGCTACCCGCGCACCGATCTCCGGCGGAGGCTCGTGGACGCAGTCTTACGCGGCGACAAGATCGCTACTGCCGGGCTGGCGAGCGAGTTTGCTCCGCATACCGAGGATCCTCTGCCGGAGCCCGGAGACCGGTGGTCGTTGCTGGGCTACGACGACGAGCACATCGGCGTGGTCGAGACGATGGCGGTTCGCGTCGTACCGGCCGGTGAAGTCGATCTTCAGTTCGCGCGCGACGAAGGCGAAGGCTTCGAGACCGTCGCCGACTGGCGCGCTGCGCACGAGCGCTTCTGGTCAGATCACGCGATTACCGACGAAACGCTCATCGTGTGCGAGCACTTCAGACTCGTGGAGCCCGATCAAAGTCGCAGGTAAGCCGCGAACGTGAGAATGTCGTGGCGATGAAATCGACGGCTTCAACAACTGCGCTCGTGCGACGGGACCGGCTCGCCCGTGAGGCCGAGGAAGCACTGCTTGCGCCGTCGGCGACGCCAGCAGCTGCCACTCGCGGCAGGGCGCGGCCAGAGGTGCCGGACGAGTACCGCACGGCGTTCGAGCGCGATCGCGACCGGATCCTGCATTCCAAGGCTTTCCGCCGCCTGAAGCACAAGACGCAGGTCTTCATCAACCCCGACGGCGACCACTTCATCACGCGCCTCTCGCACACTCTCCAGGTCACACAGATCTCACGCGCTATCGCCGGGGCGCTGAGCCTGAACGAGACGCTCGCCGAGGCCATCTCGCTTGGGCACGACGTGGGCCACTCACCCTTCGGCCACACAGGCGAGGAGGCCCTGTCGCCGTATTTCCCGGAAACAGGCTGGCACCACGCCGCCCAGAGCGTGCGCATCTTCGACGTGCTCGAGGACCTCAACCTGACGTGGGAGGTGCGCGACGGTATCCGCGCTCACTCGTGGAAGATCAGCCCGCCGCCGGACACCGCCGAGGCGATGACCGTCCGGTACGGCGATCGCATCGCCTACCTCACACACGACGCCCTGGACGCGATCCGCGCCAACGTCCTCTCGCCGGAGGAGATCCCGGCGGCGGCCCTTGAGCGTTTTGGTCCACCCGGACGAGTGTGGATCGACGAGATGATCAACGCGGTCATCGATGAGAGCCTGCGCAGCGGCGAGGTGCGGATGGACGCCCCGACTCTCGCCGTCATGAACGAGTTGCGCCAGTTCATGTTCGACAGGGTCTACCTGTCACCCGGCCAGCGCGTCCACACCGAGCCGGCGATCGCGCTCATCCGGCGCCTGGTCGACCACCACCTCGAGAATCCGTCCGAGCTGCCCACTTCCTACCGCGACAGCGAAGCCGACCTGACCACGCAGGTGGTCGACTACGTGGCTGGCATGACTGATCGATACGCCGTGTTAGTCGACGAAAAGCTGTTCGGACCCAGCTGAGGCCAACGTCAGCTTTCGCGGCCACTCTTACCATTTGCTCATGAGCGACATGAGAGCCGGGATTCTGCTGTGGAACATGACGCCCGATTGGCCGACTTTCGAACGGGCCGCCCGCCGAGTGGACGAGTTGGGATACGACCACGTCTGGACCTGGGACCACCTGCATGCGATCTTCGGCGAGCCCCAGCAGTCGGTCTTCGACGGCTGGATCTCCCTGGCGGCCTGGGCCAAATCGACCTCCCGCGTGCGGCTCGGCCTGATGGTCGGCGCAAACACTTTCCGCAACCCAGGGCTGGTGGCAAAGATGGCCACTACGCTCGATCACGTGAGTGGCGGACGGGCCATCCTCGGCCTGGGCGCGGCATGGTTCCAATACGAGCACACAGCCCACGGCCTGGACTTCGGTCACACCCCCGGAGAGCGCCTCGCCTGGCTGGACGAGTCGGCCGCGGCGATCCGGACCGTGCTCGACGGTGGCTCTGCGACATCCAAGCCAGACGCTCACTACGCATTCACGGATTTACGGCAAGAGCCGCTGCCCGTACAGAAGCGGCTGCCGCTGATGATCGGCGGAGCGGGCGAGCGCAAGACCCTGCGCACAGTGGCCAAATATGCCGACATGTGGAACACATCCGGTTCGCCAGAGAAGCTGCGGCACAAGATGGATGTGCTCGATCAGCATTGCGCCGACGTGGGCCGCAATCCCGCTGAGATCGAGCGCACCGTTTCGTGCAAGCTCTTCATCCGCGCCAGCGAGGCCGAGGCACAGGAATTGCTGCGCCAGACGATGGCTCAGAACCATACGCCGATGGCCGACGTCGAGGACGATGAGACCTTCTGGGTCGGTACGCCACGGCAGATCGCAGACCGCGTCCTCGAGTACCGCGAGATCGGCATCAACGTCGTCATTCCCGAGATCCCGGCGCCGTACGACGACGAGACGCTGGAGAGCTTCATCGGCGAGGTCAAGCCGCTCGTAGATCGGGGCTAGACTCGCAGGCCTATGGCCGAATCGACGACGATCGGGCGCCCGCATAGCGCGGATGCCGAGGGCATCGACAAGCAGGCATATCGCGAGGTCCTCACGCGTTACGCGACCGGCGTCACCGTCGTGACAACTATCGAGGAAACCCCGAATGGCCTCCAGCCGTGGGGTACCACCGTGAACTCGTTCACCGGCATCTCGCTCGATCCGCCACTGATCATGGTTGCGATCGGGAAGGAGCGGTCAATCCACCCGATCATCGAACGCACGAAGCGTTTCGCGGTGAACATCCTGGGTGAGGACTCGCAGGATCTGTCCGACTGCTTCGCCGGTGCCCCGTCCGCCCAACCCCGATCAGCGTTCTGCAATGCCGACTACGAGCTGGGCGCGGCCGGTCTGCCTGTGCTGGAAGCGGCAATTGCATACCTCTGCTGCGACGTCGAACAGCGGATCGAGGCCGGCGACCACACGATGTACCTGGGGCGAGTCATCGAGACCGGCTGCCGCGACGAAACGGGATGGCCGCTGCTTTACTTCCGCCGGCGCTACTTGAGCATCGAAAAGGCCGCGACGCCCGACCTTCGCGGCAAGCCCGACACGCTCCGCTAGCAGACTGCCGCGTGCCGCTGATCCGAGCAAACGGGCTCGACGTCCACTACACCGTCGAGGGCGCAGGCCCACCGCTAGTAATGCTTCACGGCGCGACGTCGACGGCGGCCGAGGACTGGTCGGCGCAACGGCCACTATGGCGCAAGGCTTTCCGGTTGTACCTCGTTGATGCGCGTGGCCATGGCGGGACCAAGTGGGACGTCCGCGATGGCTTCGACCGGGACACGCTGGTTGCCGATCTGCTCGCCTTCGTCGACGCGCTCGGCCTGGCCACATTCCACGTCGTCGGCTTCAGCATGGGCGCGATGACGGCGCTGACCTTCGCGACTCGCTATCCGGAGCGACTCCGCACGGCGATCATCTGCGGCATCGACATCGTTCGTGAGCCGCGCACGAGCGTGGCCAAGCGCCTTATGGACCCGGAGCGAATCCTGCGCGAGGAGCCCGACTGGGCCGACCAACTGGAGCGACGCCATGGGCCAGTCCAGGGTGGGGGCGCCTGGCAGAGACTGCTTCCCGCGATAGTCGGCGACGTTGCCGCCGCCAGCTTGCTGACGCCCGAGGATCTACGCCGCATCCGGTTGCCCGTGCAGCTCGTCTATGGCGACCGCGACGTGTTCGTGCCTGTCGATCATGCCGTCGCGATCCACAAGCAGCTGCCGGATTCGCGCCTGTTCATCTGCCCCAACAGCCCACACCAGGTGATGGTCAGCCAGCCGGCCCTGTTCAACTTGGCGGCCGCGAACTTCTATCGATCGACCGAGAAGATTGCCGTCCAGCGCGCCGAACACGCCATGCGCGATCTTGTGCCAGCCCCGGTGGCTCAGGGCGACGGTGCACACGCCTACGACCCAACCGCCGCCGCGGTCGCGGCAACGGAAGCGGATCCAACCGATCCTTTCAGCACCTGGTAGGGAGGAGAATCCATGGCAGTGACGCTGCTCGCGCTGTTCAAACGCCCCGAGGGCGGTGACGATGGGCTGGACGAATTCATGCGCCGCTACCGGGAGGAGCATCTGCCGTTGATCTCGATGGTCCCCGGGTTGCGCTCAACGGTGGCGGAGCCGGTCAGCACCAAATACTCGGGCGACGACATTGTCCTTGCCACGCGCATGGAGTTCGACGATCGCGCGGCGCTTGACGCGGGCATGGCCAGCGACGAGATGCGCGCCGCGGGGCGAAACCTGCGCGAGATCGCGCCCGGGCTGCTGACGCTCGTTGCCCTCGAAGAGGCCGCCGAGTGACCGTCCACTACGACGTGGAGGGTCGCGTCGCAACCGTTCGGATCGATCGGCCGGAGGTCTTCAACGCCCTCAATCGGCAGACGTTGGAGGCGCTCCGCGACTCGTTTCGCGCGGCCTCCGCGGACCATCACGTGGGCGTGGTCGTGCTGACCGGTTCCGGCGACCGAGCGTTCTCGACGGGCGCAGATCTCGACGAGCAGGAGGCTTTCCTCTCCCGGCCCAACGACTACTGGGACTGGATGGGTCGTTTCATCGAGGCGATCGAGGCAATCAAGGACTGCGCCAAGCCGGTCGTTGCGCGCCTCAATGGCATGGTCGTCGGCGGGGGCAACGAACTGAACATCGCGTGCGATCTGGCCGTGGCGGCAGACGACGTCGTCTTCCGTCACGTCGGGCCGACAAGGGGCTCGCTGCCGGCGGGTGGCGCGACGCAGTGGATGCCGCTGCTGGTGGGCGACCGCCGAGCCCGCGAAGTGCTGCTGCTCAATCGGCCGATCAGCGCGGCGCAGGCCCTCGACTGGGGTTGGGTGAACCGCGTCGTCCCACGCGCGGAGCTCGACGCAGCCGTGGCCGACTACTGCGACGAGCTGCTGGGCAAGATGCCCGAAATCATCCGGGCCACTCGCGTGCAGCTGAACTTCTGGAAGGACCTGTCCTGGGCGATGACAGTGCACATGGCGCGTGAGTGGCTCACTGTCCACGCGGCTTCGAGCGAGGTCGCCGAAGGCCTGGCCAGCTTCCACGAGAAGCGGCCGCCGGATTTCGAGAAGCTGCGCAACGAGATCGAGGGTGCCGGCTCATGAGCGCTGAAACGACCAAGCCGCGAGTAAGGGTCGACAACCCGGCGTCGCATCCCGCCACGGGTGCGGCCGTCGACGGCGTCGCGCTGGTGACTCTCGATCGACCGGAGGTGCTGAACGCCCTCGACTACCAGACCCTGGGCGAGCTGGTTGAGGCGCTCGAGTCACTCGACCGCGATGAATCGGTCAGATGCGTCGTTATCACGGGAGCTGGAGATCGGGCGTTCGCTGCAGGCGCCGATATCAAGGAGATGGCCGACGCGACGCCGGTCACCCTGACGATCGCAAACAACTTCGCACGCTGGGAGCGGCTGCGTCGCATCCGCGTGCCACTTATCGCGGCCGTGCGCGGCTTCGCCCTGGGTGGCGGATGCGAACTGGCCATGGCGTGCGACATGGTCGTCGCCGCGGACGACGCGACGTTCGGCCAGCCGGAGATCAAGATCGGGATCATGCCCGGCGCGGGCGGGACTCAGCGGCTGACCCGGGCCCTGGGCAAGGCAAAGGCGATGGAGATGATCCTGACGGGGCGCAACCTGTCGGCGCTCGAGGCGTACGAACGCGGCCTCGTCTCTCAGGTGGTGGCTCGCGAGGAGACCGTGCCATCCGCCCTGACTCTGGCGTCGGAGGTGGCGTCGATGCCTCCTCTCGCCGTCCGCGCCGCAAAGGAAGCAGTCAACCGAGCGTACGAGCTGTCGCTGGAGGCCGGCCTGGAGTTCGAGCGCCGCAACTTCTTCCTCCTCTTCGCGAGCGAGGATCAGAAGGAGGGCATGCGGGCGTTCATGGAGAAGCGCAAGCCAACGTGGAAAGGCCGCTGATGGACCCACGCGTTTCGCGAGATAAATACCCATGGTGGGCCAGGGTGTCTCTCATGGGCGCGGGTAGCCGGACCGCGCAATGGTTCTTCCTCTGGCTATCTCTGGCCGCGGCGGTTGGGGCGCTGCTGTACGGACTAGTGGTCTCGCAGTCAACACTGGGCGTGCTTATCGCGCTAATCGGCGGCATCGGGTTTGTGATTTCGGCTGCCATGTATTGGCTGACGATCCGTTGGATCGACCGCCACGGCACGTGGAGCTGAGCGATAGCGCAAGGTGGGCAGCCGCCAGTCGGTTCGCGTTCTGCTATTTGACGAATCAGACCGGATTCTGCTTGTCCGCTTCTGGGACGGCGATCATTCTTGGTGGTGCACTCCTGGCGGCGGTGTCGAGGCAGGCGAAACCGACGAGACCGCGGCCTCGCGAGAGCTAACCGAGGAACTTGGCAGCATTGATCTTGAGCTGGGATCGTGCATCTGGACGAGACGCCATGTCGGTGTCTTCAGAGGACAGCCGTTCGACCAGACCGAGCGGATCTACGTCGGCCATGCCGCGGCCTTCGAGCCGCGCCCGTCTCCCGAGGCCCTGCTCGAGCATGGCCCCGACGACATTCGATGGTGGACAGCCGATGAGCTGGCGACAAGTGCTGATGAGTTTGCGCCGCGGCGGCTGCCGGAGCTGGTACTCCAACTGCTCGAGGTTGGCCCTCCGACGCAGCCGGTCGATGTCGGTATCTGACCCAACCCAAGCGATAACCTGACAGCGATGTCCTTGACGGGTCGCGTTCCTCCAGAACGGTATCCATGGTGGGTGAAAGTGACCCTCTTGGGCTCGCGCACGCGACGCAGCCAATGGTTCTGGATCGGTTTCGAGCTTGTAACCGGCGCCGTTCTTGTGGCGCTCGCGCTCGACACTGGAGACGGCCGGGTGTTGTACGTGATAGCCGCCATCTGGGCATTTGTTGTGGCGGCGATGTCCTACGCGACGATCCTGTGGATCGACCGGAACGGCGAGTGGGCCCGGTGAGTGACTCGGTGCTCCGCGCCACAGCCGACGGTGTTCTCACGCTCACCCTGAATCGGCCGGACGCGCTCAATAGCTTCACGATCGAGATGAAGGAGGCGCTCCTTGCCACCCTCAAGGAGGCTGGGCGCGACAAGGAAGTGCGGGCCATCGTCTTGACGGGCGCGGGGCGTGCGTTCTCGGCGGGTCAAGACCTCAAGGAGCGGCAGGCGCCGGGCATCAGCGATCTCGGGGCGGAGCTGCGCATCCGCTACAACCCGATCATCGTGGCCATGCGCCGACTCGAGAAGCCGATTGTCGGCGCCGTCAACGGCGTCGCCGCGGGCGCGGGCATGTCCATCGCGCTGGCCTGCGACATCGTCATCGCCGCCGATAACGCCACGTTCATCGAGGCCTTCTCGCGCGTCGGGCTGGTCCCTGACACCGGCTCGACCTGGTTCCTGCCCCGCCTTGTCGGCCTCCCTCGCGCCGCCGAGATGATTTTCACCGGCGACCCCGTTGACGCCGCGACCGCCGAGCGAATCGGGCTGATCAACCGCGCCGTTCCCGCCGACCGCCTGATGGATGAAGCCAACGTGCTCGCCGCACGCCTCGCCAAATCGGCGCCCATCGCACTCGCCCTCGCAAAGCGCGCCCTCAACCGGGCGCTCGAGCTGGACCTCGAGCAGGCCCTCGACTACGAGGCTCAACTCCAGTCGGTCGCGGGCCGGTCCAACGACCACAAGGAGGGCGTCGCAGCGTTTGTCGAGAAGCGAGCGCCGAACTTCAAAGGTGACTGAGCCTCTCATCGTCGGCGTCGTCGGCGCCGGGACGATGGGCGCGGGTATCGCCCAGGTCTCTCTTCAGGCCGGACACGAGGTCCACTTGCACGACGTCGATCACCAACAGATCGAGCGTGGCCGTGCCCGCATCGCTGACGGCCTGGCAAGACTCGTCGAGAAGGGCCGCCTCACACCGGACGATCGGCAACAGATGCTCGATTCGCTGCACGATGCCCACACGCTGGAGGGCCTCGCGCAAGAGGCGGACCTGGTAATCGAGGCGGCGCTCGAGGACCTGGACCTGAAGCGAACCATCTTCCTGGCGCTGGGCGCTTCCGCCGGCCCAGAGACGATCCTCGCAACAAACACGAGCGCCCTGAGCGTCGCCGAGATCGCCGAGTCGAGCGGAGTGCCGGAGCGCGTCGTCGGTCTCCATTTCTTCAACCCGGCGCCGGTGATGCCGCTGGTCGAGGTCGTCGCCACGCAGCGTACCTCCGATGCAATCCTCGACCGCGCCGTTGCCTTCGTCGAGGGACTCGGCAAGCAGCCCATCGTCAGCGCCGACATGCCGGGTTTCATCGTCAATCGGGTGAATCGGCCGTTCACGCTCGAAGCGCTGCGCATGCTCGAGGCGGGCGAGGCTGGTGTTGAGCAGATCGATCGGGCGGTCCAGTCGGCCGGTTATCCGATGGGCCCGCTCGCCCTGATGGACCTCGTCGGCATCGACGTCAACCTCGCTGTCGCCACGGCACTGTGGGAGGGTTTCGACGAGGCGCTCCGGTTCACGCCCTCAGGCATCCAGCTCACCCTCGTTGCAGGCGGACGCCTCGGCCGAAAGACCGGCGAGGGTTTCTACAGATACGAGGACGGCCGACCGACTGGCCTGTCATCCAGCCTCGCCGAGGTGGGCGTCCAGGCGCCCGCCGGAACTGATTTGACGGACATTGAAATCGTCGAGCGCATCGAGCTGGCCATCATCAACGAGGCATACATCGCAGCGGCCGAAGGAGTGGCCGAGCCGCCTGATATAGACCGGGCGATGAGGCTCGGCGCCAATCACCCGCACGGTCCGTTCGAGCGTGCCGGACAGATCGGATTGAGGAACGTCATCGAGGGGCTCGCTCGGCTCGAGTCTCGCTACGGGGAGCGCTTTCAGGTCGCCCGCTCGCTCTGGCAGGTGGCGTCGATCTAGGAAGGTTTCCGCCACGCAAACAGCCGCCTGGCTCTCAGGTCGCACCACACAAGCCCCAGTCCCTCTGGCGGGGAGACGCCCGGCCGTGTCAGTGCCGCGACCCATTGGCGGGATGAGCCCGGGAACGTGCTCGCGAAAACGTCTGGGTAGCGCCCCACGATCTCTCGATTTCTCCGCGTGTCTCGGACGATCCAGCATGCCGCGACTCGGAACGGCCCCGCATCTCCTCCGGCAGCAACCGCGAGGTCCTCGGCTTCGGCGATCTTGCGCCTAGTGCTCCGGACGCTCGCGTTGATGTTGCCGAATGTGTTCCAGCACTCTTCGATGATCAGGAGCCGCCGCGCATCGTCTCTAAGGCCCACATCGATCGAAAGAGACGGATCCGCGGGTCGGGTGGGCAGCTCGAAGCTCCGGCTGCGACCGGTGATTCGGCCGAGCCGCAGCGCCAGGTCCTGGATTCCGAGATGACCGGCGTCGAACGGTTCCTCGGCCTTGTCGCGAGCGAAGGCCGCCTGGAACGGCAGCCCCAATGCCTGGCCGAGCGCGTACCAGACTTCGAGCGGGGCTCCGGCACCGCCTGCTCGCTCGATTTGGCTCAATCGAGCGGCTGTCAGCCCTACTCGCTCCCCGAGCTGACGGAGGCTCCACCGACGACGCCGTCGTGCATCCCGGACTCGACCGCCCAGGGTGACGGCCGAGGCGTGAGCAAGCCGGCGAGCATCGAGCCTGGACGCAGCACGGGTGAGCCGGTTTCTCCTGGACACTGCGTCGCCTCCATTCGGCGACTTCGATCGTTTCCTGCGGCATTTTCAAATCGCATTTTCAACTTCGGCACTTATCGACGCCTTATCTCCCAATCTTGGCCGAGGGGCAGTGGGACCAGGCGCTCGCTTGCGGGAAATGAGCGTGGATTCACGGCGCTGGTTGCCGCCGGGTGGGACGTGGACGCCGCGGAAGACAGCTAGATCGTTGCCATACCGCCGAGTTGAAAGTGGCATTTGAAAAACGGTCCGCGGCGAGGGGTCCGCGGCGCTGACGGAGCCTCGTCAGAACGGTCCGCGGCGAGGGGTCCGCGGCGCTGACGGAGCCTCGTCAGTACGGTCCGCGGCGAGGGGTCCGCGGCGCTGACGGAGCCTCGTCAGTACGGTCCGCGGCGAGGGGTCCGCGGCGCTGACGGAGCCTCGACATGACGCCTCCAGGCGCGGCGCGCGGCAGACAACGGCTGCCGCACCCCGTGACCTTTGGGCTATGCCGGTGCATATGGGCACCGCTCCTACAATCCGTGCATGTCGCGACCTCTCGATCGACGCACGCGCGAAGCGTGGATAGTCAGTGCTGTCCGCACGCCAGTTGGCCGTTACGGTGGCGCACTCGCGCGCGTCCGACCGGACGATCTGGCGGCTACTGCCATCAAGGCAGCGGTCGAGCGATCTGGCGTTGAGCCGCTCGAATTCGAAGACGTCATCCTCGGCTGCGCCAACCAGGCCGGTGAGGACAACCGCAACGTAGCGCGCATGGCCGCTCTCCTCGCGGGACTGCCAGTGGAGATTGCAGGGCAGACCGTCAATCGACTGTGCGGGTCAGGTTTGCAGGCAATCAACAGCGCAGCGCACGCCATCATGGCCGGCGACGGGGACGCGTTCGTGGCCGGCGGGGTGGAGTCGATGACTCGAGCGCCGTACGTGATGGCCAAGCCGGAAACCCCGTACGACCGTGGCAATCGCGAGATGTACGACACCACGCTCGGCTGGCGCTTCACCAATCCGCGCCTGGCCGAGATGCATCAGCCCTATTCGATGGGCGAGACGGGCGAGAACGTCGCGGAGCGCTGCGGAGTCACGCGCGAGGAGCAGGACGAGTTTGCGCTGCGCAGTCACAGGCGCGCCGTGGCGGCCATCGACGAAGGCCGCTTCATGAATCAGATCGTGCCGGTGATGGTCCCGCAGCCGAAGGGCGAGTCGATCTCGGTCGAGCGCGATGAGCATCCCCGCGCGGATACGTCGATGGAGGCCCTCGGTCGCTTGCGAGCAGCCTTCCGCGAGGGCGGCAGTGTGACCGCCGGCAACTCGTCGGGGATCAACGACGGCGCATCGGCGACGGTCGTCGTCGCGCGGGAATTCGCCGAACGCGAGGGCCTCAAGCCCTTGGCGCGCGTGGTCTCGACGGCAGTCGCAGGCGTTGACCCCTCGGTGATGGGCCTCGGCCCCATCCCGGCGACGCGGAAGGCGCTCGAGCGCGCGGGCCTCGAGGTCGGCGATCTCGATTTGATAGAGCTCAATGAGGCGTTCGCCAGCCAGTCGATCGCTGTCATGCGCGAGCTCGGTCTGGATCCAGAGAGGGTCAACGTGAACGGCGGGGCGATCGCGCTCGGCCACCCGCTCGGCATGAGTGGGGCGCGCCTGATCACGATGCTCAGTCACGAGTTGGCCCGCACCGGGAAGCGCTTCGGCCTGGCGACGATGTGCATCGGCGTAGGCCAGGGGATCGCCACGATCATCGAGCGCATCGGCGAAGAGGTCCCCGCCTGATGGACAACGACCTCATGGCCCGGCGACTTCGACCTCCGTCCGAGCCGATGCAGACGACTAATCAGCCGCCATCGATGCATCCGACCGATCCGACCGAGGACTGGACACCGCCCACTCAACAGTCAGCCGAGGTCGCACCCGCGTGGACGCCCGCTCCGGACGAAGCGCCAATGTGGACCACTCCGCCACGCGACGACGTTCCGTGGGATCGCCCGAACGAGTTTGAGCAGCCAACGGACACGGCTACCCTCGACACCGCCGCGCCTGACGAACCGGCGTGGGACCGGCCTGCCGCGGGCGACTGGGTCGACCCTGGTCCGGAGGACGATCGCACGCCCGACATGTTTGACGCGAACCCCGACAGCGCGACACTTCAGATGCACGCGTGGCCGATGCCCTGGGCTCCTGTAGCGGCGGTAGTTAGCGCCAATGCTGCAAGCGCCGAGTTCGTCGGCCAGTCCGCCGCCGCGGATCCGGACGATGCTTATGCCCCCGTGCTCGGCGACGTATCCCAGCCCGTCGCTCATGCCTGGCCGGAACTGAATGGCCACGACTCAGGCCGCAACGACGCGACCATCTCGACGGAGCAGATCGCCCAGGCCCCGGTGTCTGGCGCCCTTGCCCAGCCGGTGGCCGCACTATCGGCAGCAAGTTCCGACTGGAGTGAGCCGGCCGAACCTGCGACGAGCTGGCCCGAATCTGCCGTAGAGCCAACCGGCTTCGGACAGACCGGATTCGGCCCGACGCCGCCCGCGGGTCTATTCAGTAACGGAGTTGCGGCGTTCGCCCACGCTGACCCGCCCGAGCCCGCCGCCCCAGTCGATCCAGCTCCCGAACCTGTGCCTGCCGCAGCCATTGAGCAGCCACAACCGGCAAACCCGCACCAGCCTGCACAGCCCGCGGTGCAATACTCGACCGCGCCAGCCCCGCAGGCGCCACTCGTTGTTCGGATTGAGCTCGCGATCCTCGATGATTCGCACCGTCTTGTAAGCGCAGCCGAAGCCGCCCGAAGAGCCAACGAGCTCGACTACGCGCCCGCTGTGCCTGGGCCGGCGGTGCCTGAAATTGCGCCCGTGACGGCGCGCCATCCCGCGTTCGAGCCGCGCGGAAACAACGGCGGCCACGATGCGTGGATCGAGCCAACCGCGCCGCAGCGGACCAGGCCCGTCGCTCCGGCCCAATCGGTCGCCTCGGCACCATGGCACGACACCCAGCAAGATCCGGTGTCCCCGCCCGAGTGGCAGCAGCCGCAATTCGTCCCGCCCACGGAAATGCCGGCTGCGTTCCGACCCGCAACCGCGCCCACGCCGCCGTGGGCACCCGCTCCGGCATTCTTCGCTCAGGCAACGTGGCCCGAGGCGGACAGCATGTCTGTCCCAACCGTTGCGCCGACCCAGGCAGGAGCCCCGTCCTTTGCTCCGCCACCAGTCGTGCAGCCATATCCCGCGGCAGTCCCACCTTGGGCGCAGCCAGGACAGGCCGACCCGCTGGCGGGACTTCCCGCGGCACCGACCGCGTCTCGACCCGTTTTCGCACCACCGCCGGCATACGCCGTGCCACAGGAGCCGGTGACTTATGCGCCGCCCACTTCGGCCGCGGCGCCGAGGCCAGGAACCCAGCCACCCATCCCGTACCCATCTGCCGCTGCGCCCCCGTTCGCGCCACCGACTTACGTCGAGCCCCAGCGCGCCCAGGTCCTGCCAGCCGCCAGTCCGCGCTTGGTCGCGAGCGCCGCTCTGCCTGCCGTGTCAGCCCAGGATCAGTCGGATCTGTGGTTCCTCGCCACCGAGCCGGACGCTGTCAATCACGGCGACGAGGGCGACATCTCCGAAGGGAAGGAACCCTCGCAGATCCTGACGGCCGTCCTGACGATCGGCATGGCGATCCTGGTCATTGTGTTGGTCCTTGTCTTCATTCAGCTCATGACTTCTCTTCTGAGGTAGACTCTGACCCATGCTGAACACCGAACCTCAGGTCGCGCCCGAGATTCCCATGACTTCTGAGCCGCTCGTCGTGCTCAGCGACGCCGCCGCCGGCAAGCTCCAGGAGCTCGTCACGGCTGAGCAGAACCCGCAGATGGGCCTGCGCGTCTACGTTTACAGCGGCGGTTGCTCCGGCTTCCGCTACGGCATGATGCTCGAGGACCAGCCCAGCTCTGAGGACGTCACCGTCCAGAGCAAGGGCATCAACGTGTACATCGACCGCCAGAGCACGCAGCACCTGCTCGGCTCGGAGATCGACTACCTCGACACGCTCATGGGTGCCGGCTTCACGGTCAACAACCCCAACGCGGTTTCAGCGTGCGGCTGCGGAAGCTCCTTCCGGACGGCCGATTCAGAGGGAAGCCCCGGCGGTTGCTCCCACTGATCTTCCACTCGACCTGACGATCGACGGCGAGCCGCAAGGCTCGCCGTTTTGATTCAGCGCTCGGCGGGGACGACGCTTGCGGTTCGGTAAATCGCCTTGAACGGGACGTAGGCCGCCAGCGCAACGGCGAAGGCCCAGAACAACAACGTTGCCGGGTCCTCCTGGAGCACCGCGAGCACGATGTCCAGCATCACGTCTGGAGGTTGAAGAAGCGAGAAGGTGATGCCCAGATCCCTCGTCGCCCAGTGGTAGGCGATCAGGTACTCGCTTATGCCGAGGGCCAGCACCGTGATGATCACGCTCGCGGCCGACAACCAGATGGATCCACGCCCTCGGGCGCCAATCACCGCGCCCGTCCCAACGAGCCAGCCGACCGCAGCCGCGACGTAGCCGATCTGGAACGAGCTGAGCGCGACGATCGCGTACCAGATCGCGGAGGCAAGAACGGCGGCGATAAGGGCGCCAACGATGCCCGTGGAAAGACCCGTGATCCCATAGGGCTCCGCGGGCGGCGCCATGACATTCGCTGTTTCATTAGCCGGACTCGGGTCCATCTGAGTTGGCATGGGCGTCGCGAAGGGAGCTTGTAGATCCCATCTTCCCGGATCGGGTAGGGGAGCAGCTGCGACGGTTTCAGCCCCGAGCGGCCGTTCCTGTCCGCAACTTAGGCAGGCATCGGCGAAGTCCCGGTTCACCCAGCTGCATTGCGGGCATCTCCAATCTGCCATTTCGAGTCCCTCCAGGCGACGTGGCGTGACGGGAAGTTACCACCCGCAGAAGGGGCGAAATGGCCAACTAGTCGTCGCTGAAGCGCTCTTCCTTCCACGGATCCGCGCTGTTGTTGTAGCCGTAGCGCTCCCAGAAACCCGCCTTATCGGCCGCCGTGAACTGAAGCCCGCGGACCCACTTGGCGCTCTTCCAGAAATACCGCTTGGGGACGACGAGCCGCAGCGGGTAGCCATGGTCGGGCGTCAGCGGGGCGCCGTCGGCAATGTCGGCCAGCAGGACGTCGTCGTCGTCAAGCACAGTCAGCGGCAGATTGGTGGTGTAGCCCTGCTCGGCGTGGACGACCACGAAGCGGGCGGTCGTGCGAAGCTTCGCCCGCTCCAGGATGTGTTGGATGGGCACGCCCTCGAACTCCATGTCGAGCCGCGACCAGCGCGTGACGCAATGGATGTCCGTGTGCAGCGGCTTGCGGGGCATCTGTTTGAATTCGGCCCAACTGAACTCGAACGGGTTGTCGACCTCGCCCCAGACCTTGAAATCCCAGGTCTTGAGGTCTACCCGCGGCACCGAGCCGTAGTGGAGCACGGGCCACTTCTCGGTGAAGTACTGGCCGGGCGGGATGCGCTTCTTCTGCTCTTCGCTGAGACGCGGGCCGCGGCCCAGAAAACTGCTCATCACGGCCGAGTGTATGCGCGGCCCGGAACCTGGCTGTCGCGGCGCCGTCTGGATGGCATGCACTTCATCCTGGCTGCCTTTGCGGCGTTCCTGATCGTCGGCTGCGGATCGGCCGTGCCAGCCACCATTGCCGTCCCCTCGCCGATGCCGACGCCGACACCTGCGCCGCTCCCGCTGCCGCAGAACGTGTCCGGCATCCCCGAGCCGGGCAACCCGAACACCGCCGTGGTCGCTCCGCACACTCCGCGTGGCGAGCTCGAGCTGGGAATCGCGCGCAACTTCACGCTGGGGCACTGCGGGCTGATGTCGCCCATAGATATCGATGGGAGCCTATGGGACCCGATGAGTGGGCACAACGGCGCGGGCGGACCTCTCACGGAAGGTCAGACCGGGGAGCTGATCAACGCAACGCCGACGGTCGTCGTGCTCACCGACCCGAACTGGATCGAGCTGCGCACCCCGCTCGGTGCCGTTCTCGTGCTCACTCGGCACGACGGACCGCGGGCCTACTTCCTGTGCGATTGACCCTTGCGACTGACCCATAGGTTCTAGGCGTCCTCGATCAGCCGCGCCAGCGCGCGGGTGATGAATCGGGCGGCCTCCGCGCTCTTGCCGCCGAGCTTTTGACCCTCGTCCTGCTCGAGGGCAAGTCGCAGGTCGGCCAGCGTTTGGTCGATCGCGGCAGTCCGCGTCAACGAACCCTCGGCGAACGCCGTCTCCAGTCGTGCCATTGCGGCGCGGGCGTTGTCCACTGCGTGGCCCTTCGCCTCAATCAGCTCGCGAAACTCGCGCCGCGCGGCCTCACCCGCCGGGCCGCTACTGCTCAAGGAACCAGGGCTTCGTCGGCCACCCCGATGCGTCCATAGTGGTGCTCGAGCCACTCCGCCGCGAGCACCCCCATCTGGATCTCGTCCCAGTAACGGCCGTCGCGCAGGATCGCCTCGCGCTGGCGTCCCTCGATCCGGAAACCGGCCTTCTCGTACGCACGAATGGCGCGCAGGTTGTACGAAAACACGGAGAGGCCCACGCGATGGAGACCCAGCCGCTCGAAGGCGTGTCCGAGCATCAGCTCCGTCACCTCGGTCCCCATTCCGCGCCCCCATGCGTCACGTTCGCCGATCGTGATGTGGAACATGACCGAGCCGTTGTCCCCGTCGAGCGAGCTGAACGTCGTAAAGCCGATCAACCGCCAGTCGGGCAGCTCGACGATCGAATAGGCCAACGCGTCCGGGGCGAGCACGCGGTGCTGGAAGAAGCGCTCGACCTCGACTTCGCTCATGGGTCGGGCCTGGTATCGGGTCAGCCGGGCGATCTCGCGATCGCGATACCAGCGCACGACAGCGGGGAGGTCGTCCTGGTGCGGCCGGCGGAGCGCGACAAGTTGACCGACCAGCTGGGGCGGGTGCCACAGGTCTCGGTCGAGATACCCGCCATCAGGCTCCTGCACGGACACGGCCGCGATCCTATACCACGACTACCATCGGCCCGGATGCGCCGCTGGAGCGAGGTCGCCGCCCGAATCGCGGCCACGTCACGCACGACAGAGAAGGTCTCGACGCTGGCCGAGTACCTGCGTTCGCTCACACCCGCCGAACTGCCGCTTGCCGTTTGGTACCTCACCGGCCGGCCGTTCCCTGAGCGCGATCCGCGCAGTACGGGGATCGGTTGGTCGGCCATTGCCGCGGCGGCAGAACAGGTCGTCAACGCTGGGCCGGGCGCTCTCGGCGCGGCCTACAACGAGTCGTCCGACCTCGGGCAGGCCGTTGGCGATCTGTTCGCCGCCCACGACCACGTTCCTCAAGGGGCACCGCCATCGCTGGTTGACGCGGACGAAGCCTTCACCGCCATGGCAGCGGCGCGCGGTCAGGCGAAGCAGGTGCCGCTGCGTGAGCTGCTCGAGCGCTCCGACCCATTGACCGCAAAGTCGGTCGTCAAGGTTCTCAGCGGAGAGCTGCGCATTGGTCTGCGCGAGGGACACCTCGAGGCGGCAATAGCCCAGGCATTCGATCGACCGCTGGCAGACGTTCAATGGGCGGGCATGCTCACCGGTGATCTGGGCCAGATCGCAGAGCTCGCGCGCGACGACCGGCTTGGCCAGGCCGAGCTGGCACTCTTCCGGCCGCTGAAGTCGATGCTGGCTTCGCCCGTTGCCGACGAGAACGAGGTGCTGAGCCGGCTCGGCGCCCCAGTGTGGGTGGAGGATAAGTACGATGGCATCCGCGCCCAACTGCACAAGCAGGGCGACGCCGTGCGCCTGTACAGCCGCGACCTGCACGATGTCAGCGAGGGCTACCCGGAGGTTGTCGCGACCGTTGCGACAGCTGCCTGGGACGGTGTTCTAGACGGGGAGCTGCTCGCCTTCCGTGACGGGATGGCGCTGCCCTTCATCCAGCTCCAGGCGCGTCTCGGCCGCAAGAACCCATCGGCCGAGATGCAGCTGCAGGTGCCGGTGATCTACGTGGCCTTCGACATCCTGGCCCATGGTCCGGGTGGCGGCGCCGCCGTGGAACCGACTTTGCGTCTGCCGTTGCGCGAGCGGCGCCAGCGATTAGACGCGCTGGGACTCCCAGAAGTGCCGGGCATGGCCACGGCAAATCTGATCACTGCCTCAACGACCGACGAGCTGGAGGGGATCTTCGATGCCGCCCAGGAGCGCGGCAACGAGGGGCTGATGGTCAAGGACCCCGAATCGACATACACGCCCGGGCGACGCGGCTACGGCTGGCTGAAGCTCAAGCGGCCGCTGGCGACGCTCGACTGCGTCGTCGTCGGCGTGGAGGTTGGGCACGGCAAGCGGCACGGCGTGCTGTCGGACTACACGTTTGCGGTCCGCGACGATCGACCCGGCGCGGAGGACCGCCTGGCGACCATCGGCAAGGCGTACAGCGGCCTGACCGACGCAGAGATCGCCGAGATGACGACCTGGTTCCAGGCCCACACGCTGAAGCAGCTCGGTCGCTTCTACGTGGTCGAACCCACGGTCGTCGTCGAGATTGCGTTCGATGTGATCCACCGCTCGAACCGCCACGACTCAGGCTTCGCGCTGCGCTTCCCGCGCATCTTCCGTCTGCGGCCGGACAAGGACGTACGCGAGATCGACACGCTGTCGAACGTTGAGACGCTGTATCGCCGGCTCGAGTCCGGCAGGCGCTTCAGCGTCCAGACCACGGCCGGAGCCGCGCCGCCGGCCTGATTTACGCGGGCTCGATTTTGCTTGACCCGCGGATTCGACGGGTCTACCGTCGCCGGGGGCCACGGCCCGAGGGACATACCGATGGACGTTCCGGCAAACGACGCGCCACAGCCAGAGGGGGCTGTCCCGACTGAGCCCGTCAGCCCCAGATCCTCACGACGCTGGCGGTTGAGCGGAACCGCTCTCATCGCTCTGGCCATCGCGGCCGTGGTCGCGATCGCCACCCTGGTCATCCTTCTGGCCGGCAACCAAGGGGCTGCGACATATCCCGCCGATTCGCCTGAGTCGAGCTTCCAGCGCTACCTGGCGGCGTGGTACGACGAGGACTACGACACCGCATATGGTTACTTCTCGACCCGCGCCAAGGGCCAGATGAGCCTCGAGGAGTTCCGAAGAGAAGCTGGCTATGGCTACGGACCCGAGGGTCAGTCCGTTGAGCTCGTCAGCGCAACGGGCGCCGATCCCAGGCGAACCCTGCGCATCACGATCGAGGACTACTTCGGCTACGGCGGCGAGGGTTACGAGCACGAGGAGTCCATCTCCATGGTCCTGGAGGCGGATGGCTGGCGAATAGACGAGGCGCTCCTGGGCGTGCAGCCGTATTACGGCTACTCGGAGTTCTGATCGCGCGTGGCGATAGCGCGGCGTCTCTACCTCTACGTCATCGCCGGCGTGACGCTGGCGATGCTCATCGGCGCGCTGATAACGCTGATCAACCTCGCTCTGGAGATCAGCCTGGGCAGCAATGCGGACCTGGTTTTCGGCGGTAACAGCCAGGGAGCGCTCCGCGGCCAGTTGAGCCTGGTCCTTGCGACCATCGCCGTGGCACTCCCGGTCTGGGCGTTCCACTGGGGAGTTGCGGAGCGTTCCGTGCGTGCCGTAGCCGCGGGCGGCGCCGCCGAACGGAGCTCGGCCGTTCGGGCCCTCTATCTCACGATCGTGCTGCTGGCGCTTCTCATCGCGCTGATCACCAGCGGCACTCAGCTACTCAGATACCTCCTGAGCCTTGCCCTGGGGGCCGCTCCCTCTGACGAGCTCGGTCCCATATCCGCCGCAGCAACCCTTGCCGTCGTTGGTGCCTTCTGGGGATATCACGCGCTGGTCCGCTGGCGGGATCTCCGCACACCCATGGTTCGCGCCGCGGCGTGGCTGCCCCGCACCTACCGCTACCTGGCAACGCTGATCGGGCTGCTCATCATGCTGTACGGCATAGTCCGCCTCATCGAGCTGGCCGGCGACTCCCTTGGACTCACTGGCACAGGGCTCATCGGGGGAACTGCCGTCCGCCCGTCGGCGCTTGCCGACGTGATGGCGAACATCGGCGTCGGCTTGCTCGTGTGGATCGGCCACTGGGCCTACTCGATCCGAATGCTCGATGCGTCCGATTGGCGCGCGCCGGCAGAGCGCGAGTCGCGCACACGGGCCGGCTATTACGTCGTGGTCCTCTTCATCGGCCTAACCGTGGCTGTCTCCGAACTGGCGCTCGCGCTGGCGACGATCCTGCGCGCCGTCCTCGGGGCCGAAACCGTCGCCCAGCGCGGTGATGTCGCGCGCGAGATCATCGGATCAGTCCTGATCGGCCTCGTGTTTGCCGGCGTCTGGTGGGCACACCGGTTGGCGATGATCCGTGAGCGTGGACACATGGGCGTAGATCAAGCGAGGAGCGCGCGACGTGTGGACGCCTACACGGTGGCGCTGATCGCGGTTTCGTCAGGGGCAACCGCGTTGGCATGGTTGCTCGGCCTGGCCATCGATGTCCTCGGCCGCGGCCAGCGCACACTCGCAGGATCGGATGACTGGCGTGCCCAGCTCGCGTCATTCCTCGCGTTGGTGATCATCGGCAGCGTGATCTGGCTCCTGGACCTGCGGCAGGTCCACGCCGGGCGAACGGCGGACGAGGTGGCCGAATCGCGCTCGACCGCGCGCCGCGCTTACCTGCTGCTGACGATCGCGGGCTCAGTCCTGGCGGGCCTGAGCGGCCTGCTGCTGATCCTCAACCGCTTCATCGGCTCACTGATCGGCGCGACCGTTCAGCGCAACCTGACATCAGAGCTCAGCACACCCTTGGGCGTCCTGATCGTTGCGATCCTGCTCGGCGGCCTGCACTTCTGGTGGCTGCGGCGCGATCAGCGAGTCGTGGCTGGCGAATCGGAAGAAGCGACCCAACTGGTGCCATTGGCAATTCCGACCGCTCCGGCGTCGATCGAGCGAAGACTGGTGCTGACGGCTCCCGCCGGCGCAGACGTCTCCGGCGCCCTAGAGCGTTTGCGTGCCGAGCTGCCCGACGGCTACCGCCTCGAGGAAGGCGGCTGAGCCTCCACCGATAAGATCGCGCCGCTATGGCACGAGAGGCTCCCGACGCGGCGAAAGTCCGAGATCTGCGGGAGCTCCTGCCCGGCACCGGGGCAGGCATCTACCTCGACACGGCGTACCGCGGACCCCTGCCGGCCGAGACGGCGGCGGCGATGCGCGACGCGGACGATTGGGAGCTGCGCGTTGGTCGGGCAACCGAGGGCCGAGAGGAAGACGCAGTGCAACGAAGGTCCGAAGCGCGGGCCGTCATTGCCGCGCTCGTTGGCGGCGATCCAGCCGAAATCTGCCTGACGACCGGCGACGAACAGGCGCTCACGATCGCGGCCTGGGCGCCCGACTGGCAGCCTGGTGACCGAGCACTGACGCTCTCGACTGCCTCGAGCGGAATCCTGGCCGCGCTAGCTGGCGTGCACGACCGGTTCGGGGTCGAGCTGGACCTCGTCGCCGAGCTATCTGGTGCAGTTCCGGATCGAACGAGGTTGGTGATGCTTCCGCACGTCGATCCGGCCACGGGCTCGCTGCTCCCGATCGCGGACGTGGCGCGGTCGCTTGAAGGAACCGGGGCGTGGCTCGCAGTCGATGCGTCGATGTCGGCCGGCGCCGTTCCGCTCGACGTTGCTTCGCTGGGCGCGGACTTCATCGCCATCGCCGGCGATCGGTGGCTGCTCGGGCCAGAGGACACCGGAGCCTTGTGGGTGGGGCGCAGACCGCGGGCGGAAGGTCGCGCTGCGCTCCCGGGCAGCCGTGCGTTCGAAACGCTTCACAGCGACGTCGCCCGTCCGTGGCCCGATGCTCGTCGTTTCGAGCCCGGCGGCCTCCCCCGGACCGCGGCCCTCGGCCTGGCCCGCAGCGTGGGTTGGCTGGAGATGTACGTTGGCCTCGACTGGGCTCTCGAGCGCGGCGCGCGACTGGCGCGCCGCTTGCACGAGGCGTTGTCCGCATCCGATGGGATCGAGATGATCACCCCTGCGAACACCATCGCGACGTTGGTCGTATTCCGACTCCCAAGCTGGCCTGTGGAGGCGGCGCTCGACGAGTTGCGCCGGCGCGCCTTCGCAATCCTGGGCACGACCGGCGACACAAAGGCGCTGAGGGCGTCTGTTGCGTGGTTCAACACCGAGGAGGAACTCGACCGCTTCGCGGCGGCAGTGGCAGAGATCGCCAGCCACACGCCCGAATCTCTGCCGCACCGGCCGCCGCTGATCGTGCGATGAGCGGCCGGAACCCGCAGTCGCGCTCGTGGCTCGCCGTTCGCTGGCGCCAGTTGCGCAACCCGCCGCCACCGGTTCTGCGCGCTGTGCTGGCCAACCTCGCCATCGCCGCACTCGGTGGGGCGTTCCTGTTCGCTTATGCGAAGCTCAACCCCGGGGCGTCCATGGCGCCGCTGATCGTGCTGTTTATCGCTCTCGTTGTGGTGGCTGGAAGCGCGCTGACCTACCTGTGGGTCGAGCTGCCCACGGGTGCGTCGGGCGTCCGACGTCGGTCGGCATGGGCCGCGATTCTTGGGTTCTTCGCATCCGTGCCCATCGCATACCTGGTGCTGGTAGTCGTTTTCCAGGTGCTGCCCAGCGGCTGATGGCCCAGCGTCGGCCTTCAGTGCACGCGCAGGGGCCGTCCGTGACACCCGGATCGTCACGCCGCCCACTAATCGTCGGTCGTGGACTAATGAGAGGACCTTCGGTCGCTTTACGTGGGTCTCCGAGCGTGGCGCGGCTCGATCAGGGACTCGAGACCGCCCAAATGTGGACGTGCAGAGGGTTTAGCCCCATCGGTGACGACCAGGGTGCCACGCAGTTCAGAACTCCTCCGGCCGCGAGCGGCGCAACGGGCCGGTGTACGATTTCGGCGCGGGGGAGTAGCTCAGTGGTTAGAGCAGGCGGCTTATATCCGCCCGGTCCCTGGTTCGAATCCAGGCTCCCCTACCATTCCACCCGATGGATACGACCGATGCAAAGGCGGCTGCCCGACAGCAAGTAGAGCGGGCCAATGAGGCGCTGGTCGGCCTCAGCCACTGGATCCACGCCAACCCGGAGCTCGGCTACGAGGAGCGCATGGCGGCGGGTTGGGTAGCCGAGTGGCTCGAGAAGGCAGGCTTTGCCGTCACCCGGGGCGCCGGCGGGCTCGAGACCGCGGTCATCGGCACCTCCGGTCCCGGCCCGCTCAACGTGGCTCTGCTGGTCGAGTACGACGCCCTTCCCGAAGTTGGCCACGCGTGTGGCCATAACGTGATCGCGGCCTCGTCGGTTGGGGCGGCGGTCGGGCTAACGGCCGTGGCGGAACAGCTCGGTATGCGCGTTACGGTGATCGGCACTCCCGCAGAGGAGGGCGGCGCCGGCAAGCAGCAGCTCATCGACGCGGGCGCTTTCGGGGGCGTCCACTGTGCACTGATGGTTCACCCGGGTCCGAACGACCAGTTGCTGCCCGAGGTCCTCGCCGCGCAGTCGATCGATGTGACCTACACGGGGCTGCCCTCGCACGCCGGCGCCTTTCCCGAGCGTGGCATCAACGCCGCCGACGGAATGGTCGTTGCCCAGGTCGCCATCGGATTGCTGCGTCAGGCGTTGCTGCCCACGGATCGCGTTCACGGCATCGTCACCGTCGGCGGCGAGGCACCGAACATTATTCCCGCCAAGGTCCAGGGGCGCTGGATGATCCGGGCCGCGTCAGTCGCACGAATGGACGAGCTGCGCCAGAAGGTCCTGCGCTGTTTCGAGGCGGGAGCCACGGCCAGCGGTGCGGCGCTCACTCTCGAGCAGCACATCGTCTATGCCGACATGATCCACGACCGCGACCTGACGGGGTTGTATCGGGCCAACGCCGAGGCGCTCGGCCGGACTTTCGTCGATGACATGCCGCCGGATCCCTCTCGACTACTCATGACGCGCTTCTCGACGGACATGGGCAACGTTTCATACGTCGTGCCTTCGATCCATCCGATCATCGGCATCGACTCGGCGCCGGCGGTCAACCATCAGCCCGAATTCACCGCGGCCGCCGCCTCGCCCGCCGCGGACAGAGCGATCTTCGACGGTGCCGTGGCCCTGGCCTGGACCGCGATCGACGCCGCCGCGGACGGGCAGCTGCGTGCGCGGCTCCTCAACGGGACCTAGGAGCCCCGCTCCTGATTATTCGGCGCGGAGCACCAGGATGTGCTGGTGGACGATGTTCGGGACGAACCCGCGCGGGTAGCCGTACGGCCGTAGGCGCGAGCCGGCCTGATACCAGACCAGATCCCCTTTAGTCACGAAACCGACTCGCTCGGCGCGCGCGGCCAGGTCCGCGCCCGTGAAGCGGTAGTGACCGTCCTGGTAGGCGTCGCGAACGATGACCGTCGCGTAGCGCTTGGGCCGGAGGACGCGGTGCAGCTCCGCGAGCACGCCTTCCATCCTGTCCAGGTACTCGTCATAGGTCGCGCTGTTCGCCAGATCGGCCGGATCCGCGGTCACCATGGCGTAGTCGGTTCGCCGATTGGCGAATCGCTCGGCCAGCTTCCCGCCCGCCATGGTCAATCGCAGCTGCGGGTTGTAGGGCGGATCGGTCGCCACGAAGTCGACTGACGCCGCTTCGAGACCAGCCAAAAGCGTCACCGCGTCTCCGATGACCAGTCGCGCGCCGGACGGATCGAAACCCCTTCCGCCGCCGGGGTCAGACTGGCCCAGGTCCGCCAGAAGCGACGCATCTCCGTTCTGCGCCGCCAGCGCGGAGCTAACGACACTGTCGTAGACCTCCGCCCAACGCGGCTCGATCTCGAACCCCAGTGCGCGCCGCGGGGAGCGACAGATCGATGCCCCGAGCAGCGTGCCGCCGACGCCCGCGAACGGGTCCAGGACCAGCTCACCTGGCTTGGTGAAGAACTCGATCAGCTTGGCCATCAACCTCGGCGGCTTGTTCGCGCCATGCGCCTTGCGCGCCGCGTGGCCCAGCTCGGACGGATAAGCCGTCGTCCAGAGCGACTTCGTGAAGTAGAGCCACTCCTCGCCGGAGAGCTCGTTCAGCGAGTTGTCGGGATGCACGTGCCCGTTGTCCGCGCGCACCGCAGCCTGCGTTCGCGGCCTCTCGGTACCTTCCCGCACCTCACAAGTATCCACCAGACCACCGTATCCTTCGGGCATGGCGTTCATTGGTCGTGAACGCGAGTTGGACGTGCTGGGCTCGGCCCTCCAGCGCGCCGCAGAGGGGGAGCCAACCCGCGTGGCGCTTTCCGGGCCGCTCGGTATCGGTATTTCGCGCCTGATCGACGAGGTGTCGGAGCGTCTCGGCCGATCAGCCGGCGTGACGATCTGCCGCGCGCGCTGCCACGCGCCGACTTCCGGTGTGCCCTATGGGGCTCTGCGCGATGCATTGGCAACGACGCTGGGCGGCGTGGCGACAGACCGCCTCGCGACACTCCTTGGCTCAGGCGCTCACGACCTGGTGACGCTCATCCCCGAGCTCGCGGATCGGTTCGAGGGATTGGATGTTGAAGCGAGGTCGCCGCGCCTGGACGCGCCTGACCAGCGCGGGGCACGGGTCCGCGAGAGCCTCTTTGCGGTCTTCGCCAGGCTTGCTGCCCAGAATCTGCTGCTCCTGGTCGTTGAGGACCTGGAACACAGCGATCCGGCCACGCGAGGCTTCGTTAGCGCACTGCTGCGCGTCAGACGGCGCCTGCCGTTGATGTTGATAGTTGGCTACCACACGGACGAGCTGCCGCGCGGGCATCCCGCCCTTGGCCTGATCCAGGAGATTGATGACAGCCCGGCCGTTGAGCGTCTGACCCTCGAGCCGCTGTCACGCGACGAAACGTCCGCGCTCGTAGAGAGCCTCCAGGGCGAGCGGCCCACTCTCGGTTTCGTGGCCGCCGTGACCGAGGGCGCGCGCGGCAACCCGCTGCTCGCGGGTCAGCTTGTGGCGGCCGAAGCCGAGCTTGCCGGCCTCAGGCTGTCAGACCCCTTCGACGAGATCCTGCACGCGCGCGTCAGCCAACTCGAGGCAGCCGCTGTGCGCGGCCTGAAGGTCCTTGCGGCTGCGCGTCGGCCGATCTCGGAAGCCAGCATGGGCCTGTTGCGATTGCCCGACGGCCACCTGCCCCGGAACGCGAGTGGAGCAGCCGTGGCGAGTGGATTGGCCGTTTCCACGGATGCTGGCCTGTCGTTGGTCCACGATCTGTGCGCTGAGGCAATCGAGGCCTCGACACTACCCGCTGAACGCCGTGGCCTGCACGCGGCCCTGGCCGAGCTGTTGGCGGACGAGCCAGCCGAAGCGGCGTGGCATTGGCAGCGCGCCGGTCGTCCCGCGAAGGCTCGCGAGGCGCACATAGCCGCGGCGGAGTCGGCCGAGGAGCTCGAGCCGGGCGAAACAGCGTTCAGCCACTACTCCGCTGCGCTTGAACTGGGCGAGAGCGATCAGGAAGCCAACGTCGATCTGCTCACGGCCGCTGCCTCCGCGGCGGCAGCGGCCGTCGCCTTCCGCCGTGCTGCGGCATATGTCGAGCAGGCGCTCCAGAGGGTCGCAGGCGGGCGCGTCGAGCGCCTGATGACGCGGACCGTTCCCGAGAACGAAGCGGCAGCGCGGCTCGTGGCACGGTCGACCGCGGCCGAGTTGAGCGAGCAGTTGGGCCACTATCGGCGTGGCGGGGGCGATCCGGTAGGCGCTCAGGAAGCTTTCGAGCGGGCGGTCGAACTCGCGCCAGAGTCGGCGCCGGCAGTGCGCGCCCAGGCGCTCGCGTCTCTCGCCCAGGGTCTGATGCTCGACGGGCGATTCGCCGACAGCGCGCTCGTCGCCGAGGATGCTCGTCTGACCGCCAGAGCCGCTGGTCCGGAGGGCCTGGCTGCGCTGGCTCATGCCAGCGACACGCTCGCGGTCGACCTGGGCTGGATGGGCGATATCGATACCGGCTTGGCTCTGCTCGACGAGGCGATGGCGACTGCCCGAGATGTCGGCAGGCTCGATGAGGTGATGCGCTGCTACGCCAACCGCACGACGTTGCTCGACCTCGACTCGCGGCGAGAGGAGGCGCTGGCGGTGGTCAAGGAGGGCATCGCGGAGGCGAGTCGTAGCGGCCTCGGCCTGACCTACGGCGCCTTCCTGCGTGGAAACGCTGCGGACATCCTGTTCCAGCTCGGCCGCTGGGCAGAATCCGAAGCCGAATGCAGGGCGGCTATGGAGTTCCCGCCGGCCGGAGTGGCGTGGTTCAGCCCGACCCTCTATCTCGGCCTCGTGCTGATTGAATCGCGCGCCGACGAAGAGGCCCGCCGACTTGTCGGGCAGACGCTGTTGCAGCTCGACACCGTGCCCGCGGGCCAATGGTCGGCGCTCGTCCTGCGCACGGCCGTAAGCGATGCGTTGTGGCGCGGTGAGCTGGGCGACGCGCGCAACGCCGCGGAGCAGGGCTGGCAGCGCGTCCAGGAAACGGCGGATCCCGCGCAGATCGCGTACGCCGCCTCGACCGTCCTCGAGGCTTGCGCAGCCTCGTCTGAACGTGGCCGCCTGAAGCGCGACTGGTCGGAAGTCGCGGACGCGGGCGAGCTCGCCGGGCGAGTCATGGCCGTCGCGGAAGGGGCGCTCAAGGGCTGGGACCTGCCCACGACCGTCGGTGCGCGGCGTGAGGCGGAGCTTCATCTCGCCATGGCCCGGGCGCACGCCGACAGGGTGCGCGGCAAGACGAAGCCCGAGACATGGGCCGAGCTCGCCGAGGCATGGTTGAAGGTGCCCATCCCGTACCAGGCAGCCAAGGCGCGCTGGTGGCAGGCACAGGCGGCGCTGCCGGTACGTGCAAGGCGTGCCGAAGCGCGCAAGGCCCTGACAGAGGCGTGGCGTATCTGTAGCAATCTCCCAGCAGCGCCCCTTCAGCGTGCGCTGCGCGACCTTTCTGTCCGCGGCCGCATCCCGCTTCCTGAGACGAATGTCGTGGCCATCCCCATCGAGGTCGAGCAGAAGGAGTTGATCGCGGTCGGGCCGGGCCGGCAGAAGCCAGTTGACTTCGGTGTACGGGTCGGTGGTAGAAGCGGCGGCCTATCGCCCGCAGAGGCTCGCTTCGGACTCAGCCCACGTGAGAACTCGGTGCTGCTCGTCCTCACCGAGGGACGTACGAATCGCGAGATCGCCGAGCGTCTCTTCATCAGCGAGCGCACCGTTGCGGTTCACGTCCGGCGCATCCTCTCGAAGCTCGGTGTCGGTGGACGTACCGAGGCGGCCGGCATGGCGATCAGGCTCGGCCTCGTGCCCGACGACCCGAGTGCCGTCGCAGCCTCTTCGCGGTCAGCCCGCGCCTGACCGACCGATCCGACGGCTGCGCTCGCAATCGGCAAGAATGCGGCCATGCATAGACCTTCACCGTCCGTCCTCGCGCGCGCCGCGTGGGCCACGATCGCGGCGGTCGCCGTCGTTGCCTGCGCTTCCGGGTCTGGTCCTGGCTGGACGTACGCGCCGCTCGGCCCGACCCCAGGTACCTCGTCCGCGCCGACTCCGGGTGGATCGCCCGCGGGCTTGCTGATCGAGGTCGCGACCAACAACGACAACCCTCTGGCATTCGTACCCGCGACGCTGGACGCCTCGCCAAGCACGCTCGTGACCGTCCAGTACAACAACAACAGCTCGCTCGAGCACAACATCAACTTCTTCAACGGCCCGGACCAGAACGCCCCTTCGCTGGGTGCCACGGAGAAGGTCACAGGACCAAACCAGCTCCGCTCGGTGACTTTTACGACGCCTGCGAGCCCGGGCGATTACCTCTTCCGGTGTGACGTCCACCCGACGGACATGGTCGGCACCCTGCACATCGCCCAATAGCGGTCCGGCGCAGCACGCCAACGGATCCGTTCGTCGTTCTGACGTAGACTCGGCGCTCCGACACAGTCGGAAGATTCGCTCGACAACTCTCCGCTGGGGATCTGACCTTCTAGATGACTTCTAATCCGTCGCCGGCCGTCGCCGCGCTTCTCTCGTTCCTGTTTCCGGGTGCCGGCCAGGTCTACGCCGGCCAGCCACGCAGGGGCCTCCTGTGGGCGATCCCGATGTTCGTATTCGTGGTCGCGGTCGTGGGCATCCTTCTGGGCGGCCAGAACGCGATGCTCGGACTGATCAGCAGCCCTCAGAAGCGGCTCGCGCTGCTGACCCTGAACGTCGCCTTCTTCCTCTACCACCTCGCGGCCATGTTCGACGCCTATGGGGTTGCCCAGCGCGAGCGCTATAGGGGCCCCGGGTTCAGTGGAGCGGCACCGATCGTGCTCGCCGCGCTCGTCTCGCTCACGCTGGTGCTGCACGGCTTGCCCGAGGTCTACGGCGTCCAGGTCCACAACACGATGTCGTCGATCTTCGACCCCAACCGCCCGAACCCGATCCACTCGTTCAGCGTCCAGTCGATCGCGCCGACCACTCCTGGACCGCAAACACCGACGCCCGTTCCGAGCCCGACAGCGAGCTTCACTCCGGATGTTGGCACGCCCGGTCCGAGCGGCTCGCCCGGCCGCCAAACGCCCCAGCCGACGCGCTCGCCTCTGCCTCCCATCGACCTCGCCACGTGGCCGGGCTGGGCGCAGGACAACCGGCTGAACATCCTCATTGTCGGCACCGACTCACGCTCTGACACTGGCGTCGACGACAACAGCCTGCGCACCGACACGATGCTGCTGATGACGGTCGACATCCAGGCCGGCAAGGCCGCGATGTTCAGCTTCCCGCGCAACATGTGCACGCCGTCGATCGACCGCAGCTGCGGACCCTCCGGCAGCGACTCACGCTACCCGGACTGGCTGCGCATCCCGCTACCGGCTGAGAGCGCGGGCATTTATCCGAACGGGACCTTCCCCGACATGCTCAACGCGCTGTGGCGCCGCGCCGCCGAGCGCCCCGAGTTCCCCGGTTCAGAAGGTGTCAGCGGCCAGGATTGTCCGCAGCAGTTCGACTGCACGCGCGCCTGGCAGGCGCTCGTCGGCACGATCCAGGAGATGACCGCGGTCCAGATCGACGGAATCATCGCAGTCAACCTGAAGGGGTTCGTGTCCGTGGTGGACAACCTGCCGCCGACCTGCCCGGCGCGCGCCGTCCGCGTCGCTTTGACGAACGCCGATTGCTACGGCGGCGTGTGGCTGGACGTCCCCCAGAAGCTCCACGACGACGTCTACCACACGTCCACCGGCCAGCTGATGGAGATCGACATCGCCAAGGGCTGCCAGTTCTTCGATGGCGAGATGGCGCTTGCCTACTCGCGCTCACGGCATGAGAGCTCCGATTACGACCGGGCCCGCCGCCAGCAGTACGTGCTCACGCAGGTCAGAAAGCAGCTCGACCCGCTCGGCCTGCTGCCGCACATCCCGGCTTTGCTCCAGGTTGCGCAGGAGAACCTGTACCTCACGTGGAGCGACGGGGACATTCCCTATTTGGCCGAGGCCGCATCGCGCATTGATGCCGACCGGATTTACAGGTACGACTTCGCGCCCGGCAGGTTGTCGAGCCTCGGGAGCATGAGCGGCATCCGCCAAAAGGTGCAGAACATCTTCGAGGAGCCCGAGCCGGAGCCCGACACGCGGCCAAACGCGCCGCCCTGCCCGCCGCGCAACTAGGTCGGTGCGAGCAGCCCTCGCCGGTTCAGATCAGCGTGGAGGCTGCGGAACGTCGTAACGGTTCGCGCACCGGCACTCAGCAGGTCCAGCTTGGACACGGCACCGTATGGGACGCCGATGCCGATCATTCCAGCTGCTCGGGCAGCGAGCATGTCCCACGTAGCATCGCCCACATACCAACACCTGCCTGGCGGGGTGCGCAGTTGTTCCGCCGCGAGAAGCAGCAGATCGGGCGCTGGTTTGGCGTGCTCGACATGACTGCCGTCCACGATCCGCGGGCGTTCCGGGAGTTTCAGAGCATCGACTGAAGCGCGTACCTGCTCCGGGCGGCTGGATGTCGCGATCGCCCACGGCAGCGCGGAGCGGCCGAGGGCAAGCAAGACAGCCCGCGCGCCGGCAATCGGACGCGGGTTTGTGTTGAGCTCGTCGTAGATCGCTCCGGAGCGTTTGTCTATGGCCTCCGCCCGCCCATCGTCGATGTGCCGATTGGCGACGTTCGCGACCTCCTTGGCCAGCCGCTTGCCGTCGGCGCCGATGAGCCTGGCGACGTGCTCCCGATCTGCTGGGATCCCGAGCTCGGCGAAGACCTGCATCCAGGCGCGGATGCGGACCTCGACGGTGTCGACCAGGGTGCCGTCGAGATCGAATATCAGGGCGCCCGGATCGGGCAGCGCCGTGAGCGCGGTCAGCGTCGTGAGCGAGCGAAGAGGAATATCGCGATTGCTCCGATCGCGACGGCCCCGATCAATAACGCCAGGACGGCGTCGGAACCTGTGCCGCTCGGGGCGGGATCCACAGGGGTCGGAGTAGCCACAGGAAGGGGCGTCGCCGTAGCGGCCGGTGTCGCGGTTGCGAGTGGGCTGGAAGGCGCCGCTGGGGGCGGCACGGGAGTCGGAGTCGCCGTCGGTCCTGGCGTCGGAGTGGCGGCGACGTTGAACGTGTAGGTCCCGCGCTCGACTCCGTTGTCGTCGGCTGTCGTCGTCTGCCAGCGGACGGTGTACTCGCCGGGTTCGAGCGCTGGCAGCTCGACTGTCATGACCGTGGGGTTGTCATCACTCACTCCACCGCTGGCAATCTCGGCATCCGACGAGTCAACGACGCGCACGAAACTGCGCTGCGGATTCGGGTCGAACTCCTCGCTGAACGTCGCCGTCAGCTTGTACGGCGTCTCGATCGTTTCGCCATCCGCCGGGTCTGATTCTTCGAGCTCCGCATGTGCCGCCACGGGCAGGACTGAGAAGAGCAGCAGAAGCAGAGCGACGGCTGCGGCGCCGCTGAAGGAACGCGTCACAGCGGGGATGCTAACTGCGCCGCCAGTTCGGCGGGCTCGGTGGTCGGCGCGCGGCAGGCGAAGCCGCGGCAGACGTAGGCGGTCGCCTTTCCGTCACGCTTTTCGCGGTCGTGCAGGAGTTTTACCGCCTGTTCGCCCGCCCGCCTCCCCCCAGCCAGGGCTACCACGCTGAACGGCCGGTATTCGCGGCGCACGACGTCGAGCAGGGCACGAGTGTCGTCCGCGGCCGGATCGCCCACGATCGCGACCTCCGTCACGTCCCCGAGTGAAAACGTGAGTGCGCCTAGCCACTGGCCGAAAGCGGTCGGGTACCGGTGCACGTATGACGTCACCTGGGCCAGTGCCCGTTCGGCAGCGTCCGAGTAACGGCCCCCGCCCGTCAGCGCGGCCAACTTGAGCAGCACCGTGACCGCCATCGCGTTGCCTGATGGCATTGCGTTGTCCTGAAGGCTCTTTGGTCGCGTGATGAGCGTCTCGTGATCGTCGGCCGTGTCGAAAAAGCCGCCGGCAGGATCCGCGAAATGGGCGAGGATCTGGTCCGCCAGCGCGCGCGCGGCCACGAACCAGCGCTCTGCAAACGTGGCCGAGTACAGTGCCAGCAACCCTTCCGCGAGGTTCGCGTAGTCCTCCAGAACGCCCGAATGCAAGGCTCGGCCGTCCTTCCACGAGCGGCTCAGCCGACCCTGTGAGTCGCGCGCCTCGCGGAGTAGGAGGTCCGCGGCATGCTCGGCCGTCTCTGTCCAATCGGCCCTGCCCATCGCCGCGCCTGCCTCGGCGAACGAAGCGATCATCAAGCCGTTCCAGGCGGTCAGGATCTTGTCGTCCCGCCCCGGCTGTGGACGGGTGTTCCTGAATTCCAGCAGCCTCCGGCGAATGTCAGGGAGTCGCGGCTCGTCGTCCGTCGCGTCCGCAGCCCGGGTCAGGATGTTCTGCCCCTCCCAGTTGCCGTTCTCCGTGATCCCGTAGGCGGCGTCGAAGACCGCAGCGTCTTCGCCCAGCACGGCGTCGATCTCGGCCTTGGACCAGACGTAGGTCGCCCCTTCCACGCCATCCGTGTCGGCATCGAGCGAAGAAGCGAAGCCTCCGTCCGCGGTGCGCAGTTCGCGCCGTACGAAGTGCAGCGTTTCTTCGACGACTTCGCGATAGCGGGCGTCAGACGTGACCTGCCAGGCGTGGAGATAGACACGGGCCAGTTGGGCGTTGTCGTAGAGCATCTTCTCGAAGTGCGGCACGAGCCAGACCGAGTCGGTGGCATAGCGCGCGAACCCGCCGCCGAGGTGGTCATAGATGCCTCCCGCGGCCATCGCGTCGAGACTCCGGCGCGCCATGGCCAGCGGCCGCGGATCCTTGGTGCTGACATGCATCCGCAGCAGGAACTCGATCGTCATCGGCTGAGGGAACTTGGGCGCTCCGCCCCAGCCGCCGTTACGTGAGTCGAACTCGTGCTCCAGTGCCACGAGAGCGGCGTCGAGCATCCAGCCCTGCGCTCTTGCGCCCTGCCCGCCGCCATCGGCCGCCGGTGCTGAGGCCACCTGCCGAGCGATCGAGCCGGCAATCTGTGCGCCGGCCTGCTCGACTTCGTTCCGCCGCTCGCGCCAGGCCTCGGCGACTCCGCGCAGCACGTCATTGAATGAGGGCAGTCCGTGGCGCGGCTGGTCGGGGAAGTAGGTGCCGCCGTAAAAGGGTTTGCCGTCCGGCGTCAGAAAGACGCTCATGGGCCAGCCGCCCTGCCCGGTCATCTGCTGGACCGCGTCCATATAGATCGCGTCGAGGTCAGGGCGCTCCTCGCGGTCCACCTTGATCGCCACGAAACTCTCATTGAGGAGAGCAGCCGTCTCGTCCGTCTCGAACGATTCGCGCTCCATCACGTGGCACCAGTGGCATGCGGCGTAGCCGATCGAAAGGAAGATCGGCCGGTCCTCCTCTTTTGCCCGGGCCAGCGCCTCAGGGCCCCAGGGGTACCAGTCGACCGGGTTGTGTGCGTGCTGGAGGAGGTAGGGGCTCGTCTCCTGGGCGAGTCGATTCGTGTGCGCCGGCTCTGCCTTGACCATGTTTCGATCGTACAGGCGCCTCCGAGGAGCCGCGCCACTGCGCCCAGTGATAGGTCTCGGGGACCGATCCCATCTCAAAGCGGCAGGCTTTAGTGCCAAAGTGCCACCACCACCAGTGGGTAGTGACGCTATAGTTAAAACGTGGAAAACGGTGAACTTGTCGCGCAGCTGACTCGACTCGGCCTGACCAGCTACGAGGCGAAGGCCTATCTGACTCTCATCAGGCGCGATTCCTTCACGGCCGCGCAGGTCGCGCGCCAATCGGGCCTGCCGCGCCAGCGCATCTACGACGTGCTCGGCAGCCTCGTCCAGAAGGGACTCGCCGTTTCGCGGCCGGGCAACGTGGTCAAGTACGCGGCGACGGCGCCGGAGCTTGCAATCGACCAGTTGCTCGCCACGCATCGCGACGAGCTGTCGCGCATGGAGCGCGATGCGCGCGGCATGGTCACGGACCTGAAGCCAGCGTTCGAAGCCGGGCAGGCGCATACCGACCCGCTCGAATACATCGAGGTCCTGCGCGACCGGCGCGCGATCAACGAGCGCTTCGCCGAGCTCCAGAGCGCGGTCAAGAAAGAGATCCTGGTCTTCACGAAGCCGCCCTACGCGACGCCGCCACAGGAGAACATCGAGGGTCTCGAGGTGATCGAGACGCACGAGGCGCGGTCGCTGTACGAGTTCTCGGTCTTCGACGAGCCGGCCGTGATGCGCGGTGTGCAGCGCTTCGTCGAGGCCGGCGAGGACGCGCGTTTCGTGCCGGAGCTGCCCTTGAAGCTGGTCATCATCGACGAGACCATCGTGATGTTCGGCATGCAAGATCCAGTGGCCGGGAGCTCGGACCTGACCATCGTCGTGGTCGAGCACAAGTCCCTGGCCAAGGTCCTGAAGACCGCGTTCAACGCCATCTGGGAGACGGGGCTGACCTTCGACCAGGCACACGAGCTGCTGGTCGCCCGAAAGGCTGCGACCGCCTAACGCTCCAGGGGCGTCCCAGGGTCGAGGTTGTGTCGCAGGGGGCAGTCAAGGTACCGTTCAGGTAATGCGCCGATTCTGAATTGTCATGATTCTGAAATATGACACCCTTGCCCGTGGTGCCTCTCCCGTCGTATAGTGGAACCACTACACGTGGTGTCGTGCTCCTTTGGAGGTCCCGTCCGAATGACGCATAGCCGGTCCGCTTTGCGTACGAGGTTTGCCCTGTCGACTGTCGGCGCCCTCGTGCTCCTCGCAAGCCTTCTTCCCACGGCCGCGCTGGCCGTTGAGGGATTCAACCAGCGTTACGTCGTCGTTTTGAAGGGTGGCTACGCCCTCGATGGCAGCTACGCACTTGGCAAGGGCTACGCGCTCGTCGGCGAGGCGTCCGACTACGCGCTCGACGGCACCTATGCGTTGGGCGCGGACTACGCCCTCTACGCGCTGGGCCGGACGTACGCCCTTCTCGACCAGTACGCGCTGACGGATCAATTCGACCAGAACGGCAACTACCGCCAGTTCGGCGAATACGCGCTGAGGTCGGGTTATGCGCTGGATACCGACTACGCGCTGGGCTCGGGCTACGCGCTCGCCGAGGCATCGGCTGGCTATGCCCTCGATGGGAGCTACGCGCTCGCGGACAACGCAGTTGGTTATGCGCTGGGAGCGAACTACGCCCTTCTCGACGCGTACGCGCTCGACAAGAACTACGCCCTGGCCCGCGACTACGCGCTCTACATCGTCAGCATCGCCGGCGGCACGATAACGGCCGACCTGACGCGCCAAATCGGCGTGATGATCGTCGAGTCGAGGAACTCGACGTTTGCCGCGACGCTGCGCAAGTACGCGCTCGTGGCCGAGGTTGGCAAGGACTTCGGCGTCGACATGTTCAATGGGCAGGTGGTCGTCGTTCCCAATGGCGGCACGTCGTCGACCGCGACCGACCCGCTCGAGCCCCAGCAGTGGAGCATGCAGCAGATCCGAACGCGGCAGGCGCACGCGCGCCAGCTCGGCCGCCCCGCCGTCCAGGTCGGCATCGTCGACACGGGCATCGACGGCAACCACCAGGACTTTGTTCTTAACGGCAGGTCGAACGTGGACTGCCAGCGCGGTGCCGACTTCACGTTCCAGGGTCCCGGCATCGGCAGCCCTCTCGCGTGCGTTGACAACAACTTCCACGGCACGCACGTGGCCGGCATCGTGGCGGCGCGGCGTAACGGAATCGGCGTCGCCGGAGTGGCACCGAACGTCACGCTGATCCCGATCAAGGTCTGCGACGGCGACGGCCATTGCTACGTGAGCGACGCGGTCGAGGGCATTACGTACGCGGGCGATCTCAACCTCGACGCCATCAACATGAGCTTCTACGTCGACGACGACGACTTCCAGGCGTCAACCGAGTTCAAGTGCCAGAGCCACCCCACACAGCGCGCCTATCGCGCGGCGGTCGAGCGAGCGCTCGCCTACGCTCGCGGCGAGGGCGTCAGCCTGGTCGCCGCGCTCGGCAACTCGGACACGAACCTTGCCAACCCTCCGGGCGGCACCAAGTGCAAGACCGTCCCCGCACAGGCAGCCGGCGTCATCGGGACCGTGGCCCTTGGGCCCAACAGCGAGAAGGCCGGGTACTCCAGCTGGGGCGCAGGTTGGGCCGATGTTTCTGCTCCGGGCGGAAACGGCACCACCGGCAACTGTCTTGATAACGTGCTGTCGACGCTGCCCGGAAACACCTACGGATGCATTCAGGGCACTTCGATGGCCTCGCCGCACACGACTGGCGTCACCGCGCTGATCATCAGCCAGTACGGGCGCCGCACCGCCAACGGCGGCTGGTCCTGGGCACCGGACAAGGTGACCAGCAAGCTCATCAGGACGGCCATCGACATCGGCAAGAAGGGCTACGACAAGTGCTTTGGGTATGGCCGGATCGACGCCAACCGGGCCGTCCGCAACGACACCTCTTACAAGTACCTGAGGACGCCCTTCTGCCCGGAGTACCAGGAGTAGCAAATCAAAGCTGGCTGCTCACGCGTTAAAGCAGCCCGCTCCCTCCGCGGGGGGGAGCAGCCAGTAACCACATACGCGACCGGTAAGGACGGGTTCCGGTCGCGCAGTGAAGCGGCCCCTGAGATGACCGGCTCGGGGGCCGCTCCCTTTTGCCCTGTACGATCGAGCCATGAGGGAGTTGCTTCCCACGATCGATGCCTGGCGCTCCGAAGGACGTGAATTCGGCCGCGCGGTCCTGATCCGAGTCTTCGGGAATGGTCCCCGACCAGAAGGCGCCACCCTCCTCGTTGCGGACGATGGCTCCGTTGCAGGGTCGGTCAGCGGCGGCTGTGTCGAGGGTGCCGCGGCCGAGGAGATTGCCCGCGCACGCCGCGATGGCTGCGTTCGGCTGGTCCGGTTCGGCATAAGTGACGAGCAGGCATGGGGCGTTGGGCTGGCCTGCGGCAGCACGATCGATGTGCTCATCGAGCCCGTCCTGCGGCCAGAGGTCGAGGCCGCGGCCCGCGCCGCGTCCGGGACCGCGATCGCGATCCCTCTGCCGGCCGACGCGCCAGCTGGGGATGGCAGGCCACACTCAATCGTCACGTCGCCCATGGCCGAGCCAGTCGCCATAGACGGCGCCTTGTATGCAGCCGCAGCGTCCCTGGTCGCCGCAGGTCGATCGGGCACCGTCACGCTCGACCAGGAACAGTTCTTCATCCAGACGTTTACCCCGCCTCCGCGGATCGTGATCTTTGGCGCGGTTCAAGCTGCGATCCCACTGGTGCGCATGGCGCGCGAGCTCGGGTACCGCACCTGTGTGGCAGACGCTCGGGCGGCCTTCGCGTCGCACGACCGCTTTCCGGACGCCGACGACATATTGGTCGGCTGGCCCGACGAGGTGGCCCTGAAGCTCGGCCTCTCCACCGACGACGCGGTCGTGGTGATGAGCCACGATCCCAAGCTCGACGAGCCGGCGATCGTGGCCGCGATGCGCGCCGGCTGTCGCTACATCGGTGCGATGGGCAGCCGCCGAACGCAGGCCGGCCGGCGCCAACGACTGCTCGATGACGGCCTGACCGAGGCGGACCTGGATCGGCTGCATGGACCCATCGGGCTCGATCTCGGCGGCCACGAGCCCGGTGAGATGGCCCTGGCGATCCTGGCCGAGATCGTCGCCGAGCGCAACGGAGCCAGCGCCGGGCCACTCAGCAAGCGGTGATCGCGGCGATCGTTCTGGCCGCGGGCCGCGGAACCCGGTTCGGCGGCGGCAAGATGTTGGCCGAGATCAGCGCACGGCCGATGCTCCAGTACGTCCTCGATCTGGCGGCGCAGGCTGAGCTCGATCCGGTGGTGGTCGTGCTCGGCGAGGACGCCGATGCGATCCAGACCGCCCTCTCGTGGCGAAACGAGATCCGCATCCGAAACGAGGATCCCGGGCGGGGAATCTCGAGCTCAGTCGCGGCGGGGCTGGATGCGCTCGGCGGCGACGTCGATGGTGCACTCGTGCTGCTCGGTGACCAGCCGTTCCTAACGCTTGAGAACGTTCGCGTGATCACCGGCGCATCCCGCGATGACGAGAGTCCGATCGTGGTGCCGCGTTACGCTGATGGACGCCCCGGGAATCCGGTCCTGCTGGGGCGCGCGGCCTGGCCCATGGCTCAAGAGTTGACCGGCGACCAGGGGATGTCCCAGCTCTTCGCCGCGCGACCCGACCTCGTGCGCTACATCGACGTGCCCGGCACCAACCCCGACATCGACACGGAGTCCGCCCTGGCCGCTTTCAGTCGCGGCGCAGGATGAGGCCGATCTTTCCGAAGGGCGGACGGGGATCGGTGTAGACCTTGACGCGCTCGTCCTCCTCGGACGTTACGGACAGGTCCCACAGTCGGTTCTGCGACTCGAACGAGACCTCGGACAGTTGCGGCCAGCGCTCGAGCATCGCCGCGCCGATCTCGTTGACCAGGTGCTGGATCGACAGGCTCACGAATCGATGGAAGACCGCGGCGCAGAGGTCTGCCACCTGCTCGCCGGCGACGTACTCGGTGTGGTCGGCGGCAAAGGCGGTCTCCGGTTGAGCATATTTCCAGCCCACGTCCATGTGGACGTAGAGCGGTCGGTCGCGCCGTTCGGGCAGCGTCGTGTACTCATCGCGCGCGAAGTCCGCGAAGGCGGATCCGGTGACTTTCATCAACTGGAGGCCCCGGCGCCCACAGCCATGCGCGGCGGCGTGCACGTCGCCGTCGGCTGAGCGCTCGAGCTCGATCCAGGCCGTCGATCGGTCGCCGTGCTCTCGCGCATAGAGCACTTCGCTGGCAGCGAAGCCGTCGTCGTCTGACGCGGGCACGAGCGCGGGTTCGAAAGGGATCTCCACGCCGCTGACGCGCAGACGCTCCATGTGCGGGTAGGTCTCGAGGAAGCGACGGCCGACGAAGAACAGCCACTCCTCCAGCGTCGCCCCTTCGAACGCAAGCGACTCGCGATGGATGAAGTTCTTCATCGTGTCCGTGGCCACGACGAGGCGGTTGTCGCCCTCGGTGTAGGCGGCCATGAAGGCCGTGCCCAAGACCTGCACCTCGATGCTCGCCGCCAGCAGGACGTTAGATCGGCTGGTGAAGCTCGACTCGGGGATCGCAGTGAGCCCCTCAAGGGGAGTCCCGTATGTCCGATATGTCGAGACGTCCGCCTTGCCGTAGTAGATCTCGGCCTTCATCGAGCCTCCTCAAGTGGTCTGGGGAGCTTCTCCAACCGGCTGCGGGCGATCAGGAAGACGTCTGATAGAGCACGCTTCAACTCCTCCTCACGAGAGGCAAGCATCCGACCCTCCACATCGTCAGCGATCTCCGTCCGCAGCCTACCCGCCACGAAAATGACGAACCGAAAGCCGAATTTCGATTCGTAAGCCTCGTTGAGGCGGTCGAGGCGGGCCTGTAGCTCTGCCGTGCCGGGGTCTCGGTCGTATCCCTGTTCGCGGAACGAGGTGGCCGAGACCGTCTGTGGCGCCGCGCCGATGCGCGGATGGCCGTCGATCAGCTCGCGCTGCTCGTCCTCGGGCATCTGTGCTGCGATCTGCTCGGCTCGGTCCAGGAGCTCGCTATAGGAGTCCACCTCTTCGTCGGCCAGTCGCGCGGTGAAACGCGGGGCGTTCTCGAACAGCGCCACAAGGACCTCCCGAGAGGGCAGCATCAGCTCCCGCGATATGTCGTCAGCGAGAACGCGGACACCAGGAACGGCACGTGATAGCTGCGGCTCGTGTCCTCAACGGCGAACGTGATCGACGCGCGGCGCAGAAATACCGCTCCCACCTCAACGTCCATCCGATACTCGCCCGCTGTCAGCGGTCCATCCAGCAACCTATGGATGCGCCCGTCGTCATCGGTCGTGCCATGCCCGGCCCATGTCTCGCGCTCCCCCTCAACGCGGAACAGAGACACGTGGTAGCCGACACCCGGGTCGCCACCGCCGATGTCCAGCACGTGCGTCGAGATGGTCGGCCCGTCGTCCATTGCCCTCCTTTGGAGCGCGGCTCGCGCTACCCTTCCTCCGCATGGGTGACCTGTCGATCAGAGTCGGCGACCTGAACTTTACTGCCCGCTGGATGGCCGAGGCACCCTGGACGCAGGCCGCAATCCGGGAGCTGCTTCCCATACGCAACAAGCTCATCCACTGCCGTTGGAGCGGCGAGGGGTGCTGGATCCCGTTCGGTGACAAGAAGGTCGGCGTTGACTACGAGAACCACACCAGCCACCCCGCACCGGGCGACATCATCATCTACACAGGCGATATGTCGGAGTGCGAGATCCTGATTGCCTACGGGGCCGTGGATTTCTCGTCGAAGCTCGGCCAGTTGGCGGGCAACCACTTCGCGACGATCGCCGAGGGGCGTGATCAGCTAAAGGAGATGGGCCGCCGCGTCCTGTGGCAGGGCGCCCAGGACATCACGATCGAGGAGCTGGGCTAGTCGCCCGGCTGCCACGACGAGGCCAGCGATAACGGCACCGGCTTGCGCCGGATCACCACCTCGCCGTTGTCGGTCCTGACGCCCATTCCGTAGAGGCCTGCTGGCCCTTCAACAAAGCGGACGTCCATGTCGTTTATCGCAGGCCCCAGCCAATTGCGCGTCAATGCCTCGTCGCCGACCTCGACCCACGCAATGCCGCGCGGCTGCACGCGGTGCTCCACAGCCAGAGCCTCGGGGATGCTGTCGGGATGGTCTCCATCTGCCTCGCCGGGCCAATGCATGAACATCGGCAGGCCGCGCGGCCAACCGTGATGGCGGTCGTCGGGCACGTTCTCGTTGCGATGGCTCCTGCCGTTCGGCCGACGACGCTTCCAGGCCATTTCCTTGCCGGCTGTCCTCTTCCCTTCGTGGGCGATCTCCATGCCCATGCGCTCCGCTATTGCTTCCAGCTCGGCTATCGAGTCGACGGCAATCACCCAGCCCATGAAGCGGTCCGCGCGACCAGCATCCGACAAAACCGTCTCGTACCAACGTCCGTGGAAATGGCGCATGGCCATGTCGCGATCGACAACGCTGTTGACTTCGATGTAGGTCAGCCCGCCCAGAGGGACTATCCGCTGCCCGACGCCCATGCCCGGGTTCCAGCCACCGTCATATGAATCGAAGCCCGTCTCGTCACGCAGCCGCTCGAAGCCCTCGTAGATGTTGCGCGCCCCGATGCAGACGTGATCGATCCGATGCAATCTTCTCCCTCCTTCTGGAACGCCATGAGGCTGTGCGATCATCGCACCCGTGACGTGCCCAGCCCCTGGCAGTACGCGCCCGCGCGCCGCTTTGATGGGCACTTGACCCGCGCCCAGCGCACCGTCCGCGCCACAGTTCTGCGGTGGATCGGGGCGGAGCGTACGTCCGCGCCCACGGAGAGAACTGATGCGTTGCCGCGGACCGATGCGCGCCGCGCACTGCGCCGGACGCGCTCTCGCTCGCTGACCACTACCGGCGGTGCCCAGGTCGAGCTGGTCAACGTCAGCAAGAACTACGGCAACGTCCATGCCGTAACGAACCTCTCTCTCACCGTTGAGCCAGGCCGATTCCTGACCCTGCTCGGGCCATCGGGCTCGGGCAAGACCACCGTCCTGCAACTGATCGCCGGGCTCATCGAGCCAACGGCAGGCGCCATCTGGATCAACGGCGCGCCGACCGAAGGGATCCCGCCCGATCGCCGCAATGTTGGCGTGGTGTTTCAGCATTACGCGTTGTTCCCCCACCTGACCGTGGCCCAGAACCTCGCGTTCCCGCTCGAGATGCGGCACCTGTCGGGCTCCGAGATTCGAAACCGCGTGGCCGACGCATTGGACCTCGTTGGCCTGACCGGCCTCGAGAATCGGCGCCCGCGCCAGCTGTCGGGCGGCCAGCAGCAGCGCGTCGCGCTCGCCCGCGCCCTGATCTATCGGCCTTCGGTGATCCTCATGGATGAGCCCCTGGGGGCCCTCGACAAGAACCTTCGCCAGCAGATGCAGGTCGAGATCAAGAAGATCCAGGCCGACCTGGGGCTGACGATGATCTATGTCACGCACGATCAGGCCGAGGCCCTGGCGATGTCTGATGAGATCTGCGTCATCGAGGGCGGGCAGCTTGCCCAGGTCGGGCCGCCGCGGCAGCTTTACGACCGCCCGGTCAGTGAGTTTGTGGCGACCTTCCTGGGCGAGGCGAACCTGTTCGCCGGAAAGATCTCGGAGGTCGAAACCCAGACCGGCGTCGCGCGCGCTGCGGGCCCCAGCGGGCTCCAGGCGCTCGGGCGACTCGGATCCGACAGCGGCGGCGACGGCGTGGGTGAGCCGGTGACCATCATCGTGAGACCCGAGGACGTCCAGATCGGCAGCGCTCGAAGCGGACCGCCCGGATTCGAGGCCCGTGTCGAATCCGTCGCGTTTGTGGGCGACGCTCTGCGCGTTCAACTCACCGCTGACGGCCGAACATCACTCGTTGCGAAGCTGCCCAAAACGAGCGCACATCCGCCCAAAGCGGGATCTGCGGTGAACGTGTCGTGGCGGGAGCAGGACGCGACCTTTGTAAAAATCGAACGAGAGAAGCGAGGAAATGATGCCTAGCCGTGAAGGACGACTCCGCAACGCTGCGATTCTCGGAGCGAATGCCTGCGCACTGTTGCTCTTGGCGTGCGCAGGTCCGACAAGCACGCCCGCGCCAACGGCGCCGGCACTCGAGGGCCAGCTCATCGTCAATTCCTGTGGCGGTCTATACGGCGAGTCGATCGAGGCGGCCTACATCGCGCCGTTCGAGCAGCAGACCGGCGTGGATGTCACGTACGACGCCGATTGCGACGCACAGACGACCCAGTTGGCGGCGCAGTCGGAGGCCGGCCAGGTTGAATGGGACGTCATCGCGGGATTCGGTGGCCCGCTGTATGCCGATCTCCACGGCCGGGGCCTGCTGATGACGATCGACCATGTCGCACTCGGCAGCGCGTCCGTGGCCCTCACCGACGGCGCGATCCAGCCCTATGGCCTGGGCTTCCATAACGACGTGGTGGGACTCGGTTACCGCCAGAGCGCCTTCCCGAACCAGACCCCGACCGTCGCGGACTTCTTCGACGTGACAGGTTTCCCAAGAACGCGCGGCCAGACGATCGGAGGGTTCGAGGATTGGACACGGCCGGCCCTCGCCCTGGTAGCCGATGGAGTGGCTCCGGCGGACCTCATTCCGCTCGATTGGGACCGCGCCTTTGCGAAGCTTGACCCGATCAAAGCCGACGTGGTCTGGTTCCGCGGCGGCACCGAGATGGTCACTGTCATGGTTGAGAACCAGGCCGTCATGTGCCTATGCAGCGACGCGCGGATGCTCCAGGCCCAGAAACAAGAACCAGACGTCCGGCTCTCGTACGACGGCGCCCTGCGCACGGTCATCTTCTGGGCGATCCCCGCCGGCGCGCCGCATCCTCGGGCGGCGCTCGAGTTCCTGCGATCCACACTCGACGCCCAGCGCCAGGCCAACTTCACCCAGAGGATCGGCTATTCGGGCGTGGTGAAGGCCTCATACGACCTGCTCCCGACGGACCTCCAGGGCCAGGTCCTCGTGAACCCGAACAACTTCCCGCTCACCTTTGCGTTTACGGCGGAGCAGGACGCCTGGCTGGCCGAGCATGCGACCGAGGCGAGCGAGCGATACGCCACGTGGACCGGCCAATAGGCTGACGGCGCCGTGATCGAAAGATGAGGGCGGGTATGGTCACGAGCGCGATCCGACGCCACCCAGGCTGGGCGGTCGTCCCGTTGGCCGCGCTCTTCGTAGTTGCCTATCTCTACCCGCTCCTTCGGATGTTCGTGGACGCAGTCCTGACGCCGGAGTTCGGTGTCAACCTGGCGCGCATGGTGGACGTGCCCCTTTACTCGCACGTCCTGACCAGGACGCTGCGGATCTCGCTGCTCGTGGCGGTCGCGACGGTGGCGATCGCATATCCCCTCGCGGCATTCATTGCTGGCCGCCCGCAGCGGCAGCGCGCGCTGCTGCTGGCCATCCTCTTCGTTCCGTTGCTGACCAGCGTTGTCGTCCGCACATACGTGTGGGTGGCGATCCTTCGACCACGCGGCGTGCTTGACGGCATCTCGAGTGTGCTGGGCCTGCCCATGCTCGACGGAGCGTTCTACCAGAACGAGATGGCGGTGCTGATCGGCATGGTCCATCTCATGACTCCGTTCGCGGCGTTGCCGCTGTACGCGGGTTTCCTGCGCCTGGATCCCGAGCTGCGCCCGGCTGCGGCATCGCTGGGGGCGGGCTGGTTCAGCCAGTGGCGACGGATCGTGCTGCCGCTGACCATGCCGACGATCCTCGCCGGCGGCGGGCTCGTCTTCGTCACGACTCTCGGTTTCGTGATCACACCGGCCATCCTGGGCGGTCCGCAGGGCGTAATGCTCGGCGTGCTCATCTCGAGACAGATGTCCATCAACAGCGTGCCGTTCGCCGCGTTGCTGTCGGCCACGCTGCTGCTCACGACGATCGTCGTTCTGCTCGCGCTGCGGCTGGCTGTGGGTCGCTTCCGTGCGATGGGGCTGCTCTAGCGTGCCCAGGCGACGTTAGGTGCTGGCGCGCCTGCACGGGGTCTACGCCGGCGCTGTGATGCTTTATCTCATCGTGCCGCTGGCGCTTGCGCTGCCGCTGTCGCTCACTGCATCGGACATGATGCTGTTCCCGCCGCGCGGCATAACGCTGCGCTGGTATGAGCAATTCCTGAGCGATCCGCGCTGGACCGGGCCTACGCTGGTCAGCCTCGTACTCGCGGGAGTCTCAGCCTCACTGGCGACGTTGATCGGCGCGCTGGCAGCGTGGCCGCTGATCCGTGGGCAATTCCGGGGCCGCTCAACGGTTGCCCTGCTGCTTGGTTCGCCACTGGTCGTGCCGGCCATCAGCGTCGCCGTGGGCGCCTACCTGGTGTGGGCCAATCTGCACCTCCTTGGATCGCCGGTCACCCTCGTGGCCACGCATGTCGTCCTGACGAGCCCGCTTGTCCTGCTCGTAGTCGGAGCCGCCCTGCTCGAATTCGATGAGACCCACATCAAAGCGGCGCGGACGTTGGGCGCCGGCCGTTGGACGATTGCGCGACGGGTTGTGGTGCCGCAGATCCTGCCCTCGCTCATCGCTGCGTGGCTGTTCGCCTTCATCGGCTCATTCGACGAGGTCGTGATCACCAGCTTCCTCCTCACCGCCGGGCAGGTCCCAACGCTGGCCGTCTACATCTTCAGCCAGATCCACTCATCCCATTCACCGGCGATCGCCGCTTCCTCGGTCGTGCTCGCAGGTGTCGCCCTGCTCGCGGCCGTTGCTCTCACTCGACTGGAGGCTCGGCGACGGCCGGCGTGAGCGCCGCGGTCAGGCCGAGTGAGGGCGGTGCGGCGTCTGCCTGGAACGTCAGTTTGACCGAGTCGTCTTCGCTGCCCTCGATGGCCTGGGTGCTGCGCGCGCGCGAGAGGGTGGCTTCGATTGCCTGTGGCGATCAGGTCCGCCAACTGGCCGGCGGCGTCTACGAGGGCACCTGGGTCGGCGAGCCACATGTGGCCGGCATCCTCGCCAGTACCACCACGTTCGGCTCCGGGATCCTCGTCGACGGTGATTCCCTTGTCTTGGTCCCGCCCAGCCACATGCTCGAAGGTATCTACACGTGCGAGCGAGCGGGGACGTTGTGGGCATCGAACTCGCTCGCGGGCCTGCTTACAGCAGCGGATCTCGAGCTCGACCCCGCCATCGATTATCCACAGGTCTTCGCCCAGTCGGGCGACGGGATATTCCGATTCGCCGTTCCGACACGGTCGGAAGACGTGCACATCCTGATGTACGACGGTCTGCGGATCCGGTTCGACGGCTCGACCGCGGCCTTCGAGCGGCCGCGCGAGGAGCCGTTCGGATCATTCACGGATTACCGCTCCCGCCTCACTGCGGCCCTCGCCTCTGCACTGGCCAACGCGCCCGACTTCGAAGCCGTGGCGATGATCTCGTCCGGGTATGACAGCGCTGGCATGGCCACGCTTGCGCAGGAGCTCGGATGCCGCAGGGCGGTGACGATCCCGGTCGGGAAAGCAGTCAAGGGCAGCCGCAGTCTGAGCGACAGCGGTGAGACGGTCGGAAGGGCGCTCGGCATGGACGTGGCGGCCTACGATCGGCTTGGATACATGAACCGGCAGGACCTCGCGGAGGCGGACTTCCTGTCGACAGGCATGTCTGGCGAGGACGTCGTGTTCTCAGGCATGGAGCCCAGCCTCCGACGGTCCGTGTTGGTGAGTGGGTTCTACGGTGATGGGATGTGGTGGTCCCACGTTCCCATTCGGCCGCTGTTCTGGCGACTCGAGCAGGCCGGCGCCTCGCTTGGCGAGTTCAGGCTGCGCGTCGGCTTCGTGCACGTCCCGCTGCCGTGGTTCGGGGCCAGTGAGCGCCCGAGCGTCAGGGCAATCACGGTGTCCGACGAGATGCGGCCGTGGGTGCTCGGAATGTTCAATGACAGGCCAATACCGCGCCGCATCCTCGAAGAGGCGGGGATCCCTCGGGGTTCCTTCGCCGGAGCGAAACGAGCGACGAGCGCAGGCATCCACTCTGACGGTCCGTCGGCGCTGGCTACGGCGACCGTCCAATCGGTTCGAGACTTCGCAGGCGGGGAGAGTCGGCCCTTCACCTTCCGCCGCAGGCCGTTTCCGAAGTGGCGTCGGATCGGCCTGACTTTGGCGCGGCGCCTTCGTGTCCGGCGCGCATACGCGTGGCTCGAGCGCCCGAGGCGCAAGGCGGTCCGACATCAACCTGAATTCGGCAACCTCCTGTTGCGCTGGGCAGTCGACACCGTGAAGCCGCGCTATTCGGCTGCGGCAGCAATCCTCGGCGCCGATCGCAGCCTGGAGGAAGCTGATGCGACCTGATCTGATCGTCCGCGGCGGGACGGTTGTCAGCGCCGAGGGCACGCGGCGTGCGGATGTAGCGGTCGAAGGCGGCAGGATCGCGGCGATCGAACAGCGGCTGCCGGAGTCGGCCGACGCGCGCGAGGTAGACGCGGGCGGGTTGCTCGTGCTGCCCGGCGTGGTCGACGTCCACACACACACGCGCGTCGCCAGCGAGGCTGAGCCCGACCGCTTCTTCCAGGATTCGGTCGCGGCCGCTTTCGGCGGGACGACAACCTTCCTGTCTTTCAACAACCCCGGCACCGGCGCCGCGACGACCGGCTCATTGGTCGCTGATCTGCAAGCGTGGCAATCGGCGACGGACGGCGATTCGGCCGTCGACTATGGACTGAGCCTCGTCGTGACGGCCGCCCATTCCGATCCGGTTTCGGAGTTGCGCAACGTTATCGCCGCGGGCGTGCCCACGTTCAAGGCCTTCATGGTCTACGACTTCGGCGTTACAGACACCGTCTTGCTGGAGATGCTGGGCGCGGCCACGCGCAACGGCGGGATGCTCGAGGTCCATTGCGAGAACCGCGCGATGCTCGAAACGACGACCCAGAACCTGCTCGCCGAGGGCAACGTGGCGCCGCGTTTCCACGCCACTTCGCGGCCGCCAGCGGTCGAAGAAGCCGGTACGCGCACCGCGATCGAGCTCGCGCGGAGCTGTGGCGCAGCGCTGTACATAGTTCATCTCTCGAGTGCCGCGGCCCTAACCGCGGTGCGCGAGGCGCGAACTGCCGGCCAAGCCGTTTTCGCGGAGACCTGCCCGCACTATCTGGCCCTCGACGAATCGCGCTATGCGCTGCCGGATGAGGAGTGCGTCCGTTACGTGATCTCACCGCCGCTCCGCGCACCCTCCGACCGTGACGCGCTGTGGACAGGGCTGGCCGACGGCTCGCTTGCCCTCGTTGCGACGGACCACGTTCCAGACCGGGTCGCGGTGGAGAAGCAGTCGTGGCGTGAGTCGTTTGACCGGATAAGCAACGGCGGGCCGGGCATAGAGACGCTGCTGGCGATCGTTTACAGCGAGGGCGTTGCGCGCGGGCGCATCAGTATCGAGCGGATGGTCGATCTGTTGTCGACGACACCGGCGCGCCTTTTTGGCCTCCCGCTAAAGGGTGCGATCGAGGTGGGACGAGACGCGGACCTGGTCCTTTTCGATCCCACCGAGCGCCGAACACTGAGCGCGACTGAGCTGCACCACACGAGCGACTACACGCCATACGAAGGTATGGCCATCACCGGCTGGGTCCGCTCCGTCCTCGTGCGCGGCGAGTTCGTCATTCGGGAGAGCCATTTCGTCGGCCGGCGAGGCTACGGCCAGTTCCAGGAGCGCCGCCTGACCTGGTCCTGACGTCCCTCGTTCAGCTCCTCGTCCTGTGCGGGATCAGCAGGTCGGTGGGAAAATGTACGTGGCACCCCAGCCCAAGCCGTGTGGAAGGAGGAGCCATGTTGCTTCGCCGTGCGTCCCTGTCCTCGTTGCCAGGGGCTCTGCTGATATCGCTCGCGCTCGTGAGTACCGCCATTGCCGGCGGCAGACCCTTGACTGCCGAAATGAACGGCGCGAACGAGTTTCCCGGCCCAGGCGACTCAGACGGGACCGGCACTGCCCGGCTGACCCTCAACCAGGGCCAGGGCGAGGTCTGCTGGTCGATAACCGTGGAGAACATCACGCTGCCTGCCACAGCCGCCCACATTCACCCCGGACCGGCGGGGACGGCCAATCCGCCGATCGTCAACCTCGGCGCTCCGGGCGCCGACGGCACTTCGGTCGGCTGTGTTGACGGCGTCAGTAAGTCGCTCATCAAGCAGATCCGCAAGAACCCGTCCGCGTACTACGTGAACGTCCACAACGCCGACTTCACGGGCGGCGCCGTCAGGGGCCAGCTCAGCAAGTAGGTATCAGCGCCTCACCGGAAGGCCCGCGGCACCCCTCAGCCGCGGGCCTTTTTCCTATTTGAGACGTTCATACGCAGGGAGCGTCAGGAACTCGACGAATTCGTCGCTGAGCACGACCTGCTCGAACAGTTCGGCCGCCTCAGAGTGCTCAGCCCGGAGTTGGTCCACCTCCGCACGAACTCGATCGCCATCAAATCGGCCGTCCCTCACCCATTGCCAGACCTGGGAGCGCGAGATCTCCGCTGTCGCGGCGTCCTCCATCAGGTTGTCGATCGCCGCGGCCCCCGTGCCGGCAAGCCATGCGTCGATGTAGCGCACACCGACTGACACATTGGCAGCCAGCCCGGCTTCGGTGATCTGGCCGCCCGGCACCTCGAAGTTCACCAGGTCGGCGGCGCCAACCGAGACGTCGTGGCGCTGGCGGTATTTCTGGTTCGGATGTTCGCCGAGAGCCTTGTCGAAGACCTGCATCGCGACGGGCACGAGGTCCGGATGAGCAACCCAGGTGCCGTCGAAGCCGTCGGTCGCCTCGCGTTCCTTGTCCTCGGTCACCTTGGCCAGCGCGTTCGCGGTGACCTCCGGTTCGCGCCGGTTGGGGATGAACGCCGACATGCCACCCATCGCGTGTGCGCCGCGGCGATGGCATGTCTTGACGAGTAGCTGCGCGTAGGCGCGCATGAAGGGCACTGCCATCGTGATCTGGGCACGGTCGGGCAGGACCTGTGCGCCCGCCGACGACGCGAAGGCTTTGATGATGCTGAAGATGTAGTCCCAACGGCCGGCGTTCAGACCCGCGGCATGCTCGCGCAGCTCGTGGAGGATTTCGTCCATCTCGAACGCGGCCCAGATCGTCTCGATCAGCACCGTGGCGCGGATTGAGCCGCGCGGCACGCCGACGACATCCTGAGCCCACAAGAACACGTCGTTCCACAGCCGCGCCTCGAGGTGGCTCTGCAACTTGGGGAGGTAGAAGTACGGGCCACTGCCGCGCGCAAGCGTCTCGGCACCGTTGTGAAGCAGGTACAGCCCAAAGTCGAACAGGGAGCCCGACATGGGTTCGCCATCGACCTCGAGATGGCCCTCGACGAGATGCCAGCCGCGCGGCCGAACGACCAGGGTGGCCAGCCGTTCCCCCAGCCGATATTCCTTGCCTTCTGGGGAGGTGAAAGCAAGCGACCGACGCACCGCATCCATCAACGCGGCCTGGCCACCGATGACGTTCGCCCAGGTCGGCGAAAGGGCGTCCTCGAAGTCGGCCATGAAGACCTTCGCGCCCGAGTTGAGGGCGTTGATCGTCATCTTGGCCTCAGCGGGCCCGGTGATCTCCACCCTTCGGTCGTCGAGGTCCGCGGGGGCCGGTGCGACCGACCACTCCGACTCTCGAATATCCGCAGTCTCCGGCAGGAAGTCGAGCGATTCTCCTCCCGCCATGCGCGCGGCTCGTTCGCGACGTGCGTCGAGGATCTCCTGGCGGCGTGGCTCGAACTCGCGCTGGAGCCGGGCCAGAAACTCGAGGGCGTCCGGCGTCAGGACGCGCTCGATGCCTGGCACGGCCGGTCCGCGGATCTGCGCTCGCTCATCGTTCATCAGGCAGTCTCCGTTCCGGCGGCTCGGCCGCCCTCGAGCGTTGCGCGGACTCGATCGGCGAACGGTTTCGCGCGCAGGCTTTCGTAAGTTTCGAGCGCCGCGCGCAAAAGCTCCGAGGCGCGCGGTTCTTCGACCAACCGCGCCAATTGCTCGCGCGTGCGCGCCAGCTCAAACGGCACCGCTAGCTCAGCAAACCGGTTGATGGCCCGCTCTAGTAAATCGCGTGCGTCCTCGACGCGCCCCTCTTGGGCAGCAATCACGGCGTCCGCACGGTCTGCGAGCGGCTCGAGAATGACCGTTGCGCTGGCGAGGCTCCGGGCGGTGGCGGAGATCGAACGCAACTCCGTGTGGCGGCCCAGTTCGGCTAACGCTTCGATCAGCGGCTCGAACCCATCCGGTTGACTCAGTCGATCAGGGTCAGAGGCCATCGACTCGGTGATCGACGAGGCGAGGTCCGGGCGGCCGATCAGAACGGCATAGCGGGCAATGATTCCGCGGTCGATCATCGTGTCTCGCGCCAGGGCCGACTCGTCGACGGGCACTAGCTCCCGCGCTCGCTCCACCTCGCCGCGCCAGGCGAGCAGTGTGGCCCCAAGCGGCCCGCCACCGCGAACGTTGGGGCAGTTGATGTCCGGCTCCCGGGCTGCCGCCTCGATGTGCCACGGCAGTACATCCAGCGCTCGGTCCCAATGTCCCACCTGCGCCGCGCACCAGATCACGTTGAAGCTTGCGTGCATCCTTTCGTGCTCGCTCAGCTCGACGGCCTGCTCGAATGCTTGTTCAGCGGCCACCAACGCGGCCTCGTAGCGGCCCTCATCGATGCGGACGTTGCAGATACTGATCAGAACGTCAACCCGGTCGCGACGTGAGGGGAGGCGGTCGAGCAACTCTGCGTCGCGGTCGTTGACGGCTCGGTAGTTCTCGATGTCGCCGATGTGCCAGTACAGGAGGGCCAGAACTTCGTACGCTCGGTAGAGCAGCGTCGGATCGTCCAACCTCAATGCGATCTTCAGCCCTGCCTCGACGTCCGCTATCCGCAGTGGGAGCTCCGATCGATCCGCGCTTGCCATCGGTGTCCGACTGCTGCTCCGCGGACCGGAGTTCGTGACCATCCCCGACCCGATCAGCAGTTCGGTGCGAACCCGATCGCTCACCTCTCGCTTCAGGCTCTCGTCGATGATGGCGCGGATGCGCTGGTGGGGCGGGATCGCCTTGAATGCTCCCCAACGCCTGGTGGCCCCGCCAGCTTTCGCGGCTATCCGGCCAATGGTCTCAGGGTCATCTCCGGCCTCCCGCTCCGAGTCGATTGCCGCGAGGTAGTGATCAACGGCCTCGTCCATGTGGAACAGCGCCTCATGGTCGTCGCCAAGGCCCTCATGGGTGGCAGCGCGCTCGACATCGACGGTGGCCAGATCAAGAGCCTGCTGGTGCAGTGTGAGCGCCCTATCGACCGCGAAGCGCCGCCGGGCGGCATTACCGGCGCTGATCAGCGTGCTGACGGCGCGGCTCCGAAGCTCTTCACGGCGGTCCGGGTCCCCGGCCCAGGCCAGGTCGGCGTCCTCGCCCGCGGCGGCCGCGGCGTAGTGGTATGCGAGTAACTCGCCGAACTCGTCGAGCCTGTCCGCGGCCAGCGTCTCGATCCACCCCCCGGTGTCGGCGTGAGCTCGCGCCCGGCGAGCCTTGGGAACGCTGGCGTAGGCAACGTCCCTGATCAGGACGTGGCGAAAGATGTACTCAGGCTGGCCCTCGATCGTGGATGAAGTCCTGGCGGATACCAGGCCGCGGCGCTCGAGCGCACGCAGGACATCGACTGGGTCGCGACCGTCGGCGGCCGCAGCCAGTGAGCCGGGCCAGAAGATGCGGCCCACGACGGCCGCCTGCTGGAGGAGCGCTTTCTCGGCGGCGGGCAGGGCGTCGATACGCGCCGCGAGCAGGGCATGAATGGTGTCTGGTAGGCGCACCGTGTGCGCCACCTCGGTGGCCTGCCACTTGCCTTCATGGCGGACAAGCGCGCCTTCATCGATCAACCGTTGCAGGATCTCTTCCAGGAAGAACGGGTTCCCGTCGGCCTTCTGGCGGACGTCCATGAGCAGCGCCTGAAGAGGGTCGCTGTTGCCCAGCAGCTCGGTCACCAGCCGCTCGCTCTGCGCTTCCGTCAGAGGACGCAGAGCCACGAGGGTGACCTCGGTTCCTGCCGCGAACCCCGCATGCGTCTCCAGAAATTCGGGTCGCGCCGTGCCGAGCACTATCAGCCGCCCGCTCGATCGGGTAGCCAGCGATTCGATCATGCCGACCATTCGCTCGTCGGCCCAGTGCAGGTCTTCGAGAATGATTGCGGTGGGCGTGCGCGCCGCAAATCCGGTCAGGAACCGTGGCCATGCGCGAGCCATCTCCTCGCCGACGCCCTCCGGCTCGATCTGGTCGAGCGGGTTGCCGGCAACGGAGAGATTCGCGCTGGTGGCGAGCGCGTAGAACGTCTCGTCGAGCTCGTGCTGGCGGACGCCCAATGGCTCCAGCAGCGTGGTGACGGTTCGGCGCAACTTCTCAACGGCGCTGTCGGCCGGCTCATCGAGCGAGATTCCGCACGCGGCGCGAAGAACCTCGCCGAGAGCCCAGAACGTGATGCCATGGCCCGCCGCCAGGCAGCGGCCGCGCAGGACGGCGAGGTCCGAGTTGTGCTCGTTGGCCGCCGTGACGAACTCGCGCAGCATCCGGCTCTTGCCGATACCGGCGGAGCCGCTCACAACGACAAGCCGAGGTTGCTCCGTCTCGATCGCCTCGTCCAGCAGGCCGAGTAGCGTGTCGAGCTCGCGCTCGCGCCCCACCATCGGCGCCTGGAACCGCACGCCGCGGCTCTCGACACTGGTCTGTAGGCCGAGCCTCCTCGCCATCACCGGGTCGCGCTTGCCCTTCACCGGCAGGGAGATCGGCTCGCCGAACGAGAAGACGTTTCGAGCGGCGGTCCACGTTCGCTCGCCAACCAGGACCGAGCCCGGCTCGGCCGCCTCCTGGAGACGTGAGGCGACGTTGACCGGGTCGCCCGAGACGAGGAACTGACCGCCCGAGCGGGCGCCGACCGGCGCGAGGACCTCGCCCGTGTTCACGCCGATGCGCACCTGCAAACGAACGCCGTGCCGTGCCTCGAAGTCGTCGTTGAGCCGCTCGATCTGGGCGAGCATCTCGGTTGCTGCGTGCAGAGCGCGGACCGCGTCATCTTCACGAGCGGTCGGAACACCGAAGACGGCAAGGATCGCGTCGCCGATGTACTTCTCAACCGTCCCGGCCCACTCCTCGATCACCTGGGACATCTGTGCGAAATACTCCTGTAGCAGAGCTCGGAGTCGCTCCGGGTCCAGCTGTTCCCCGAGGTCGGTAGAGCCGATCACGTCGGCGAAGAGGATCGTCGCCAGCTTCCGTTCCTCTGCCGCCGGCGCTCCGAGCGCTGTTCCGCACGCGGCGCAGAAGCGCGCCCCTGCTGCGACGACAGCGCCGCAATTGGGGCATGCCGCCTGGTCCCGGGTGGATTGATCGGTCGACCGATCCATCGTCACCAGCCACCGGCTTCGCGGAGCAGGCGATGGAGGACCCGGGCCGTGACAACCCGGCGGTAATCGGCCGTCGAGCGGACGTCGTCGATGGGGTGGATCTCCGCCGCGACCGTCGCGGCGGCATGGTCGGCAGTCTCCTTGCGCGGCGCCGCGCCCTCCAGGACGCGTTCCGTTTCCGTGGCTCGAATCGGGGTTGCGGCCACAGACCCGAGCGCCAGGCGCACGTCGCGCCAGACGCCGGCATCCTCGCGCCACGAGAGGGCCATGACGACCTTCGATATTGCCTGGGCGCGGCGCGTGCCGACCTTGCGGAAGCGGACCTGCCGGCCACGCGGGAGCGGAATCGCAACCCGCACCACGAGCTCGTCCGAGCGTCGCGCGGTCTGGCGGTACCCGGTCCAGAAGTCGGTCGCGGCGACGGCTCGCTCACCCGCCGCACTGCCGAGAACGACCTGCGCATCGGTCGCGAGCAGCACGGGCAGCGTGTCGCCCGCTGGAGAGGCATTGGCGATGTTGCCGCCGATCGTGCCGCGGTTCTGGATCTGGGCGGCGCCGATGGTCGCGGCGGCTTCGACGAGCGCGGGCAAGTGCCGGACACATAGCTCCGAGCCGCGGATCTCGGTGTACGTCGTGAGCGCGCCCATGACCAGCCAACCATTGACGATCGTGATGCCGCGCAGCTCGTCCAAGCGCCACAGGTCGAGGACGCGCTCGGGCGGCGGCGCCAGCTCGCCGGTGATCTGGACCATCAGGTCCGTGCCGCCCGCGATGGGCCGCCAGCCCTCTCCGTCAGCCAGCAGGGTGTAGGCCTGCCCGAGGTCACCCGGCGATTCGAGCGGTGGCTCAGCGGGCATCAGCGGGGCCTCTCGCGGCGACGGCGATCGCCTCGATGATCTTGGTATAGCCCGTGCAGCGACACAGGTTGCCGGCGATCGCCTCGCGGATATTCTCGTCGACCGGCACGCCGCCGGCGTCGATGTAAGCGCGCGCCGCCATGAGCATGCCCGGCGTGCAGATGCCGCACTGCGCGCCGCCGCGTTCGAGAAACGCCTGTTGGAGCCCATCCATGCCGCCAGCCGGCGCGAGGCCCTCGACGGTCAACACAGACGTGCCGTCCACCTGGCTGACCGGCACTAGGCAGCTGTCGACCACCTCGCCGTCGATGAGAACCGAGCACGCCCCGCACTCGCCCTCGCCGCACCCCTCCTTGGTGCCCGTGAGCCCGAGATCCTCGCGCAGCGCATCGAGCAACCTGCGCATGCCCGGCACATCCAGGGACACCGTCTCGCCATTGACTGCGAACTCGTAGGTCACGCTCCAAACCTCATGGCGGCGGCCCTCACGGTTGCGGCCCGCGCAGTGGCTGAGGATCGGTTGGAGCGTCCGGTCGTGGATCCAATCCCTCGTCAGGAACTCCCGCGTCCTCCGCGGACGGTGCGGGCGTTGAGGATCGCTCGCTGACCGTGCTTATGCCCGGAAGCGGCGGTGGCGTGATGCCGTGCAGCGCGGCGAGTACTCGTTCGGGGGTCGCGGGCAGGTCGTGGATCCAGACGCCCGTGGCGTCGTGGATTGCGGCCACGACGGCCGCAGCCGGCACGTCCATGGGCAGCTCCCCGACGCCCTTCGCGCCGTGCGGCGCGCCGGAATAGGGGTTCTCCACGAGGATCGTTTCGATCCGCGGAGCATCCAGGGCAGTCGGGATCAGGTAGGTCGCCAGCCGGTCGTTGAGGTATCGGCCGTCGACCAGTTTGATCTCTTCGATCGTCGCGTAGCCAACCCCCTGAAGAGTGCCGCCTTCGACCTGGCCTTCGGCCATGACCGGATGGATGGCCTTACCGATGTCGTCGGCAGACACGACGCTGCGGACGTGGGTCTCGCCGGTGTCCAGGTCCACCTCAACCTCGGCCACGGCGCATGCCCAGCCATACGCCGGGTAGGCGTCGCCACGGTAGGTGTCGTCGTCGAAGTTGACGTTCGGATACGGCTCGAACTGCTGGTCGACGCGCAGGCCGCCGTGCTCGCGGGCGTATTCGACGTAGGACTCGGCGAAGGAGCGCCCAGTAGACGCTTCGACCATGGCCCTCATGCGCACGCTCGCAGCGATGACCAGCCCGCCGACGACCATGGCCGTGCGCGAAGCGACGGTTGGGCCGCTGTCGGGGACGATCGACGTGTCCTGCGGAGCCATCTCGACGTCAGCCCCGTCGATGCCGAGCTGCTCGGCGGCCAGTTGCGGAAAGATTGTCTTCGTGCCCTGGCCCATCTCGGTCGAGCCGGTCAGGACCCGGATCCCGCCGTCCGACGTGAGTTCGAGGCTGGCCACGCTGGCGAGCTTCACCTCGCCGCTGCCGGTGAAGCCGGCCCCGTGCCAGGCGAGAGCCAGGCCGATCCCGCGCGCGGTCCGATCCGACGCTGTCGTTAACTGAGCGACGCTCGGCTTGGGCGGACGCGCAGCACGCTCGGCTCGCGCTCGCGCTGTCAGCGCGCTGACGCGCTCGAACTCGGCCGCTTCGGCGGCGCGCTCGAGCACCTCCTCACCGGCAACGCTCTCGCGCAGGATCTGCCCGCTCGGCGTCTCGTCGCCGAGCACGTACACCCAGCGCCGCCGAAGCTCGAGCGGCGACATCCCGAGCGCCTCGGCGATGCGGTTCACCTGCATCTCGGCCGCGAACTCG
>CAYZEJ010000001.1:0-64030 GCA_964477545.1 uncultured Anaerolineaceae bacterium | reverse complement strand
CGGCCGGCAGCTTGCCGAGCTTGCGGACCGGCACGAAGCCTGCGCCAAGCTCGGTCGCCATCGGAGCGGCGAAGATGAAACCGCGCGATTCCATGCCCACGACGAGATCCACGTGCTTGCCGCGGAATGGCTCGAGCATCAGCTGGATCGATTCCTTGAACGCGCCGGCGTCCTTGAGCAGGGTGGTGATGTCGTAGAAGAGGATGCCCGGCTTGGGGAAGTCGGGGATCTCGCGAATCTTCGCGCGCAGGTCGTCGGCGGACACGGGCTGGGATCGCCTCTCGAATGGGGCCAGGATGGATATGCCCGGCTGGGTCTTTGGGCGGCGTCAGTCTAGCGCAGCGCCTCGCACGCCCGGCAGGTCAATAGTCTGTGGATTTCCACGATTTCGCGTGGTCGATCGCGCGACTAGCGTCGCCGCAGCTCCCAGCGGATCATTTCGACCGCGCTCACAGCCGCCGTCTGGCCCACGCGGGTGGCCTCCATATGCTCGCCCCAGGCCCCGACCTAGGGTGAGCGCGCCGAGCCCCGCGCGCGCGTGCAACAATCGTTCCGCCTTTGTGCCAGACGCGCACAATTTGGCAGCATCGAGTGGGAGCTCGTCAGCACATGCGCTTCGGCCTCATCCTCCCGACCATGGGTAAACGGGTGTCCCCGGCGGCCGTCGATGACGCCGCTGCGACTGCCTCGAGCCTCGGCTGGTCGAGTGTCTGGGCGACGGATCACATGCTTGTTTCACCCAGAGCCGAAGCGGCGACCTATGGCTCCATCCTCGAGGCTGTCACGACCCTCGCATGGGTTGCGGGGCGTCACTCTTCCCTGCGTATCGGCACGAGCGTCGTCGTCCCAGCGATGCGGGATGCACCGCAGTTGGCCAAGGAGCTTGCCACGATCGACGTTCTCAGCGGCGGGCGGCTGATCGTGGGCGTGGGCGTCGGCGACCGGACGGACGCACCGGAGTGGGGCAACCTCGGCAAGGCCGATCGCATGAACCATCGGGGTGCCTACCTGGACGAGACAATCGCGCTGTGGCGGCACCTGTGGGCCGGTCGGACCGAGCCGTTCGAGGGTCGGTTTCACCGACTGGACGGGTTCGTATTCGATCCCCTGCCACCCCAGGGGGCGGCGCTGCCGATCTGGATGGGTGGGCGCTCCGACGCTGCCCTCACCCGTGCCGCGACGCTGTGCGACGGCTACCACGCCAGCCAAACGGGGCCTCAGGACCTGCGCGAGCGGTGGCGCGTCCTGCTGGAACGGGCGCGCGCGGCCGGTCGGCCGCGGCCCGCACTGTCGGTCCGCTCCAGGGTCAGGTTCGACGCCCCGCCAGGTCCGGTCTACAGCCTCCACGGCGCCCCTCAGACAATGGTTCAGGAGCTGCTTGCGTTCGATGAGATCGGCGTGGACGAGTTCGTTGTCGTGTTCGAGGCCAACTCCGATTCGGACGACATGCAGCATGTGATGCGCCGATTCCAGGTGGATGTGGTCGGGCCGTACCGGAGCGCGCAGCGCGAGCTCGCCGACGCCGTCCGCGAATCCTTCTCAATGTGACGACCGCCGAGGAAACTCTGTCCGAGTTCGTCTCCAGCCTTCGGCCGGCGGACATGCCTCCGGGCATCCTGGAGCGCGTACGGCTGCACATCTTGGATGCCCTCGCGTGCGGTCTGGCCGGAGTGCTCGCCGAGCACCATTCCGAGATGGAGTCGGTGGCCGAGTCTGTGTTCGGAACTGGCACGTCGACGGTGCTGGCCGGGACACCGAGAGCTGCTGGCGGCGCCGCGATGCTCAACGGTTTCCAGATCGCGGCCCCGACGCTGGGCGACGTGCACCGCGAGACGCTGACGCACGTGTTGCCTGAAGTCTTGCCCGCCTCACTTGCCGCCGCCGAGCTGCATGGAGCCACCGGCGCTGATGTGCTCGCCGGTATTGCGGCGGGGATGGAGGTCTCCGTCCGTGTCGCTGAGGCTCTGCACACTGACGCGTATGAGGCGCGCGGGTGGCACAACCCTGGCATCGCGGGCGCGATCGGCGCAGCATGCGCCGCCGCGCGCGTGGCACGGCTCGACGGGCGCGGCGTCCGCTTCGCGATTGGGCATGCGGCGAGTCAAGCGGCCGGCACCTTTGCGGCGCTGGGCACGAGCGGTGTCAAGGTTCATCAGGCCCGCGGCGGGGTGTCGGGCTTACTTTCGGCAGAGCTCGCTGCTGCGGGCATCGACGCCTCGGAAGCGGCTCTGACGGCCACTCGCGGCGGGCTCCTCGCGGCGTACGCCGATACCGGCCGCATGGAACGCCTCACAGACCGCTTGGGCTCGGACTACCTCCTTGAGTCGATAGCGCTGCGGCGCTGGCCGGGCGCGAGCTCGCTTCAGCCGGTCATTGATGCCACGCTCGCCATACGCGGCCAGCTCGGTTTGCCCATTGGGGCCGCCGGGCTTGCCACTGTTGCCGACGTGCGCGTCAACCTTCCGCCGCGCGCCTTCTCCCTGAACGGCAGCTCAGGCTGGCAGACACGCCTCGCCGCGCTCCAGTCGGCGCGCTGGACCGTTGCGGTTGTCCTCGCGGACGGCGAGGCATGGCTCGATCAGACGGCCGACGAGCGGCGAGCCGATGCGGGAGTCGGACTCTTCGCTACGGAGTCCGTTGTCGTCGCGGAGGACGCAACCCTGGCAACGACCGGCGCCCGGGTGACTCTGCGCGACCGGGCGGGCCGAGAGTTCGTGCAACAGGTGGACATCCCACCGGGCGATCCGCGGCGGCCACTCTCGGCCGACGAGGTCCGGCAGAAGCTCGACCGGTCCGCCGTCGCGATCGGCTTCAGCGACCGCGTCTCGTCGATCGTCGCAGCCGTCGATTCACTCGAGTCGTCGCCGTCGATCGCCGCGTTGACCGCCGCCGTCTCGCTCTGATTCCCATCGAGAGTGCCTGACAGGAGGTTTGATGAAGCGCTTGCAGCTTTCCTTCGCGACGCGAATCAACGAGCGCGTCCGACCTCTCGTCGACGGCATCGTCCGTCCTGACGGGGTCGAATTGATCCCCACCATCGGCCACCCCGGTGAGATCTTCTGGCGCCAACTCCGGTTCGCCGACTTCGACGTTTCGGAGATGTCCCTGTCGTCGTTCCTGATGGCTAAAGAGCGCGGGATCGACCTCGTCGCGATCCCCGCGTTTCCGTCACGGCGCTTCTTCCAGATCGAGCTCGACGCCCGCGCGGACGCCAACATCCACAAGCCGTCCGATCTGGCCGGCAAGCGGGTCGGCGTACCGGAGTATCAGCAGACCGCGGCCGTCTGGCTTCGGGCGGTGCTCGAGCACGACTTCGGCGTTAAGCCGTCGTCGATCAGCTGGTTCATGGAGCGTGGCGAGTCGACGAGTCACGGCGGGGCGACCGGCTTCGCCCCACCTATGGGCATCTCGCTCAAGCGAATTCCGCCCGACGAGAGCCTCGCCTCGATGCTCCTCGGTGGCAAGCTGGACGCGGCTTTCGTCCGCCCCAACCGGACGGTCGGCGCCGACAACGTCATCGAGCGTTCGCAGCGCATCCAGGGCTCGGGCGACTGGAGCACGGTCGTTCCCGCGTTCGGCGACGGGATCGCCGAGGGCCGGCGCTTCTTCGAAGCGCACGGGTTCATCCCGATTAACCACACGTACGTGATCCGCGGCGAGCTCGCGCGGAAACATCCCTGGCTCGCGCTCAACATCTACCAGGCGTTCCTGGAGGCAAAGGCGCTGGCCGAAAAGGACCCGGTCGAGTCCGTGCCGCTGGGTCTCGTGTTTCGCTGGGAGTTCCTTGCCCAGGTGAAGTCGTGGTTTGGGCCGGATCCATTCCCCTACGGGATCAGGGCCAACCGCGTGGCACTGGAGCGGTTGATACGGCACAGTCGCGAGCAGGGGCTCACGACAACGGATATCGCGCTCGAGGATCTGTTCGCGCCGAGCACGATCGCGTGGGAGCCCGCCGAATAGGCGAGCCTTGGTATCAATCGCTCGGAGTGAAGGAGGTGGACTGAGTCATGACGCTGTTGCTGGACAACGACGAAATAGCCGCGCTCCTTCACATCGATCAATGCATCGAGCGCCTCCACGAGAGCTACGTTGAGCTGGCCGAACGGCGCGCGATCAGCAGGCCACGAAGCGACATGTTCGGTCCGAGCGACGAGAACGGCAGGTACGTCTTCAAAACCATGGACGGCATGCTCCCGATCCGCGAGGTGGCCGTCCTTCGGCTCAACTCCGACGTGATCCGCTGGCGGGTGGCCAAGGACGGCGTTCGCAAGGAGAAGCACCCGGCGGCCGGCAACGGCAAGTACGTCGGACTCGTCCTGCTGTTCAGTACGCGAACCGGCGAGCCCCTGTCCATCATGCCCGACGGCGTGATGCAACGGATGCGCGTCGCCGGCACGAACGCGCTTGCGGCGCGCTACATGGCCGTCGAGCGAGCCGAAACGTACGGCCTCCTGGGATCAGGCTGGCAGGCGCACGCTCAGGCGTGGGCCATGTGCGCGGTGCGACCGATCAAGGAGATCCGCGTCTTCAGCCCGAATCGAGCCAATCGCGAGCGCGTCGCGGCAGAGCTCGCCCAGGAGCTGGGCATCAGTGTGAGGCCGGCGGGATCTGCGCGCGAGGCTGCCGAGGGCGCAGACATCGTCGGCAGCGCCACGAACAGCATCACCCCGGTGATCGAGGCGGATTGGCTGAAGCCCCATGCCCATGTCACGTGCGTGAAGGAGCTGGAACTGGGTCCCGGAGTGCTGGAGCGCGCCGCGCAGGTTGTCGTCCACACGCGTGCGGATCGACCGGCCAACTATGTTGTGGGCATGGGCGAGCAACCGATCTATGCCCATGATCCGGAAGAGGGCGTGAACGACGACGCGAAGTCACTGCGTGCCCAGCGGCAGGCAGGCACGGTCGACCTGACCCGCCAGCCCGACCTCGCCGAGCTCATCAGCGGCCGGGTGCCTGCACCGCAGTCAGCAGCTCACACCTGCTTTGTTAACACCATTGGCACGGGCCTCCAGTTCGCGGCAGTGGCCGCGCTCGCCTATGAGCGGGCACGCGAACGCGGCATAGGCAGGGAGATCCCCACCGACTGGTTCCTGGAGGACGTCCATCCCTGAGCCCGCCAACGTTTGATCGGCGACTGACGAGGCGGGGCTACATGGACTCGGCGTTCGCCGACGGGTCAACGTCGCCATCGACCGGCGCAGCGATCGCGGCGAAGCTTTTGATGCGCGAACCAGGCTTCCGTTCGCCAGTCGCGGAGATGATCAGCGGGCTCTCTTCCTGGTGGAAGCTCAGCTGGCAGAACGGACAGAGCAGCGAGTACTCGACCTGCCACAACTCCTGGTGGCAGGGAAACTTGCCGTTGCAGCGCGGGCAATGGACGTAGAAGATCGTGGCCAAGTGATCAGGCCCCCCCGCCGCGCGTCGCCACCACGGGCTCGGCAGCGCTTGCCTCCCCTGCCTCGTCCTGCGAGTCCGCGCCCGTGTCTGGCTCGTATGCTGGCTGCTCCCCGCTCTCCCTGACGAATTCCGCGATCGGCACCCGCTGCTTCGCCTCTTCGGGGACCATGATGCGCTCCGAGAATGGGCGCTGCACCGGCTTCGTGGCGTCCACGATCATCTTGGTCGTCATGATCGGGTCCGTCTGGGACGGGTCGAGCGTATTGCCTTTGACATTCTTGATGATGTCGATGGCCTGATCTGCCTGAACGCGCGTCGCTACGGCCCACAGCACCTGGCGATCGTCGAACACATCGATGTCCGCATCGACGATGAAGACGTGCTTGATCATGTCGACTTCGCCGAGGACGATGAAGGCGGCCTGCTTCGACTCACCATCGACCTTCTTGTCAATGGAAACGTTGCAGTGCAGCCTGCAGACGCCCGAAACCGGCAGATGCACGGCGGTGACTGAGGGCACGACGCCTTTGATCCGGTTGTAGATCCTGGCCTCTTTGGGCAGGCCGCCCTGGATCCAGTCATCGGCGTGGCCGACGAACACGTCCTGGTAGATCGCATTGTGGCGGTGGTTGATGGCCGTCACGTCGATGACCCAGCGCAGGCGCTGCGGCCCGTAGGTCCCCGGGAACTCGCCGAAGGGGCCCTCGACCTCGCGCACACCCGGAGGGATCTCACCCTCGATGATTATGTCCGCGTCGGCCGGGATCATGAACTCGTCGCCCCAGGTGGCCGACGGCGTGAGCCGAAGCGATTGGCCGGCCACCGCGCCGATGACCTCGTAGTCGTCGTCACCGAACGGCGCGACGTTGAGCGTCCCCAGAAAGAACGCCGGGTGGTGGCCGACCACGATCGCAACGCGAGTCGGCAGGCCGCGCTCCTCGTGCTTTCGGGTGATCTGCCAGTTGTGTCGCGGCGACATGTGCAGCCCCAGCCGACGCGGGCCCTTGTACATCATGCGCAGATACGCGGCGTTGTACGCGCCCGTGTCCGGGTCGCGCATGATCGGGGTCATGTCAATGTAGGCCGCCGGGTCCATGTGGTGGTGTCGGACTATGGGGAACTGGCGCAGGTCGGCCTCGTCGCCGAACTGCACGACGTCCTTGACGGGTGCCTCGGACACCGGCACCACCGTGGGCGGAATGCGTTCCTTCTCGCGCCGGCCGTACTCGAGACTGAGCGGGAACTTCGACTCCGACGGCGGCATCCCGAGGGCGAGGGCGCACCGTTCGCGCTCGGCAAAGACATTGGTCAGGAGCGGGAACTTCGAGACCTCGCCGAAGAGGTTGAGAGGCCGATGGAACAGCGCCATCGGATTGCGGCCGGCATCCTCGAGCTGCTGCAGGATCGCCGTCACCTCGAAGTCGGCGGGATTCACCGGCCGATCGACGTGAACCACCTTGTCCGGCAGCTCTCTCTCGACTGCCGCGACGAAGTCGCGCAGGTCCAGCATCGACATCGGTCCTCCTTCTAGCGCAGCGTTGCCGAACGTGCTGCGGCCGGCTGCGCGATCCCTAGGTCGCTTCGTTCCCAGTGCGTGCCCACGGCGTGAGCCAGACTTCGAGGCGAGCCGTGAACCATTGAATCGTGACCGCAACGGCCATGATGCCAAATATCGCCACGAATACGTCCGCAGTGCGGAACCGGGCAGAGGCCTCGAGGAGCAGCCCGCCGACGCCGGTGATCAGCGCCGTCATCTCGGCCACGATGCAGCCCACCCAGGCCGCCGAGAAGCCGATGCGCAGGCCGGCAAATATGAACGGCAGCGATCCGGGCAGCAGCACCGTCCACATGATCTGCCGCTCGTTCGCGGTAAATGCCTTGCCGCCGTCGATCAGCTCGCTGTCCACGTGTTTCACCCCGGCGATCGTGTTGATGATCAATGGGAAGGCCGCCGACATGACGATCAAGGCGAGGCGCAGCTTGATGTCGAGCCCGAACATCACCACGAACACCGGCACGAACGCGACACTCGGCAGCACGTACAGGAAAAGCACGTACGGGTCGAGCACCGACTCAACGGTCTTGAATCGACCCATGACCATGCCCAGCGGAATGCCGACGGCGATCGATATGGAGAGTCCGATGAGCATCGTCGTAACGCTCTGACTCAGCGCTGCGATGATCTCGCCGTTCTGAAGGAGCTCGAAGGCCTTGGCCACGATCCGCGACGGAGGCGCCAACAGTGCCCGGCTTACGCCCTGGCCGTACCATTCCCAGGCGCCAAAGATAAGCACAGCGGTCGCGATGCGGACGATGAGCATCCCTGTGCGGGTGTAGAGGAAGCCCGGCTTCTTCGTCGGATCGAGTTCCTCGATCGGCGACGCTGCGAGCTCCGGACTCTCGGCCAGACTCGGGGTGGCGATGCCGGCCTCGCTGGCCGGATTGCGGACCGTCACTTCAGGCGCTCCACATTGCCCCACGGCGTGAGCCTCTTCTGGACTCGCGCGACGCCCTCGAAGAGGAAAAGGCTGAAGATGCCCAGCACCATGATGCTGACGAACACTTCGGCGATCTGAAGGTACTTGGCGTTCTCGATCATGATCCGCCCGAGCCCGGTCAGCGCCGATGTCATCTCGGCGACGATCACGCCCGACACGCCGCGGCCGATGCCGATGCGGAAGCCAGCGAACATGAACGGCAGCGACGACGGCATGACGATGGTGCGCAGCATCTGACCGGGGCTGGCCATGAAGGACCGGCCGGTGTCGAGCAGTTCGGGATCGACGTGCTTCGCTCCGGCGTAGGTGTTGATGATCAGTGGGAAGACCGCGCCCAGCGCGACGATCGTGATCCGCATTTCGAACCCGATGCCGAGCCACAGCACCAGCACGGGGATGAGCGCGATACGCGGTGTCGCGTAGATCGCGTTGACGTACGGCGTCAATGCCACGTCAAGCAGCCGGACGCGACCCATCGCGAACCCAATAGCGATGCCGATCGGCGTGGCGATCGCGAGGCCAACAAGCAGCGCTGTGATGGTCGTGACGAAGGCAGGCAGGACCACCCGGAGAAGATCCTCGCGGGCCGCCTCGAAGATTGCCGAGGGATGTGAGGCAAAGAACGGGTTGGCCGACCCCCACAGCTCCCACACGCCGAAGACGACGATCAGCGACGCCAGCCGCAAGCCGTTCTTGCGGCTGAAGATCCTGCCGGCCAGGCGACCGGCCGCTTCGACGACCGGGTTGGGCGAGCCCCCCGCGTTGATCGGCCGTGCGACCGCGGTCATACGGGAACCGCCTCGGCCGTCTTGCTGATCTGCTGCTCGAGCAGCTGCCAGATCTCCTCGCGCACCTTCGCGTACACCGCCTCAGCCCGGAAGTTGTAGTCAGCCCGCGGCTTGGGCAGGCTGATGGGGAACTCCGCGATTATGCGCCCGGGTTGTACGCCCATCACCACGACACGGTCGGACAGGTAGATCGCCTCGTCGATCGAATGGGTCACGAACAGCGTCGTGAGGTTGCGCTCCTCGCAGATCCGCGCCAGCTGACCCTGTAGGTACTCCCGCGTAAGGGCGTCGAGGGCCCCGAAGGGCTCGTCCATCAGCAGCAGCTTCGGGTTGATCGCGAGTGCGCGCGCGATACCGATGCGCTGACGCATTCCGCCCGACAGCTGGGCGGGGAACTGCTTCTCGGACGCCCTCAAGCCAACCAGATCGAGGTATTCGCGCGCGATCTTAAGGCGCTCTTGTTTCTTGACACCGTGGATCTCGAGGCCGTACGCAACGTTGTCGATCGCCGTCCGCCACGGGAACAGGTTGAAGTGCTGGAAGACGATGGCCTTCTCGCGCGATGGTCCGAGACTCTCCTTGCCGTTGACGACGACCTTCCCGCTGGAGGGGGAGAGCAGCCCGGCCACGATCCTCAGTGCAGTCGTCTTGCCGCAGCCGGATGGCCCGATCAGGCTGACGAATTCGCCAGGCTTGACCGACAGGGTGAAGTCGTCCAGGACCTTGCCGGCCGACGTGGCGAACGCCTTGTTGACCTTCACCATCTCAAGCACGGCTGGCCTTCTCCGTTAGAAGTGCAGTGTGGCCGGCTCTCGCCGGCCACACTGCAGGTGATTGACCCTGGATCGAATTACCGCTCGCCGACTACGGTCGGAAGTTCGGCTGATCGACCTCGTCGTTGCGGGCGAGGTAGTTCTCGATCAGATCCATCGTGTACCAGTTATCCGGCACCGGCTCCTCGATCGAGCTGGCGTCGAGGCCGATGTCGGTCAGCTTCTGGATGCTCGCCGGGCTGAGCCCGCCGTTGACAGCGAAGAGGCCGACGTTCTTGAAGACGTCATAGGCCGGGCTGCGCTGTGCCTCCGGCATCTCGGGCAGAACTGTCCGGGACAGCTCCATGTATTCGTCCTTGTTGTCCTCCGCCCAGCGCAGGGCGTCGATGTAGGCATCGACGAAGTGCTGTGCCAGGTTCGGGTTAGCGGCGAGCCAGTTGGAGTCAACCGTGGCGCCAGTCTGGAGGAACGAGCCGATCGCCTCGCCGCAGTCGGCCAGCACGGTCAAACCGCCCTCGTCTACCGCGGCAAGAGCCTCTGCAGCGTGCGCAGGAGCGGCTTGGATCTGGCCGGCAAGGAGTGCCGCCATGCGCGCGCCGGTGCCGCCGACCTGCACGAACTGCACCGTCGTCACGTCCACGTCGAGGAACTTGAGGCACTGGTCGGCCACGGTTGCGCCCAGGTCGCCGGGCTGGTTGATGCCCATCGTTCCGCCGTCCTCGAGCTGCTTGGGATCGGTGACGTCGGGCGTGCTGACGAGCAGATAGTCGAGCGTCTGCGCGTCGGCCATGATCGTCACGAGCGGGATGCCCTCCTTGACGGCGTTGATGCCGAAGAAGAGCGAGTTGACAACGATGTCGGCCTGGCCGGCGATGACCGCGCGGGTGGCGACGTCGGTATCGTCGACGCTTTCGAACGTGGTCTGGATGCCACGCTCGTTCAGATACTCGATCGCCTTGGTCAATGCGATCTGGGTGTAGTCCGGGCTAGACCCCTGGACGATACGGAGCGTCGTCTTTTCAGGTGCGCCGGGGCTCGGATTGGCGTCCGGAGTCGCCGGTGCCGCTGTGGCCGGTGCCGCTGTGGCAGGCGCCTGTGTCGGCGCGGCTGGTGCCGCACACGCCACCATCATGATTGCGGTCGCCACCAGGGCGCCCGCGCGGGCCATATTCACTCGACATTCCTCCTCAAAGCGGTTCCGTTCCGATGCCGCAGACCGCAAGCGAATGCGCGGAAAATTCCGTGCGCCGGGCGAGTCTGCCAGCAACAAATGTTGCCGTCAACGTTTTTCGCACGTGAATCTTCCATTTCCTGGAAATTACACACGCCTCACCGTCGGATTGTCTCCCGCACGGTCGGGGCGAATAGCTCATCGACCTCCAGGCGGCGCGCAGCGATGCCCTGGGCGGTTGCGTAATCGAGCAGTGCGTCGAGCGTCCGGCGGTTCGGCTCGATGCCGTACGCATAGGGATCGCCCCCGAAGACGTGACGAGCCCGGGATGCGTCGTCGGCGCTCCAGGGCAGCGGCATGCGCGGCGACATCGGGTCGGCGAGGCGCTCGTCGCTGCGTTGCTTGGCAGTCTCGAAAGCGGTGAGCAGATTGCGCGCGATCCACGGATCCGCGTCGTACGCGTCGCGCCGGATCGCGATCAGGTGCATGATCGGGAAAATGCCGGTGGCGCGAAAGTACGCCTCCTCAGCCGCGCGTGGCTCACGAAGCAACCGCCTGATGCGGCCGTCAGTGCTGGCAAACGCCTTCGGCGGCTGGGCAGTGATGATCGCGTCGAGCTCGCTGCCGAGGAGCAGCTCCTGAAGGGTCGCGTCCGGGCGCGCGGTGAGCCGCACCCCGGCCGGTAGCTGGATGGCCACCTTCTCGGCACGGCCGGGCTCGTCGACTCCAGCCTGATACCAGTCGATGGTGGTGAGATCGACGCCGTGGTGATCGGCCAACAGACCGCGCGCCCACACCACCGCTGTCTGCGCCCACTCCGGGATGCCGACACGTTTTCCGGCCAGCTCCTCCAGCGCCTCGAGCGAGCTGTCGGCCGCAACGTAGATGGCCGACTGGCGAAAGGCGCGCGCCGGAAAGACGGGGATCGCGGTTATGCCGTCGTCGCCGCCGGCGCGAAGGGCGATGTACTTGCCCAAGCCGAACTCGGAGATCTCCCACTCACGCAGCTTGGAGAACCTGGCGTTCAGCTCGGGCGGTGTCAGCTCGACCGTGCGCAGCCGAACTCCCTCGACCGGAACCTTGCCCGTGACGACGTCGCGGGTGTGGTCGTAGTCGTGCATGGCGAGAGTCAACTCCACCGGGTTCATGGGATCGTCACCGTGAAGGCGGCTCGCCGCCGGAGAGGATCCAGCCCCATTGCTCGCGGGTGCGGGCCTTCGTCTCGGGATCAGGACCGATCGCCGGTGGGAACTTGTCGCGCCACTCCCATGGCCGCGTCGCGTCGTACAGCAGCCGCGAGTTGTGGCCCTTGAGGTCCGGATGGATGGCCGGGTCGATCGGGCCGGACCAAGCGCGCTTGATCATGTCGATCGAGCGTTCCGGGTCGCCGCGGGTGACCATCGCCCATAGCACCTCGGTGATGTCGGTGACGTCGATGTCGTCCTCGACGACGACCACGATGCGGCCCATGTACGCGCCGGCGTGGCCCATTGCTGCGACGTGCATCGCCTGCCGGGCGTGGCCGGCGTAGCGCGGCTGGATGGAGACGACGGTGAACAGTCGGTTTCCGCCGAACGCATAGCACATCGCGTCCACGACGCCGGGGACCCCGGCTGCCTTCATGTTCCGGAGGAGCAGCGCGGACCGGAGGTACTCGCGGTAGCGTATCGGCTCCCACGGCGGCTTGTTCGGGGGGACGCCGAGGATGATCGGGTCGTTGCGGTGATATAGACCTGCGACCTCCATCATCGGCTCGTCCTTGCGGCCGGTGGCGGATAGGGCTCACCGCGGATCCCGCCCACCCAGTCGTACTCGGACACGCCCTGCGGCACCTCGAGCGTTGAGGCCAGGAACAGCAACGGGTCCATTCCGCAGACGATCGCGATCGGACAGGGCTCACCGCGCTTGAAGTAGGCGTCCTGAAACTGCTTGCCGTGCTTGCCCGGCGCGATGTAGATCCCGATCCGCTTGTCGTCGTGGATCATGACCCGGTACGTCCCGACGTTGATCCAGTCTGAGTCGGGGTCCTTGATCACCACGGCGACGCCGGTGCCGATGTAGCGGCCGCCGTCGAGCGGGTGCCAGGCAGGTTGAACGGGCTGATTCCCGCCACGGGACCGATCGGAAAGCGACGCGTGATTCCCACCCTCCCCTTCGAACTGGGCAGCAGGTCGAGTGGAATGACCTCGCCGACCATTCGCTCCGCTTCCTCGGCCGCCAGCCGGAACGTCAGGGCGGTTCGGTCAACCTCGAGGACGGCGTCGGCAGTGATCTTGCCGATCTCCGAGCGGATGAGGGCGCCCAGCTCGAGCCTGCGGGCGGTGAGGCCGGCGCTTATCTCGCGCAGCGCTCGGCCGCGTTCGTATGCCGGAAGCGACCGCGTCACCTCAAAGGCGGCCACTGCGGCCTGCACGGCCTGCTCGTACTGGTCGGGAGTGGCGTTGTAGGTGGTTCCCGCTGAGCCCGAGGGCTCGGCCGGATTGCTGACCTCAAGCACATCGGGCGATTCGACCCACTGCCCGGCAAGGTAGATGGGGCGGGGCTTCGCAGCGGTCAGAACCATGGTTTCAAGGCTAGTCGACGAGTCGGTATTCGCCCCGCGAGCGAATCCCACGGACGCGCGGCAGCAGTTCGCTGCCCAGGCGGATCGCATAGTCCTCGACGTCCATCCCGTCCGGCGGGAATGGCCACGCAATGCACTCCTCGATGCCCTCCGCCTCGAGAGCCGCCAGCCGGCCTGCAACCTGGTCGGCGGTTCCGACCAGCGCAAGGACATCGAACACCTCGCGCGGGATGAGGCGGCGGAGCTCGGCCATGATCTCGGGCGACCATTCGTGCGGCGCATCGGTCAGAAACCGCCGGAACTCGTCGGCGTTCTTCATCTCGACGCCCTCGAGCAGTGGGGTAACGACTGCGCGGCTACTCCAGAGCGCGTGGCTGACGCCGCGCCGCACCCCCTCGGGCACCGGATCGTCTTCGTTTTCCAGGACGGCGACATAGAGCCACGACGCCAGGCTCACATCGGACCACGACCGTCCAGACGAGGCCATGCCTTTCTCGATCTTCGACTTGGCCCATCGAATGCCCTCGGGCGTCGCGAAACTTCCGATGAGCACCCCGTCGCCGACGGCGCCGCCCGACTGCAGGACGAATTCCCCGCGGCCCGCCACCCAAAGCGCTGGCCGGTGCTCAGGAGCCAGCTCGAAGTCCAAGGTCCCGTTCGTGAACTTGACCATCTCGCCGTCGACCGTCACGCGTTCGCCGGCCCACAGCCGGCGCATGAGCTCCGCCGACTCGCGGATGCCGACGGCGGGCCTGACCGACGCGTAACCAGGAAGCGTCTCGAAGTGGCTGCCCGCGCCGAGGACGACTCGCAGACGGCCACCTGTCGCCTCCGAAAGCGTCGCCGTGGCCTGGGCAGTCAGCGCCGGATGTCGCGTGTACGGGTCGGTAACCGTGATGCCGAGACCGATCCGCGAGGTCGCCGCGCCGGCCAGTGCGAGGCGCACGTACACATCGCGGGTCCATTTCTCGTCGGCATGGCAGAAGGAGTCGAAGCCCAGTCCTTCGCACAGGCGGACGTACGGGACGAAGCGGTCGGCCGGCTCTTCGCCGAGAGATGCGATCGAGAACCTCATCTCAGATCCGGGAGACCTCGCGTGTTGAAGCCGGGAAGAGCGAGTCGATGTCCGGAAGTTCCGGGATCAGGCCCTGACGGTGCGAGTAGCGCACGAACGCCTCGAGCGTCGCTCGATTGGCTTCGACTCCGTACGGCCAGAAGTCGTCGCCCATCAACTCGGCGGTTTCCTCGGCGTGCTGGACCAGGAACGGCAGCCCGATGGGCAAGGCTGTTGTGTCTCTCAGGTCAGCGTCCGCCAGCCGCTTGGCCGCGAGGAAGGCGTTCGACAGCGTCTGGGGGACCCAGGGGTTTGCCTCGACGATCGGACGCCGGATAGCGACGAGGTGCATGATCGGAAAGATCCTGGTGCGCTCGTAATACGCCCGGCTGGCCTCCCAGACATTGGGGATCAAACGCTCGACACGCCCGGTTCCATCGCCGAACACTGAAGGCCGGCGCGGGCTTATCAGTGCGTCGATCTCTCCCGCGGCAAGCATCGCGGACAGCGTTGCCCCGGCAGGCGCGTCCTCGATCGTCACGCCAGGTGGCGACACCGGCTCCTGGGGTCGGCGGCCGGGCTGCTCGAGGCCGCCCTGTATCCACGTGATGTCCTCTTGGCGCACCCCATACTCGTCCTCGAGGAGGCCGCGTGCCCAGACGCAGGCGGTGAGCTGGAACTCGGGCAAGCCGACCCGGCGCCCCGCCAGATCCTCGGGCCCCTTCAGCCCAGCGCGCGTGTTGACGTAGATGCATTCGTGGCGGAACGTGCGCGACAGGAAGACCGGGATCGGCACGAAGTCGGTGACACCGCGGCCCAATCGGACGAGCGTTCCCGACAGCGATAGCTCGGACGCGTCGAACTCCTGGTGGCGGAACATGCGCCAGAAGGTCTGCTCCACGTTGAGTGCCAGCCAGGTGGCGTCAATGCCCTCGGGTCGGACACGACCGTCGTGGAGGGCGGCGGTCCGGTCGTACCGACCAGTCGCGATCGTCATGCGCAGCACGGTTCAGAGGCCTCCCAGCTACCCCCGGGCCCGCACGCGTGGACCCGATGCAATCGTACATGCACGACAGACCTCGACGTGCAACGGACGTTTCATCCGCTCGACGACGCGGGCGCAGGCGTCCTTCGGAGTGCAGCCGCTATGGGCGGAACTCCAATGGCCAGCGCAGCCACGACCAGCCCGACCGGGAGACTGACGACCGTGAGCGCGGCGGCTGTCACGCCGGGGGTGACGAGGAGGGCAACGGCGCGGAAGGTTCCGGCCACCGCGATCGCCTCGCCACGCTCTTCGACGCTCACCGATTGGGTCGCCAGCGCGGGCCCCAGGCTCATAAGCAGGCCAGAGCCCAGGCCGCCCAGCGCCAGCGCCAGTCCGGCTCCGGCCGCGTTCGCGGCAACGAACGGGAATGCAATCAGGCTGGCGGTGACGATGAGGACCGCCAGCTGGATCGCGGTCCCGACTTCGAGCGGGCGGCGCCGGAGGAGGAGCCCCGACGCCGCCACGCCAGTCCCCTCGGCCACCATCATCAGCACGCCGATGACCTGGGGAGGTTGCCCGGCCGCCGCCAGGGCGACGGGAACGTACGACGAGAGCATGGCGCGCCAGCCGCCTGCGCTGTAGGAAGCCCAGCAGGCGACGTCCACCCCTGGGCGTCGCCAGATCCGCTGACCGTCGTGACGGACCTGTTTCGGGAACGTCGGCAGCGTCGTCATGGCGAACCCGGAAACTAGCCCTACTGCCGCCGCCACACCACACACGATGAGGGCGAGGTCGAGCGATTCGGCGGCCACGATCCCGGCCACGACCGGGCCGATCAGCTGCCCGACATTCCCCACCGCCTGCACCATCGCCAAGGACCGGACAACGCCGCCAGAGCCACGGACCGCGTGCGTCTGGCTCGCCGTCCAGAAGAGCGCTCGGGCTCCGCCCTGGAGCAGCTGCGCCAGAACGAACGCCGGCAGCTCGCGGCTGACCACGAGCAGGGCGAAAGAGCCGACCATCATGATCTCGGCGGCGACGATCAGGTCGCGATCGGAGAACCGCGTCAGGAGCCACGGCAGCAGCAGCCGGAAGCCGAGCTGCGAAACCGCCGAGATCGCGGCCAGGACGCCAACCGCGGCCAGGTCGTAACCAGACGCGAGAGCCACGAGTGGCATAACGAGTCCAGCGGCCCCCAACGACAGGGAGAACCCGGCGATAGACAGCACCGAGAAGGTTCGGTCGACCTGCCCGCCCTGGTCGCTGTCCGTTTCCGGGCTTTCTTCCGGTTTTGGTTCTTCAGTCACGCTCGCGCGTCCCGGTTGGTAATGGCCGTCGTGATTCGATGAACGGTGGGACCCTCCGAGGTGTTTGCCGGATCACCGGGCAGCCAGGGCTCCGGGAGGCGTGGAACGGATACTGTCATGCTCTGCAACACGCTGCAACAATCGTTGCGATGTCCGCCGGCTGCTCCTAGACTGCGCTCCACTTGCCCAAAGTGTCAGGGAGCCGTTCGCTCGCTGGGGCATGACTGGGAGGCGAGTTGGCGCAACCGCGAATAGGACGCTGGACAGTGGGGCCGGAGGGCGAGGTCACTCTCCTCGGAAATCGCTGCCGTATATGTGGCGAGGTCTCGTTCCCTGAGCGCGCCCTGCGCCGAACCTCCCACGCCGCTCAAGTGATTCGGCATTTCTATGGCGCGGCCTTCACGCGCGCGTAACGCCGTGGAGGTCACGGTCTGCCGCTGCCCCCGCGACACCCACTCAGCTGTCAGACGGGTAGGCCGAGGTAGGCGCGTTCGATGAGGTCGCGCGATGCGGCCGCCTCAGCCGAAGTGCCATCGAACACCTTCCGGCCCAGCGAGAGGACTACCACGCGGTCGGCGATGTCGATGGCAAGATCTGCCGCCTGCTCGACAAATAGGACCGTGATCCCCATCTCACTGTGAATTCGCTTGAGGGCATCCACGAGTCGTTCGACCATGACCGGAGCCAGTCCAAGTGAAAGCTCGTCGATAAGCAAGAGCCGTGGGCGAGCCATCAAGCCACGGCCGATTGCGCACATCTGCTGCTCACCCCCTGACAGCGACCCGGAGACGCTGTCGAGCAGATTGCGTAGCTGAGGGAACAGATCGAGAACGGTCTCGATCCCCTCGTCAACGGGTCGATGCAGTGATACAGCGGCCAGGACCAGATTCTCGCGAACGGTCATCCCGGGGAAAAGGCGGCGACCTTCGGGCACGAGGCTGATGCCCCTGCGCGCCCTGTCTGTGGCCGAGGAGCGCGTCAGGTCGCTTCCGTTGAACCTGATCGAGCCACCAGCCAGACGGATCAGACCGGCCGTGGCGAGAAGAACACAAGACTTGCCCGAGCCATTGGCACCCAGTAGCGTGACCAGCTCGCCCAGAGCGACGTCCAGTTCGAATTCGCTGATGACCGGTCGATCCCAGCTGGGCCGGTCTGCTTCGTAGCCAGCTGAGACGCTGCGCATCTGGAGCAGGCCGTCAGTCATGCGCGACGTCGCGACCAAGGTAGACGTCGATGACCTGACGGTCGGCGAGCACCTCGGCTGGGGGTCCCCAGCGCAGAACGCGGCCCTCGTGTAGAACGCAGATCTCATCCGCAAGCCGCGCTATCACGCCTGCCACGTGCTCAACGACGATGAGCGTGACTCCCTCATCGCGGAGGCGCAGGATGATCTGCTCGGTCATCTCGACGTTCTTTGCCGACAGGCCACCCATCACCTCGTCCATGAGCGCCAGCGTCGGCCGCATCGTCAGCAGCCGGGCAAGCTCGATGCCGCGGCGCTCGCCCAGGGATGCCTCATATGGATGTTTGTCGGCAAGCCAGCTAAGACCGACTTGGGCCAGGTTGTGGCGCGCTTCCTCCGCCGCTTCACGCTGCGACACCCACCGGCTGCCGAACATCGCTCCCAGCATCACGTTTTCGAGAACGGTCAGGTCGGCCGCGTGTTGGGGTACCTGGAAGGCGCGCGCGACGCTCCCTTTGGCAGCGTCGCGCGGCGACCACCCGCGCATCGAGCGGCCGTCAAGCCGGATCTCGCCACTGCTGGGGGCCAGCGCTGCAGAGATCATCGACAGTAGCGTCGTCTTGCCCGAGCCGTTCGGCCCGATCAGGCCCAGGATCTTGCCGTGTTCCACGCCGCCGCTGACTCCGTCCACGGCGCGCACGCCGCCGAAGTGTCGCGAGACATTGTCGAGCTCAAGCAGCACGGCGCGCCTCGGCTCGTGCGCGGCGACGGTGGCGAAGGCGGACGACGTGATCCCACAGCTCTGGCAGCCCGCCCGGCAGGAAGCGCACGATGGCAATCAGGGTGATGCCGAGCACTGCCAGGCGAAGCTCATTGAACTCACGCCAGGCGACGACGTCGACCAATTCGTAGGCGAGAGCGCCCAAAATCGGGCCGAAGATGAGCAACCTGCCACCCAGGAGGACCATCAGGATGACCGCCAGCGAGATGAGCAGGTCGAATACGGACTCGGGATCGATGTATCCGATCCAGAACGCGTAGACGCCGCCGATGACGCCGGTCACGGCCGCGCTTGCGGCCCAGGCGATCGCTTTGTACCGGAAGGTCGGTACGCCAAGCATCAGGGCGGCGTCCTCATTTCCCTTTATTGCCAGAAGGCCGTAGCCGAGCCTGCTGCGCCGCATCAGCAGCAGAACCAGCGCGGCCCCCGCCAACACGGCGAGGAAGAGCATGTAGAAGAACGTGTAGACGAAATGCGGCGAGCCGGAGACAACTGGGGCAAGAGTCAAACCTTGCGGCCCGTTCGTCACGCCGCGCGCAGTCAGTACCAGCTCGAGCATCGCAAAGTTGAGCGCCACCGTTGCCATCAGGAAGTACGAGCCGCGCAGCGAGAGCATCGCTCGCGCCGCGATGATCGCCAGCAATGCCGCAACCAGCCCTCCGAACGGAATGGCGAGATATACGGGCGCGTCCAGACGCAGGTTGACGAGTGCCGCGCCGTAAGCGCCTACGCCAAAGAACACGACATTGCCGAGGGCCGGCCAGCCGGTCAACCCGATCATGATCTGCATCGCGAGTCCGAGGCCGGCGAACATCAGGCCGGTCGTCATGACGCGCAGCCAGAAGTTGTTCAGACCGAACGGCAGAGCCGTCAGCAGCACGATCAGCGCAACGACGATCAGCAGGCGTAAGGCGGCCCGCCGCTCCTTGACCGCGATCACGAGTTCCACCCGTCAGTGGGCATAGAAACGGCGACCGAACAGGCCATGCGGACGCAGCGTCGCGACGGCCAGGTACACGACGAAGATAGCCAGGCGCTGGTACTGCGTGCCGAGGTACAGCCCGGCCACCTGCTCGGACAGCGCGAGCAGGACGCCGGCGACGATGACCGGTGCAATCGGCCCGAAGCCAGCCAGTACGACCACTGCGAAGGCGATAAGCAGCAACGAAACGCCCAGGAATGGCTGGAGCGGCGTGATCATCGAGACCATCGCCCCCGCGCCACACGCGACACCCGCCGCCAGTCCGTGGGCGACTCCGTATGTGTGGCCGACGTCGATGCCCAGGAGCTCGGCCGCGGGCCGATCCTGCGATACCGCGCGAATCTGAGCACCGACCCTGGTTCTCCGGATGACACCCTCTAGGGCCACGGCCATCCCCAAGGCGACGCCGAAGATGCCCAGCCGTACCCATGAGACGCGCGCATCCAGGACGGAGAACCCAGCGGCGGCATAGTCGACATCGACGATGCGCAAATCGGCGCCCCAGACGACGAGTATGGCGGTAACGATGACCAGGTCGATGCCGAACGTCATGGCAACCGTCATTAGCGTCGATCTCTTGACCACCGCATTGACCAGCAGGCGCTGGACGAGATAGCCGAGCACGAAACCGACGACCAGCAAGAACGGGATCGATGCAAATGGATCGATGCCCCACGCGCTCCACGCCGCCCAAGCAAGAAACGCACCGAGGACGATGTAGGCGCCGTGCGCGGCATTGATGACCTTGGTGACGCCGTAGACGAGCGACAGCCCGATGCCCAGCGATGCGTAAAGCCCGCCCGTGAGCAGGGCATTGATGAGTGCCTGGCTCACGGGCGGGTTCTGTGCTCAGCTCCTGAGCTTGGCGGGAAGATCGAGGACTATTCGCTCCATTCGGTGATGGGATAGATGGGCTCGGCACCGGCCGCGTCATCCGGGTACACGATCACCGGTGCCATGCCCTGGATTTGAACTGGGTACTCGAGCCCAATGTTTCGCCCGGTCGTGTCGTCAAAGTTGACTGGACCAAAGAACGTTTCGAGGTCGATCTGACGGAGGGCGTCGCGAACGGCATCCTGCTCCAGGCTGCCGGCCGATTCGACTGCCAGCTTGAGCACCTCCACGGCACCTGAGGCCGCAGCGTTGTCGTGGGTTGGCGGATATCCCATCTCTGCTTCGAAGTCCTGCGCGTACTGCTCGGCCGTCCCGAAGATGTCGTCGCTCCAGGGCAGCGTTGGGAACCAGTGAACGATCCCGAACAGGCCTTCCGCGTCGTTGCCGACGTTGTCCAGGAAGTCGGGCACGAACGTGGCTCCCGAGAGCGCGAGCCCCGGCGGACGGAAGTCGCGTTCCTTCAGCTGGCGGATGAGGACGATCGCATCGGCAACATCTACGGGAGCGATGACGAAGTCGGGCTCGGCCTGCTCAAGGCGCGTGATGAGCGCCCCCAAATCAACAGTGCCGGGGGGATAGATCTCATTCACGACGACCTCGAGGCCGAGTGTCTCCGCCTCATCGACCGCGCCCTCATGGGCAAGTCCCGGGAACAGATCGTCTGTCGTAATCAGGGCGATGCGTTCGGCGCCAAGCTCCTGCGCCATCTGGACCATGGGGCGCTCGTTGTCGCTTCCCAGCGGCAGCATCCCAAACAGGTACTCGTAGCCCTGCTCCCAAATCGAATCTGAGGCGGCCAGTGGAGCGATCATCGGGCGTCCGTAGCGCTCATTGATGGGCGCGACGGCGTTCGTGTTGCCCGAGCCCCAGGGGGCAAGCAGCAGATCAACCTCGTCCTCGGCGATCAACTGCTCGAGCAAGCGAGCAGAAACCTCACGGTCGGAGCCGTCGTCACGTACCACGAGTTCGACAGGCCGCATCTGGCCACCGACCTCGATGCCACCCATCTCGTTGATGCGGTTCACGGCGAAAACGTAGCCGTCGTGAACGAGCTCGGTGTCGGGCGAGAAGTCACCGGTCAGCGCCATGGCCGCACCGATGCGAATTGGCTCGCCGGTAGTCGGCGCTGTCGCCGTTGCTGCCGGGGGCGAGGCGGTGGCATCGGCGGGCGTGCTCGTCGCGCCTGGCGTTGGTGCGCCAGCCTGGCAGGCCGCCACGACGAGCGCGGCGATCGCCAAGGCCGAGACGCGGAAACGGAACCGCTGATGCATCTGGCTCCTCCTCGTTTGTGCTGCTGGCCGCGTGGACCGAGCCCAGCGACGTGCCGCGGAATGGCAGCCTGCGCCGGAGCGGGGCCGCCTCGGCTGCGCAGATACTACGCGCCTCTGCAACGGTTTTTGGCAGACACAGGGCTCTGACGCAAAATTTGGTGCTGCGCGAAATCGACGACGCCGGGCGATCTAATCCAATGCCAGGATCGCATCGACCTCGACCCGTAGCTCGGGTGAGCCGAGTGCCGCCGCGATGACCAGCGTGTTGGGCGGCTCGTGACCCGCCATGAGCTCGCGTCGGATGTTTCGAAAGTCGTTGATGAAGCGAGCGTCGGTCAGATAGGCGGTCGTCTTGGCAATGCTTGCCCACGAACCGCCCACCTGTTCGATGACCGTTGCCAGGTTGGCGTACACCTGGCGAACCTGCGCCTCAAAGTCCCCGACACCGACCGTGCGGCCGTCGGCGCTCGTTGCGACTTGGCCCGCGACATACACGATCTTGTCCGCGCCGCTCGCATGCGAATAACCGACGGGTCGGTGGATACCCGGTACGGAAATGGTCTCAGGTGGCATCACGACTCCCCTTGTGGCTCGCTGCTTTTGGAAGTTCTCGCCGAGCATGGTGGTTGACTGCAACAACTTTTGCGCCGAGAATGCCATAGTGGCGGATCCGTTGCCGAGGTCCCCTTCGTCACGCGTAGCGCCCGCCGAGATTTCGATCCAATGTTGCGAGGCGCCTTGAAGCGTCCCACTGGTCCGCGCACCACAGCAGCACGAGCCGCCAACGACTCAGCGTCGTCCTGGCACTCTGCTTCTTTGACGATTGACGGCGTCGTCCACGCTCTTCAAGTCGAGCCACGCGAGAGCCTGTGGGAGACGCTCGCGCTGCGTCTCGGCGAGCGTGGCGCCAACCTCGGCTGTGACCGGGCGCAGTGCGGCGCGTGCAACGTGATCGTCGACGGTCGCTCCGTCAACAGCTGTGCCTTGCTCACTGCACGTCTTGACGGCTGCGAGGTGCGCACCGCCGCCGGGCTGGCGAGCGGTCCCGGCATATCCGGCCTGCACCCGCTTCAGCGCACATTCTGGGAAGACGGTGCGTTCCAGTGCGGCATCTGCACCAAGGGCTTTTTGATGACCTCGCTCGCACTCCTCGAGCGCAACCCGGACCCGTCCGAGTCCGAGATCAAGGACGCGCTGTCGGGCATCCTGTGCCGCTGCGGTGAGCAGGAGCGCATCGTGCGCGCCGTTCAGCGGGCAGCGGTGGAGATGCGCGATCCGACGTCCGCGCCGGCGCCGCGCGAGACATTGATGCCGCACACGTCGGAGGTGCTAGGCACGCGCGTGCCGCGCATCCACGGCCGTGCCCAGATCACCGACGAGGCCGACTTCGTCAGCCTGATGTCGCTGCCCAACCAGGTCTTCGTGCGCACCCTTCGCTCGCCCTACCCGCGGGCGCGCGTGCTGCGCGTGGACTCCGCGACCGCGGAGCGGATGCCCGGCGTCGTGCGCGTCCTGCACGCCTTCAATTTGCCCGAGCCATACCGCTCGATCGTCATCGAGGGACCGCCCGAGCGCAGGCTGCTCAACAAGGAGGTGATTCACGTCGGCATGCCCGTCGCGGTCGTGGCGGCGGAGTCTGAGCATCTCGCCGAGGACGCGCTGTCAAAGATCGAGGTCGAGTACGAGGCTCTCGAGCCGGCGCTCGATTTCGAGAAGGCCACCGGCGCCGAACAGCAGTGGGACAACATCTACCCCGGCACCATACGCAACGTGCTCGGCCCGGTCGTCATCGGCGACCCGGAGACCGCACTGGCCGAGGCAGAGGTGCTGGTCGAGTCGACTTCGACCACTCCCTACCAGCAGCACCTGCCGCTCGAGCTGCGCACGGGCCTGTACTCCTGGGAGGCAGACACCCTGACGACGTGGCAAACGACACACCGCACCTTCGACGTGCGGCGCGAGCTGGCCAAGTGGCTGTCGCTGCCCGAGGAGCAGGTCCGCGTCATCCAGACCGGCTACATGGGCTCGTCGTACGGCTCGGCCGATCAGCTGGTCGAGGAGCTGGCACTCCCGGCGGTCATGGCCAGGATCGTTGAGCGGCCGGTGCGAGCGATGCTCAGCCGCGAAGAAAGCTTCCTGACGTCGGCCCATCGCGGCCGGACGAGGACGAACGTCAAGATGGGCCTCACTCGCGACGGCAAGCTCACAGGCCTGTCGGTCGATGTGCTCTACGACGGCGGTACGAACGCCGGGCTGCCGCCCAGCGCCGCGGCGGCTCGCGGCCTGACCGGCGTCGGCGTGCTGGGCGGCTGGTACCCGTTCCAGATCCTGTACACGTACGACAACCAGCGTTACGCCGGAACCGAGGTCTGGACCAACAACTTCCGCGCCGGGCCCATGCGCGGCGTGGGCCGCCACTACGGCCTGTTCGCGCTCGAGACAGCCATGGAGCGTGCCGCCAACGCGATCGGAGCCGACCCGCTCGACTTCCGGCTGCAGAATCTCAACGAGGTCGGCTCCCTCTTCGACGAGCTGACAGGTGAGAAGCCGGGCCTGCCTTTTGGTCGGGTCGGCGGCCACCGCCAGTCGCTCGAGCGCGCGGCCGAGCTGATCGATTGGCGCGAGAAGTGGCATCCACCGGCGGCGCGCGAGGTGCGTCCAGGCGTGTTCCACGGCATGGCCATCGTCTCGGCGATCGACCGTGGCGGCGGCAAGCAGGGCGGTACTTCCAAGGACGGCCTGCCGCCGCCCTCGACCGGCCAGGTGCTGCTCCACCCCGACGGCACGCTCGAGGTACGCTCGGGCAGCACCGAGGTGGGCGCCGGCCAGCGCACGCTGCTGGCCATGCTCGCGGCGCAGACGACGGGCATCCCGCTCGACGAAGTGAGCATCCTGCCCGGCGTCGACACCGCATTCAATACCAACACCGGACCATCCAACTCATCACTGCAGATGAATGTCGGCGGCTGGGCCGTCGTCGACGCCGCAGAGCAGGTGCGCGACGAGGTTCGCCGCCTGGCCGCGCCGATACTGTCAAACGGCGCCTCGATCGAGCCAGAGTCGCTGGAGATCCGCGACGGCTGGGTGTCGGTGCCCGGCAACGGACACCGAGTGGCGGTTCGGGAGGTCGTGGCGGGGCTCGCCGAGCCGATAGTCGGTGCCTCCGACCGCCGCCGGCAGTTGACCAGCGAATCGGTTGCCACCGGAGCGCACGCGGTCGAGATCGAGGTCGACACCCACATGGGCAAGATTGACATCCGTCGTTACGTCGCCGTCCACGATGTGGGCAAGGTGCTCAACCGGCTCATGCTCGAGCAACAGGTTGAAGGCGGAGTCGGGATGGGCCTCGGCGGCGCGCTGTACGAGGAGCTGTTGATCGACGAGCGCACCGGGCTGCCCGTCAACGCCAACATCCTCGACTACAAGCCGATGGCCTTCGGCGAGGTGCCGCCGATCATCGTCGACTTCGTCGAAGTGCCGCAGGACTACGGGCCGTACGGGGCGCTGGCCATCGGGCAGGCCTCGACGCCGCCGGTTGGGCCCGTACTCGCCAATGCCTTCCACAACGCGACAGGCGTCTGGCTCACGGACCTGCCGCTTTCGAGGATGCGGGTGCTGGCCGCACTTGGAGCGGCTGAGTGAGGTCGTTCCGGCTGCACGAGCCGGCCACCGTGGATGAGGCCGTGGCGATGCTCGCCGAGGCCGGGCTGGAGGGGCGGCCCCTGGGCGGGGGCACCGACCTCGTGGCGGGCGTGATGCGCGACCAGCTGATCGGCTCGGCGATGCCCTACCCCACCGAGCTCATCGACGTTGCGCGGCTACGCGAGCTGCGCGACATCCGGGTTGGTGATCGGGGCGAGCTGGTGATCGGCTCGGCGACGACGCTCGCCGACATCGCCGAGTCGGCCGAGGTGCGCCGTTCATGGCCGCTGCTGGCGGCGGCGGCTGGGCTGGTAGCGACGCCGGAGATCCGCAACGTCGGCACGCTCGGCGGCAACCTCCACCAGCGGCCGCGCTGCTGGTTCTTCCGCAACAAGGATTTCGACTGCATCAAGAAGGGCGGCGCGATCTGCTACGCGGTCAAGGGCGACAACCGCTACAACGCGATCCTCGAGGGCAACATCTGCTTTATCGTCCATCCCTCCGATCTGGGGTCGGCGCTGATGGCTCTTGGCGGTTCTGCCCGGGTGGCGTCGCCGAATGGCGAGCGGGTCATCTCGTTCGACGACTACTTCGTCAGCCCGGCCGAGAATCTGGTGGCGGAGACGGCACTGGCGCCAGACGAGTTGCTGGTCGAGGTAACGGTGCCGCCTGTTGCGGCCGGCGCCCGGCAGACCTGGGTCAAGGTCAATGAGAAGGGCCTGCCGACGTGGGACTTCGCCATCGCGTCCGTTGCGGCACTGGCCTCGATCTCGGACGGGGTCTGGCATGAGGGACGCGTTGTCCTCGGCGCCGTCGCGCCAGTGCCTTGGCGCGCGGTGGTGGTTGAGCAGGCGCTCGCTGGCCGTCGAGTGGGGGACTCAGTGCCCGACGCCGTCGCAGCGTTGCGCGCCGCGGCTCGGCCGATGACGCGAAACGCCTGGAAGCTCGAGGTCATGGCCACGGTGTTGGAACGGACGCTGCTGGATTTGGCCCAACAGTGAGCGTGCTTCACATTGTCGTCACCTACCCCGACGGCGCGCTCCCCGGGCCGCTGTTCCAGGCCGTCCGCCGCGCGCGCCGCACCATTGAGCGTGCCGGCTACGCCGCACGCCTGGATCTGCATCCGGCCTCCGACGTCCCCGCCGATGCCGCCGTCGTCGTCACCTCGGACGCCGCCTCCTTCGCTGCCCAGCTCGACGCCCTGGTCGAGCGGCTCGCCACCGAGGACCAGCTCGTGCGTGGCCCAGTCGCGCCACGCACGATCGCAGTCCATCGTGGCTTCATGCCGTTGCGAGATCGCGCGCGAGTAGCGGAGTAGGGCGGTGGTCCGCGGGCCACCCGATCGCGTGCCCCCAGTGGTCACGTCAAGTAATGCGAGGGAGTACCGATGAAAGTAAGCGTCCCATTTTTGGAAACACAGCTGCAGCTGCTCGATGAGGTCGTCGCCACAGGCACCTACGGCAAAGAAAGGGTTGACGTGCTACGCGCGGTCGCCCTCGACCATGCCGCGTACATCCTGGCTGGCGGCGGGACTGACGACCCGGCGCCGTGGACGCAGGTCGAGGCCAAGCGCCCCGCGTACGGACCGCAACGGTACGACATCGTCCTCCAGCCCGGGGAAGGCAAGGCGATCCCCGTATACAAGGGTGAAGTGCTGCGCATGTCGCAACTGGTGGGCGGCCAGTGCATCGATTTCAACGCCTACAACCTGCACGACTACAAGGAGTACCTCGACTGCGGCTTCAACCGGCAGCGCGGATTCGTGACGGGCCCGGGCACGGTCGTATTCACCAACTCACCGCACGGCCGGCCGATCTTCGTCATCCGCGACGCCTCCGAGTCCTGCGACCAGTACTACGCCGGCAACCGCTGTAACGGCGTGCTGTACGAGAAGGAGTACGGGCTCGTCGATCACGCCAGCTGCGAGGACGCGTTTACCGAGGCGATCCGCGAGTACCGGCTGACCGCTGACGACGTCCACACCTCGTACAACTTCTGGATGAAGTCGATCATGGACGCGACCGGCCGGCGTAACTTCGGCCACGGCCGGTCGGTAAAGGGTGACTACGTCGACCTGGTGGCGACGATGGACATGCTTGCCGTCCCGGTGTCCTGCCCGGCCGAGGTTCACCCGATCAATAACTTCGACCCGCAGCCCGTTCTGATCGCCGTCCACGATAAGACCGAGCACACGAGCGAGCTGGTCGAGCTCGTCAACCAGCAATGGGGCGGGCTCAAGATGCAGAAGACGTGGGCCGACTTCAAAGTCAAGGAGATTCTGGCGGAGCGCGAGCTGCGCCCGGACCCGTCCTACAAGCCCGAGTTCCGCCCCTTCCCGAGGCGGCGCCCGATCGACATGGAGTTGTCGGACTCGGAGGTCGCGGTCCTGCGCGGCCTGATGCGCACCGACCTCTACGGACAGCCCACCGGCGACCGCAACCAGGACGTCGCCAAGGCAATGCTCATCGCGTTCATGCGGTGGTTCGACACCAACCGGACTCGTCAGCGCTACCAGAAGCTGGCCTTCGTCGACGGCGAAGCCTCGGCGGCGACTCCCGCAGCGTAGACCGCACACCGGCCCGCGCGGAGTCCCCCCGCGGGCCCACTCCGCTCGCGTCTAGGCTGTGCCGATCGGCACTCGGTCGGCTTCGGGCGTGAGCTGGGCAACGATGTCGGCGGTCAGCATGACTTGGCCGTACTTGGCGTGGATGTCGAACAAGTTCGCGAGATGCGGCGAGAGAGCGCGATCGAACGTTGCCTCCTCGGCCACGACAGGCTGAAAGCCAGCCGAGTAGGCGTCGACCACGGATGCCCGGACGCAGCCAGAGGTTGTGCCGCCGCGGAAGACCACGGTCGCAACATCCGTTGCAGGTCAAGGCTTGGGGGACCCGAAATGAGCGTGCGGCCTGAAGCGTGGGAGCGTCACGCCGTCTTCTTCGACGAACTCGACCCCAACCGCCATGCCCACGTGCAGGTCATCGCGCCCAAGCGGCACGGCGTTGGAGAACATCCGCGGCCCCTCCTCGAGCTGCACGAGGATGACGTTGTATGGGAGCCGGTGCTCCCATGCCGCGTTGTACGAACGCCGGAAATAGACCCACGACAGGATCTCGCCTCGACCCGACAAGCGACGCCACTCGTCGTCGGGCGATAGGCAGCGCGGACAGATCGGCGCGATCGGGTAGCGCACATGTCCGCACCGGACGCACCCCTGCATGCGCAGCTCGCCCGCGGCGCAACCCTCCCAGAACGACCTGTTCAGGTCGCTGATCGTGGGCAGGATCGGCTTGACCCCAGCGCTCACTTCACTTCCCCAGGATCAGCGCGCTCGCGGTGTTGAGGATCATGCCGCGACCGGTGACAAGGCACAGCTCGGCGCCCTCGACTTGGCGAGGGCCGGCCTCGCCCCGGATCTGACGCACGCCCTCGACGATGTGCAGCCAGCCCTGCATGTACGCCTCTGAGAGGTTGCCGCCCGCCGTGTTGACGGGCAGCTCGCCGCCGAGCGTGATGCGCGTACCACCCTCGACGAAGGGTCCTGACTCGCCGCGGCCGACGAAGCCGGCGTGCTCCAGCCAGAACAGGACCGAGATGGTGAAGTTGTCGTAGAGCTGTGCGAGGTCGATATCCGACGGGCGCACACCGGCCATGCGGTAGGTTCGGCTGAGCGCGTCAGCCTGGTGGGGCACGTACCACCACTCAGGGGCCTCGAGATTCTGGAGCGTATGACCCTGGCCCATGCCCCACAGCATCACCGACGGCTTTCGAGTGTCGGCCGCGCGTTCGGGACTAGCGACAAGTATCGCAACCGCTCCGTCGCTGATGACGCAGCAATCGAGCAGGTGGAGCGGCTCGACGATCATGCGCGACGCCTGGTGGTCCCCGATCGTCATGGCCTCCTGCATGGTCGCCTGCGGATTGAGCCGAGCGTGCCGTCGACATGTGACTGCAACCCAGCCGAGCTGCTCGCTGGTGGTGCCATAGAGCTCCATGTGGCGCCGTGCCCCGAACGCGCTGTTCGCGGCGTTGCCGAACATGCCCCAGATGCCCCACGAATCACCAGCACCGGCGGCCGAGTCGAAGCGATTGCCGCCGCTCCGCGCGGTATCCCCGAACACGCACAGAACGACGCTCGCCATCCCGGCGTCGACCGCCAGCGCCGCCTGCTGGATGAGCGCGCCGGCCGTGGCGCCGCCCATGTACAGCGACCCTGTCAGGTGCGGGTTGATGCCCAGGCGCTCGCCCAACGCCAGGTAGTGCTTCGCGCCATCGGGAGAGGTCGTGCCGGGCATGGTGAGCAGTCCGTCGATCTCGTCCTTCTCGAGGCCCGAGTCCGCCAACGCGTCGCGGACGGCCTCGGCGGCGAGGCTGAGCGGCGTCTCACCAGGCAGCCTGCCCAGCCGGCTGACACCCACGCCAACGATCGCGGCCCTGCGCCATGCCATCGGCCGGGGTCTACCGTCCCTTGTAGTCGGGCTTGCGCCGCTCTCGAAACGCGGCGCGGCCCTCCGTGCGGTCCTCAGTGGTCGCGAGCAGCGCCCACAGCATCCGCTCGAGCGCCAGCCCGCTGGCTATGGGATGCTCCGTTGCGGCCCGACCGGCGACCTTGGCCGCACGCACCGACAGTGGCGCATTGGCGGCCACGCGCTCGGCGAGTGCCTGGGCCAGCGCAGGCAGCTTTTCGCGCGGGACCACGTCGCTGACCAGGCCCACGCGCAGCGCCTCTTCGGCGTCAATCGGATCACCGGTCAGCAGCATCTTCCACGCGACCGCGGGGGCGATGGAAGCGATGAGCCGCTGTGTGCCGCCGCTACCGGGCAGGCTCCCGACGCGCACCTCGGGCAGGGCGAACATCGCGGTTGTCGAGCAGATGCGCAGGTCAGCAGCCAGCGCGACTTCCAGCCCGCCGCCCGCCGCTGGCCCATTGATGGCGGCAATGACCGGCTTGGTTAGCCGCTCGATGGGTGCCGCGATCGGCTCCGTGCGATCGGCCAGCGGGTGCGGTGGATCGGCGCGCGGCGCCTCCTTGAGATCGGTCCCAGCACAGAATGCCTCGCCCGCTCCTGTCAGCACGACTACGCGCACCTCGTCGTCGGAGTCGGCTTCCGCGCAGGCTGTGCCGAACGCGATGCGCATGGCGCGATCGATGGCGTTGCGCCGCTCAGGTCGGTTGAATGTCAGCCAGAGAACGTGCCCGTTGCGCTCGACCAGCAGACCGCCTCCGGCGTCCGCCGTCACGCCAGAACCCCGGCTTCAATGAGCCTGTCGATCGCGGCGTCGTCCATCGCCAACAGCTCACTCGCGATCTGGCGCGTGTGTTCGCCGAGCAGCGGCGCGCGGCCAAGGTCGGGCCGTGACCAGTCATCGATGCGGAACGGCGGCCGAGCAATCGCCATCTCCCCAATCACGGGATGGCTGACGCGCTGCCAATACTCCCGTGCCGCGAGGGCGTCGTCGCCGAGCACATCGCGGCTGCTGTTCACCGGAGACGCCGGCACGTTGCAGGCACGGAGCGAGGCGACCAGCTCGGCGCGTTGCTGGACACGCGTCTCGATCGCCAGCAGGGCCTCCAGCTCGTCTTCGTTCGCCTTGCGGGCGAGCAGCGTGGCAAACCGTCCGTCATTGGCCCATTCCCGCCGACCCAGCACGTCGCACAGGTTGCGCCAGTTGCTCTCCGTCAAGCAGGCGATCGCCACCCAGCTCTCAGGCCCTGCGCACGGGAAAACGCCGCGCGGGCTGGCGCCGGGAAGTCGGTTGCCGCTGCGGTCGCGCGTGCCTTCGGTCTGGCCATCATCGAGGAACGCCTGGCCAACGACGTTGACGGTTGATTCCAACTGGGCAACCTCGATCGCCTGGCCCTCGCCGCTTCGTTCCCGATGGCGCAGAGCGGCGAGCAGTGCGACGAGCGCATGCCCGGGGCTGGGCACGTGGTCCGGGTAGTGAGTGCCGGTGCCGACGGGAGGACGGTCAGGACGCCCCGAAAGGTGAACGAGGCCAGACAGCGCGGCAATGGTTGAGCCAAAGCCGGTGTAGGCGGCGTGGGGGCCGTCAGAGCCCTGCATCGGCATCGTCAGGTAAATGACCGATGGGTTGCGCTCCCGAATGTCGCTGTAGGCGAGACCCCAGCGCTCCATCACGCCGGGCCGGAAATTGCTGGTGACGATCGAGCAGCGCTCGGCCAAGGCGAGGGCGATCTCGCGCGCCTCCGGTTGCCGCATGTCGAGAGCGAAGCTCTTCTTGTTCGTGTTGCGTGAGGCAAAGTATCCCGATCCCTCAAGCCCCTCGCCGCCCGGCCGGTAGGGCGGCGCCATGCGCAGGTTGTCCGGCCGGGCGCGCGACTCGACTTTGATCACCTCGGCGCCCATATCCGCCAGGAGCTTGGTCACCAACGCGCCGGCGCCCACCCACGCGAAGTCGAGCACGCGAAGCTCGCTCAGGAAGACGGAGCGCTGGCTCATACCACCCCCGCCTCCAGCAGTTGCTCGTACTGTTCGCTGGTAAGACCCAGCCGATCGCGGAGCACGGCCACGTTGTGCTCCCCCGGGCGGGGCGCGGGCCGCGCTGCCCGGGGCGGCGTCGCCGACAGGCGGTATGGCGGCCCGGGATAGGTCATGGTGCGGCCCGCCTGCGGATCGTCGACCAGGACCCAGAACCCGCGCGCCGCGAGCTGGGCGTCGGCCAGTACTGCCGCCACGTCGTTGACCGGCGACAGTGCGATGCCGCGCCGCTGCGCCTCCGCATACAGGTCGGCGCGCGGCCGACCTGCGGTAAATCGGCCGAAGATCTCGCCGAAGCGGCTGATGCCGCGGTCGCTCTGCCGATTGGGCAGCTGCGACCACCACGGATCCTGCAGCTCGGTCGCTCCGTCGACCTCCTCCTTTACCAGCCAATCGATGAGTGACTGCCAGGCCTTAGCGGTGCCCAGCCGACCGGCCATCATGGCCACGTAGCCGTCGGCGCAGCGATAGATGCCGCTGCCCGCCTCGCGTGGCTCGGACCCCAGCCGCTCGCGCACCTCACCGGTGAGGTCGTATGTAGCCACCGAGTCCTCGAGCGCCTGCGCCACGCACTCTTGCGCCGAGACATCGACCCAGCAGCCCTGACCGGTACGCTCGCGGTCGAGCACACCGATCAACGCCGCCGTAGTCGCAAAGAGAGATGCGGCGAAGCGACTCTGGCCGCCATACGCGGCGACCGGCTCGGCATCGCGATAGCCGCCGAGGTGAAGCAGTCCGCCAGCGGCCAGGATGGTCAGATCGTCGTCGTTCGCCGCGGCACTCAACGATCGCCCATAAGGCGTGACCGAGACGTGGATGAGGCGCGGATTGACGCGCCGCAACTCGGAGGGCGAGAGACCCACTGCGTCGGCCCACTCCGGCTCGAATGTCTCGAGCAGGATGTCGGCCTGCTCGGCCAGGCGCACGAGCAGCGACCGGCCATCGGCATGGCCGAGGTCGAGCGTGACCGAGAGCTTGCCCGCATTTACGAACAGGTCGAAGGCACTGGTGCCACGCCCGTGTGGCTCGCTAACGAGCGGCGACCGGATGCGGACGGGCGATCCGGTGGGTGGCTCCACCCGGATAACCTCGGCCCCCAGGTCCCCCAGCAACCGTGCTGCATACGCCGCCAGCTCACCGCTGGCGTCGATTACGCGGAGGCCAGCGAGGGCGTTTGGCTCATCGCTCATCGCCGGACTTCAGCACGTAGTGGTCCCACTGCTCCATCAACTGGTTAGCGGTGCCGTAGCGGTCGAGGGCGGTTGCGCGCTCGTGCACGGCGAAGGCGTTAGTCAGTGCGTTGGCAATCGCCAACGCCGGAACCAGCGTGTTGTGGGCTCCGATGCCGGACGACAGAGCAGGCAACACGACATCCACCAGCTGGCCGACGGGCGAGATCGGCGAGTCGGTCACGGCGATGATGCGGGCTCGCCGCTCGTGTGCCCAGCGGACCATCCGAAGGACGCTCGAGGCATAGGGTGGGAAGGTGAAGGCCAGTACGACGTCTTCCGGTGAGATGTCTACCAGCCGGCCCACGCTGTCACCGTCGGCACGTACAAGGTCGGTCGCGCCACGCATGCGATCGAGCGCGAGCATCGTGAAATACGCAACGCTGCGGGCCGTCGCGTCCGCGGTCACCAGCACACGCCTGCCGGCAACCAGCAGCTCGACGGCACGTTCGAGCGCGTCGCGGTCGAGCCCAGCGATCGTCCGGCGGAGATGGTCCAGGTCGCGCTCGAACGATCGTGCGAAGGCGGTATCGCCGAGGTGGGCGATAACCTGGGCTTCATCACCATCGCCCGCGGCCGAACGCATCTGTGACCGGACCAGCAACCGAACGCGTTCCTGCAGATCCTGGTAGCCGTTGAGCCCTAATCGATACGTGAAGCGCACCACGGTCGATGGGCTGACACCCAGCCGGCTGGCCATCTTGTCGACGGTTGCGAAGGCAACGAACTCGGGATCGTCGACGATCGCCTCGGCGATTCGCTTCTGCGAGCGCGTCAGCTCGTCGTAGCTGTGGCGCAGTGCCGAAATGACATCCGCGTCGGCGTTGACTTCGGTCGACTGTGCGTTCATTGCTTGTTCCTCAGCAGCCCGTAGCCGGGATAGCTCTGAGCCCACTTGTTGGGGTAGGCGCGATCGAGACCCTTGACGAAAAACGTCGGGACTGAGACATCGATGGGCACGTCGAGGACGTACGGGCGGCCGCTGTCGATCGCTCGCTCGAGCGCCGGGCGGAAGTCATCCGCGTTCTCGACGCGCTCGCCCCCGGCTCCGTACGCCTGTGCGGCGGCAGCGAAGTCGGGGTTGTACGGCTCGCCGGTATCGTGACGGGTAAACGAGTACCACGGGTGAGGACGGCCCAATGCCGCCGTTGCGCCCTTGCGCTCAATGCCCAGCTCATTGTTGTTCAGGATCACCCAGACCACCGGCAGGCCGTACTCGACCGCGGTGGCGACGATCTGGGGCCCCATCAGGAACGCACCATCACCGGTCAGCACGACGGCGATGCTGCCGGGATCCGCAATCACAGCGCCGGGGCCGCCCTGTGTCGCCCAACCCATCTCGGCCATGCCCGAGTTGATGTGCCACGAGCCGGGGCGGCGGATGGTCATGTACGGCTCGGCATACTGAATCACGTCGCCCACGTCGATCAGCACGTGGCCGTTGGCGGGCAGTGCCTCGCCTACCTCGTAGCACAGCCGGCCCGGGTGAATTGGCGAGCCGGCGTGCTTGATGACCTCCTCGATCTCAGCTCGCCAGTCGTCGCGGTAGCCCTCCACGGACTTGGCCCAGCCCGCGTGGCGCGCTGGGCTACCGTCGCCTACGGCATTGCGAAGGTCGTCAAGGAAGGCTCCGGCGTCGGACAGAAGGCCCACTTCGACCGGATAGTTGCGCCCGACCTCGGCGGGGTCGACATCGACCTGCACGATCTTGGTACGTGGCACGTCGTAGATCATGCCCTCGCGCCAGTTCCCCGTGTGGTTGTCCGAGAAGCGTGCGCCGACCGCAATTACAAGGTCCGCCTCGCGCGTCGCGCGTGCGGCGGCATTAGTACCCGAGCGCCCCACTGGCCCGAGCGACAGCGCATGATCCTCGGGCAAGATGCCTTTGGCGGGCAGTGTGGTGACGACCGGCACGCCGAGTCTCTCCGCGGTGGTGCACAGCTTGTCGGCTGCGCGTGAGCGAGCCACGCCGCCGCCCGCCAGCAGCATCGGCCGTTCGGCCTGCTCGAGCAGGGCGACGACACGCTCGATGTTTTCCGGCGCAGCGCGCATGCCCGGCAGCGCGCTGCGCCGCCCGATGTGCTCGACCTCGCCCTCTACCTCTGCAAGCTGGATGTCATACGGGATCTGCACGAAGACCGGGCCCGGTCGACCGCTGGTAGCCCCCTTGAGCGCAGCGTTCAGAACGTCGATCACCTGGTCGGGGCGCACGACCAGCCAAGCGCCCTTGGTGATCGGCCGGAACACATCGACGGCGCTCTCAAAGCCGCGGTAGAACATCTCCTGCATCCCGGCACGGCCGAGGAAGTGAGTCGAGCCCGAGCCGGCCAGGATCAGCGCCGCCGAGCTGTCGTGCATCGCACTGGCCGTCGCGCCAACGGTGTTCAGCAGACCGGGACCCTTGCTCACCAGCACCGGCGCGATGCTGCCGGTAATGCGGTAGTAAACGTCGGCCATGTGCACCGCATGACCCTCGTTCTTGGCTTGGATGCCGCGTATGTTGGGCTTGTCGACGAAGGCGTCGAGCAGCGGCCAAATGGCGCCCCCCGCGTAGCCGAAGTAGTGCGTCAGCCCAACTGTCTCGAACCACTCCGCAACAGCGTCGACAACTCGCATGTCCGCTCCAACTCCCCTTGTCCGAGTGGCTCGCGCCCTCGCCAACGATGCAACGAAACATAGCACGGGTGCCCCGTGATTGGAACACTCGTTGTTGCCACTGTCGCCGAGCTGACCTCCTCTCAGCCTCCGACGGGCGCCACGACCATCAGCCGGAGCTCGGTCATATCCTCCATCGCCCAGCGCAGCCCCTCGCGCCCCAGTCCGGACTCCTTCACGCCACCGAACGGCATGTGGTCGATGCGATAGCCGGGGATGTCGTTGATCATCACCCCGCCGACCTCGAGTTCGTCAAAGGCGCGCCAGGCATTGGCCAGCCCACTCGTAAACACGCCAGCCTGCAGTCCGAAACGGGACTCGTTGACACGCTCGATCGCCTCTTCGAAGGTCGCAAACCGACTGACGACGGCCACCGGCGCGAAAGCCTCCTCGGTGCAGATCTGCGCTTGGGCGGGCACGTCGGCAAGAAGGGTCGGCGGGAAGAACTGACCATGAGGCTCCCCGCCCATCAGCACACGCCCTCCCAGCGACACGGCCTCTTCGATCCAGCCCTGCGTCCGCTCGACGACGTCTCGGTCGATGACCGGCCCGAGCTCGGTCGCCGGATCGAGCGGGTCGCCCATGCGCAGCTTCGCGGCGCGCTCGCCGAAGCGCGCGAGGAAGTCGTCGGCGATGTCGTCGTGAAGCAGCAGGCGCTGGACGCTCACGCACAGCTGGCCAGCGAACTTGAACGCGCCTGTCAGGCAGCGGGTTACTGCCCATTCAATGTCGGCTGACGCGTCGACGATCGCCGCGGCGTTGCCGCCCAGCTCGAGCACGACCTTCTTCTTGCCGGCACGTGCCTTCATGTCCCAGCCGACCGCGGGACTGCCGGTGAAGGTGAGGAGCTTGAACCGCTCGTCGCTGATCATCCGGTCGCCCACGCTGCGGCTCATGGGCATGATGCTGACCGAACCAGCCGGCGCGCCAGCCGCTTCGATGACCTCGGCCAGTGCCAGCAGCGCCAGCGGCGCGCGCGACGGCACCTTGAGCACGATCGGTGCGCCTACGGCCATCGCTGGTGCCAGCTTGTGGACGGCCAGCCCGAGCGGCAGGTTGAACGGGCTGATCGCCGCTATCGGACCGATAGGGAAGCGTCGGGTCACGCCGACACGCCCGCGCGAAGCCGCGTTCAGGTCAAGTGGGATGAGCTCGCCGTGCAGTCGCTCGGCTTCCTCGCCGGCGATGCGGAAAGCCAGGGCCGTGCGCTCCGCCTCGATGACCGAGTCGCGAATGGGCTTGCCAATCTCAAGGGCCAGCAGGCGCGCGAGCTCGTCGCGTCGCGCGAGCACTCCCGCGCTGATGCGCCGCAGCAGGGCGCCACGCTCGTACGCGGGCGAGCGGCGCGTCTCGGCGAACGCCGCTTCAGCAGCCACGATCGCACGCTCGAGCTGGTCTGCGCTGGCCTGGTAGGTTGTCCCGGCTAGCTCGTCCGCCCGTGCCGGGTTGGCCACCTCGAGCAGGTCCTCGCCGGTTTCCCAGCGGCCCCCCACGAATATAGGCCGGGCTGCGGTCGCGGCGACGGTCACTGTGCTGACCCTGCCGCGATCGAACTCCTTTCGTCGCGCACCATCGCGGCCTGAACAAAGCCGCCCGCGCGTGCTCGCTCGAGCATCATTCGTGCGTGGTGCACCGACGCCTGGTCGATCATCTGTCCCTCGTGCGTCATGGCGCCCCCCTTCGTGTTGGCCTGGTATGCCGCGATGACGCTCCGCCAGCGCTGCTGCGCTTGCGGCGAATAGGTTTCGTCAAATGCGAGCAGCGCGGCCAGCAGTTGCGCCGGATGACCTACCAACTTGCCCGACATGCCCTGGCTGGCGGCGCGCAGCGTGTCTCGATAGGTGACCTCAATAGCGGTCAGCAGTCCATCTGCGAGATCCTTGCCCGTCCCAGGCCGCGGCGGGAATGCCGTGGTCATGCCGTCAAGCGCCGGAACCCCGGCGGCCGCCGCTGCGTTGGCCACCTGCATGCGCGCCCAGGACGCACTGGCGCCGGCGTGATCGGCCGGATCGGGCAGGCCGATGTCGGCAGCGTAATCAAGCGCGCCGAACAACATACCGGCAAGACGCGATCCTGCCGCGTGTGCCAGCTCGTTGATGGCTGCCATGCCGGCCGCATTCTCGATCAGCAGATGGATGCCAACATGCTCTCGCGGGATTCCGACCGCGTCCTCAAAACGCTCGAGCGTACCGATCGCGGCGCGCACGTATGCCGGGTGAGTAACCTTCGGCAGGACGACGCTGTGGGGCGCAGCACTTGCTCCCGCGCCGGCCAACTGACGCGCGATCACCTCGAGCTGGTGCGAACCGGTCGTGCCCGCGGCCAGGCGCACCAGGCGCAGCGTGCCCGTCTGCCATGCGGAATCAAGCAATGCGACGGCGACCGCGTGGGCGACCTCCTCTGGCGTGCCCCGGGCGGCATCCTCGCCGTCCAGCATGACCGCCGGCGTCGGGCGGGCAGCACGCAGCATCGTGTCGACCTTGTCGCGCCCGATCTCTAGGCGCACGGCAACGTCGCCCGGCGTGACGAACGCGCGTTCGAGCAGCCTGGCCAGGGCGTCGTTTCGCCGCTCTACCGCCTTTCCGACAAGCAGACTGTCGGTCGCCGGCACGCTTAGGATGACCGGCTGCGCCCACAGCCAACCAGTTCGAGCGGAAACAGCAGCGATACCGTTCATTTCACTTCTTCCGACGGCTCCTCTCTCGGCGCCGGCGGCTGCGGCACGTAACCGCGACGGTAGACCATCATCTCGCGGCGGAAGGTGATGACCACCTCGCCATCCTGGTTGTAGCCCGTGGTGCGGACGCTGACCAGCCCGGCGTCGGGGCGGGTGCGCGACGGTCTCGCCGCGAGCACCTCGCTCTGGCCATACAGCGTGTCTCCCTCGAACACCGGCTTGAGCAGGCGCACCTCGTCCCAGCCCAGATTGGCGATGGCGTTCTGGCTCACATCCCGTACCGATAGGCCCGTCACCAGGGCGAGTGTCAGCGTCGAGTTCACTAGGGGTCGCCCGAAGCGGGTCTGAGCCGCATAGTGCCTGTCGAAGTGGAGTGGGTTGGTGTTGAGAGTGAGCTGCGTGAACCAGCTGTTGTCGACCGCGCTGATCGTGCGGCCGAGTGGATGCCGGTAGACCGCGCCAACCTCGAAGTCCTCCAGGCAGCGGCCACCGCTGACCGATGCCTGACCATCAGTCGGCCCCGAGTTCGGCCGCGCCTCGCTCATGCGATCTCCTCCAGCACCTCGGCGGTGTGCTCGCCGAGGTCAGGCACACGACCTGCATGGGCGGCCATGCCGTCGATGTTGAAGGGTGGTCGCACGCTGCGCACAGGCCCCGCCGGCGAGGCAACATCCCACCAGCGATCGCGCGCCGCGAGCTGGCGATGGTCGAGCAACCCCTGCACGTCGTTCAGCGCCCCGCATGGCACGTCGGCGGCAGCCAGCCGCCGCTCCACCTCGGTCGTCGTGACGTCGGCCAGGCACTCATCGATCAACTCCTCTAAACGCGCGCGATCGCGCACGCGCCGCTCGTTACCGGCGAGTTCAGGGTCGTCACCCAGCGCCGGCCGCCGCAGCACCGTGGCGCAGAAGCGGCGCCACTGGCTCTCGTTCTGGACGGCCAGGTTGACCATTCCGTCGGCGGTGCGGTACGGCCCGTACGGCACAATCGAGGCGTGTCGCGCGCCGACCCTCGCCGGCGCCTTGCCGCCGTAACGCAGCTGCAGTGAGGGCACGCTCATCCACTCGGCGAGGCAGTCGAGCAGGCTGATGTCGATGGTCGCGCCGCCGCCCGCGCGTTCCCGGCGATGTAGGGCGGCGAGCACGGCCGAAAGTGCGTACATCCCGGCGCACAGGTCGGCGACGGATATGCCCACCTTGGCCGGCGCCTCGGGCGTGCCGGTGACCGACATCAGGCCGCTCTCGCCCTGCAGCAGCAGGTCAAACCCCTTGCGATCGCTGTAGGGTCCGCCCGGGCCGTAGCCGCTGATCGCGCACGAGACGAGAGTCGGCCGATGGGCGCGGACGGAGCGATGGTCAATACCCAGCCGGTCGGCGGCGCCCGGCGCCAGGTTGTGGACGAAAATGTCGGCGCGGTCGAGCAGTCGCTCCAGCGCGGCCCGTTCGTCATCGCGACCGAGATCGAGCGTGACGCTGCGCTTGCCGTGGTTGAGCCAGACGAAGTACGCCGACTGGCCCAGCACCACTCCGTCATAATGGCGGGCGAAGTCTCCCCCACCTGGTCGCTCGACCTTGACCACGTCTGCGCCGAGGTCGGCAAGGTGGCGGGTGCACAGCGGCGCGGCGACCGCTTGCTCGACGGCAACGACGCGCAGACCGGCCAGAGGCGGACCAGGCATCAGTAGGAGCGCGGCAGGTTCAGCACGTGCTGTCCGAGATAGGCGAGGACGAGGTTCTGGCTGATCGGCGCCACACGGTACAGCCGCGTCTCTCTGAACTTGCGCTCGACGTGGTACTCGCGTGCGAAGCCGAACCCGCCATGCACGTCGAGGCACACGTTGGCCGCCTCCCAGCTGGCCTCGGCAGCGAGGTACTTGGCCATGTTCGCCTCCGGGCCGCACCTCTCGCCGGCGTCGTACAGCTCCGCGGCGCGGCGGCGCACGAGGTCGGCTGCCACGACCGCGGCATAGGCGCGGGCGATCGGAAACTGCACGCCCTGGTTCTGTCCAATCGGCCTCCCGAAGACCACCCGCTCGCGCGCGTAGGCCGCCGAGTGCTCTACGAACCAGCGCCCATCGCCGACGCACTCGGCTGCGATCAGGATGCGCTCGGCGTTCCAGCCGTCGAGGATGTAGCGGAAGCCCAACCCCTCCTCGCCCACCAGGTCGTCGGCGGGGACCTCGAGGTCGTTGATGAAGACTTCGGTCGTCGAGTGGTTCAGCATCGTGTCAATCGGCCGGATCGTCACTCGGCCCGCGGCGACGGCGGTGCGAAGGTCGACGATGAAGAGTGAAAGGCCTCGCGTCTTGTCGGTCAGCTCCTCGTAGGGCGTGGTGCGCGCCAGTAGCAGCATCAGGTCGGAGTGCGCCGCGCGCGATGCCCAGATCTTCTGGCCGTTTACGACATAGTGATTGCCGACGCGCCGCGCGAACGTCTGGATACGAGTCGTCTCCGACCCGGCGGACGGTTCGGTCACGCCAAATGCCTGCAGCCTGAGCCGCCCGGCGGCGATCTCCGGCAGGTACCGTCGGCGCTGCTCGTCCGTGCCGTGGCGGACGAGCGCGGCGAGGATGTACATCTGGGCGTGACAGGCGGCGGAGTTGCCACCGGACCGATTGATCTCCTCGAGGACGATGGCTGCCTCGCTGATGCCGAGGCCGGCACCGCCGTGCTCCTCGGGCACGAGCATCGCTAGCCAGCCGGCCGCTGTCAGCGCGTCGACGAATTCGCTTGGGTACTCCCGTGCAGCGTCGGCCTGCCGCCAATAGTCATCGGCGAATTGTGCGCAGATCGCGCCGACGGAATCGCGCAGGAGTCGTTCGTCGGCCGTCGGCGCCAGGAACATTTGACATCGATTGTTTCACCCACCTAGGCTCGCTGCAACCACGATTGCATCACACCAGGCCATGGAGTCATCCAGCGATGAAAGACCCACCAGGATTGCCCGACGAGATCCGGCAGGTGCTCGACGGAGAAGACCTTGCCGCCCGGGCGTCGCTCGTCTTCGAGCTCGTAACGGTTGCGCCGTCGGGCTGGCCGCATGTCGCCCTGCTGAGCGTGGGCGAGGTGGTCGCCCTCGACGAGCATTCGGTCGGGCTGGCCCTCTGGCCGGCGAGCACGACCACAGACAACCTGCAACGGTCGGGACGCGCGGTTCTCCAGATCTACCTACACGGTGCGGCCTATCGGCTGAGACTCGCCGCGCGTCCGCTCGCCGATGACCTTGGCGGCAGCAAGCTGGCTCTCTTCTCGGCCACGGTGGAGAGCACCGTCCGCGACGAAGTCAGCTACGCGCGCCTGAGCAGCGGCCCGACCATCGAGCTGGCCAACACCGAGCGCGCCGTGGCGCGCTGGCAGTCGCAGGTGGACGCTATTCGGCGTGCCGTAGCGACCTAGAGACGGACGTGGAGGAGGTAGTGGAGGAGGCCGTAGAAGCCCAGCCCGGTCACGCCCACGATGACCGCGATGTGCAGCAATGGCACGCGGATGACAAGGAAGATGGCCACCAACGCCACGGGCATCGCGACGTAGATGTTGGTGAGCGCGACCAGCAGGGCGAAGCCCCCGACCCAAAGGGCGAAGGCGGCCTGACGGCGTAGCGACGCGGGGTCGGCCGCAAGTTCGAGCTCGCTCTCGTCGTCGGCTTCGCGCATAGCAGCCAGGCGTGCCATGCCACCCTTCCCCTCGTCGGCTCCGGACGCCCGGCGCAGGCCCGGGAACAGGTCGAGCACGAAGATGATCGCCGCCGCGATCAGTGTCGGCACGCCGATGAGCAGTGGCACCAACGCGGCACCCGGGCGAAGGCCCAGGGCGTTCGTAACGAGAAGACCGACGAAGCCGATCACGATGAGGTTGAAGACGATCGCGCCTATCGACCGACCGACCGGGCGCTGATGGGTCGCGTTCATGGTCCGATTTCGCGCGCTGACGGCGCAGCCATCCGGCGAAGCCAGCCGATGGCGGGCACTGCGACGATAACCACCGCGACTACCAGCAGTACCAGCGAGATTGGGCGGCTGAAGAAGCCGGTCGGCCCGAAAGTCGCCAGTGTCTGGTGCAACGTCTGCTCGATCAGGCCACCCAGCACCAGCGCGATGATGAAGCCCAGGCGCGAGAATCCGTAGACCTCCATCGCGTAGCCGACGTAGCCGAAGATGAGCAGCACAACAACATCGAGGATGTCGGTCCGGATCGCGTAGACCCCGACGATTGCGATCACCGCGATAAGCGGCGCCAGCACGTCGCCCCGCATTCGTGCGATGGCAACGGCGCGGGCGCCAACGATCAGCATCAGCATCGCGGCGATCAGGCGCGGTACGAGCGCGGCGACGACGATCACATAGACGATATGAAGGTCGCCGCGCAACAGCGTGGGACCGGCCGGGACGCCGTGGATCAGCAGCCCGGCCAGCAGCACGGCCCACAGCACGCCGCCGGGGATGCCGAAGGCCAGTGTCGGCAGCATGGCACCGCCCTTGTCCGAGTCGTTCGCGGTCTCCGGCGCGATGACGCCCTCGACCGAGCCACGCCCGAACTCCTCGGGATGCTTCGACATGCGCTTCGCCTGGCCGTACGCCAAGAACGACGCCAACGTGCCGCTGATGCCCGGTATGAGCCCGGCAATGAAGCCGATGACCGAGCTGACCAGGACTATCCTCCAAGCGCGCACCGTGGACCACAGGCCGTCTACGATGCGCGACGCCTTGCCCACGGGCACCACCTGAGCGAGGGACGTGTCGCGGCCGGCACTGAACAGCGCCAGCATCTCGCCCCCGGCGAAGAGCCCGATCAGCGCGGGCACGATGTCGATGCCGTCCCAGAGGTATAACTGGCCGAAGGTGAAGCGCGGATTGCCGACGACGGGATCCAGCCCGATGAACGCCACCATCAGCCCTGCACCGACCGAGACGAAGCCCTTGACGATGGTGCCGCCGGTCATGGCTGCAATGAGCAACAGGCCGACCAGCGCGATCATGAAGAACTCGGGGTACGAAACGGACAGCACGAGGGTGCGCGCAAACGGCAGCAGCGCCAGGAACAGGATGATGCCGAAGACGGCCCCAAAGACGGAGCCGAAGGTGGCAGCCCCGATCGCCTCGGCCGCTTTCCCCTTCTTCGTCATCTGGTAGCCATCGATCGTCGTCACCGCGTTGGGCGGATCGCCCGGCACGCTGACGAGGATCGAGGTCATCTGGCCGCCCAGGCCTGAGCTCGTGCCGATGGCCATCAGGAAGGCCACGGCGTGGGTCGCCGACATCCCGAAGGTGAGCGGCAGAAGGAGGGCCATGCCCGCCGAGCCGCCCAGCCCGGGAAGGATGCCGACAAACAGCCCGATCAGGACCCCGGCAAGGATGAGCAGCGGACCTGGCCACACGAGCAGGTCCGCTGCCGCACTTGCTAGGCCTTCGATCACGCGGCTCTTCCCGCGCCCCGAACAGCCTCAGGCCGTAACGCTATTCGGCCAGGTTCTCGCGAATCAGGTCCTCGTACTGCTCGAGCGTCTCGTAGGTGATCTCGATGACGCCCTGCGCCGTCTCGGCCGAACCGTGGACGGGAATGAACCCGGCCCCGTCGAGCTGAGCGAGGAAGTCCTCGTCGGCGAATGTGTCAGCGAGTGACTGGTCGAGAATCTCGAGCACGCAGTCGGGCGTTGCCGGGGGCGCGGCCACGATGCGCGTCTGGGCCAGGGCATCGCCGATGCCCTCGTTGCCCGTTAATTCGTCAAGGCTGGGCACGCCTTCTGCCAGTTCGGCGTTGGGCTGGCCAGCCTCGGGCGCCGGGCCGATGAGGACCAGCGGACGGAGGTCACCGCCCTCGATTCCGGACGCGACAGAGGTGAGCGGGTACAACGCGATGTCGGTGTCGCCGCGGATGAGGCTGAGCAGCGCGTCGGAGCTCGTGTCGTGCGCCACGTCATTGTAGGGCAGTTCAAGCTGGTCGAAGGAGACAATGTTGATGGCCGCGATGCCGCCGGACGCCATCAGCAGCGGATTCGCCTCGTCAACGGCCGCCTGCACGTCTTCGATCGTCTGCCACTCTGACGTGCTCGCCACCACGATGGTCTCGGGTCCGACCGTGAGCCGGCCGATTGCGCGCAGTTCCCGGAAGTTAGCGTCAGTCGTGCCTGCGATCTGTTGCGTGGCCAGCACGCCCGGTTCGGTGATGACGATGGTGTAACCGTCTGGCTCGGTATTCAGCACCTCGGTCACGCCGACGAGGCCGCCGGCACCTTCACGGTTGACCGGCACGACGTTGACGTCGTTCGGCAGGTGGCCCTGCAGGGCCGGAGCCACGAGACGCACCCATGTGTCGAAGCCACCGCCGGGCCCATAGGGAATGACGAACTCGATGTCGCGTGACGGAAAGCCGGCACATGCGTCCGGGGTGGCCGCTATGGTCGCCGGGGCGACCGTCGAAGTTGGGGCGGTTGGCGTGGTCGTTGCCGCCGGCGTGGCCGAACAGCCGGCAAGAATCAGAGTGAACACAGCCAGGAGCGATGCTGCTCCCCGTGCTCGGCTTGTGCTCCACGACATCGGGACAGGACCTCCTCGCTTGCGCGACCTCGCGGCCGCAATCGTTGCGATCATACGAGCCTGCAACAAGAGTTGCTGCCTGAGAGTAATGCTGCTGCGCCAGTTTTCATAGTCGCGACGTTCGCTGGGTGCTGGCCGGAAAGAGCTCCTCGATAGCGGGACGCTCCTTGATAAGCCCTTGCTCGTGGGCGTAGCGGATGAACGCCTCCAGCGTCGGCCGGTTGGCCTCCACCCCGTACGGCCAGAAGTCGGCGCCCATCAAAGCGGCGGTCTGCTCGAAGTGCTCCACGAGGAACGGCAGGCTGATCGGCAGCGCGGCTGTCTCGCGCAGGTTGGCGTCAGCTATCGCCTTGGCCGCGCCGAACGCCCGTGCAAGCGTCTGCGGCAGCCATGGGTTGGCCTCGACCAGCTCCGAACGAACCGCGACCAGGTGCATGATCGGGAAGATCCCGGTTCGGCTGTAGTAGTCGCGCGCTTGCGCCCACGGGCTCTCGAAGAGCCGTACGACCTTGCCCCGACCGCTTCGGAAAGTAGAGGGCACACGTGGGCTGATCAGCGCGTCGATCTCGCCCTCCTCGAGCATGCGCGCCAGTGTCTTGTCCTCGCCGATCATGGAGACGCGGATGTCAGCGGGAAGCTCGACCTTCGTGTGCGGCACGCGGCCGGGCTCCTCGAGCCCACCCTGCAGCCACTCCAGTTGACGAGGATCGATGTCGAAGTCATCCGACAGCAGGCCGCGGGCAAAGACCGCCGCCGTTATCTGGTACTCGGGCACCCCCACGCGCCGCCCGACAAGCTCCCGAGGCTCGCTGATGCCCGCGTCGGCGTTGACGTAGATGCAGTCGTGGCGGAACGTGCGCGAGAGGTAGACCGGGATGGCGACCAGGTCTCGATGGCCCTGATCGCGCCTGATCACATAGCTCGCCAGCGACAGCTCGCTGGCGTCGAACTCGCCGTGCTGGAGCATGCGCCAGAAGATCTGCTCCACGTTGAGCGCCAGCCAAGTGGCGTCGACGCCCTCCGGGCGGATGCGCCCATCGTGTAGCGCCGCAGTGCGGTCGTACAGGCCGGTAGCAATGGTCAATCGAAGCATGATTCCGGCGCCTGCTCAGTCGACCAGCGTGTATTCACCGCGCGACTCGTGGCGTCGCACCCGTGGCAGGACGTTCTGGGCGAAGTCGACCACGAAATCCTCAACGTCCGACGTGTCGGCCGTGGTCTGGACGCCGGCGTCGTGAGGGAACGGCCAGACCACGATTTCCTGGACGCCAAGACGCTCGAGGTTGAGCAGCTTCTCGGTCACCTGCTCGGCCGTGCCTACAACGGACATCTGGTCGATCAGGTTGCGCGGAATCAAGCGGCGCAACTCACCCAGCACCTCCGGCGACCACTCGTGCGGCGCTTCGCGTACGAAGCGGCGGAACTCATCAGGAACCTCGCCGGCAAGCGCGTCGATGAGCGGCTCCATGATCGGCCGGCTGCTCCACAGGGCGTGGCTGACGCCGCGTCGGATGCCCTCGGGCACAGGATCGTCCGCATTCGGCAGGATGCACACGTACAGCCAGCTGGCGAGGGTAATGTCCTGCCAGCTGCGGCCCGACCGCTCAAGGCCCTTGGCGATCTCGGCCCGCGCGTAATTGATGCCCCAGTCGGTCGCGAAGCTGCCGACGAGGACGCCATCGGCGACAGCACCGGCCATGCGCAGCACCTGGACGCCGCGCGTCGCCACCCATATCTTGGGCGTCAACTCCGGGCTAAGGGGGAAGTCGAGCTTGCCGCCGAGGAAGCGCACGATCTCGCCCTCGTACGTGACCCGCTCACCCGTCCACAGCCGGCGGCAAAGCTCGATGGCTTCGCGGATGGCGGCGGCGGGCCGGTTGACCTCGAACCCGGGCAGAGTCTCGAAGTGGCTTCCGGCTCCGAGCATCAGGTGGAACCTCCCCTGGGTAGCCTCGGCCAAGGTCGCCGCGGCCTGGGCGGTCAGCGCCGGGTGACGAGTTACGGGGTCGGTGACACTCGGTCCAAGGCGGATACGGCTGGTGACTGTCGCCGCCATGCCCAGCCGCGACCAGACGTCCCGAGTCCACTTCTCATCAGCGTGGTAGAAACCGTCGAAGCGCAGGAGCTCGCACAGACGCACGAAGTCCAGATAGCGGCCGTGCGGCATTTCGCCCAGCTCGGCGATCGACACTTTCACGACGCACGTCCTCCCGGTGGCAGTTGTTCCATCAATCTGGCTACGAGCAGCCCGACGGAGTGTTGCTCGCGCTCAGCCGCGATGCCATTTGAGTGGCTTGAAGTGCGCGTCACGCAACGGTTGCTCCCCTGACAGGATGCTGACACAACAATTGCTGCTGTCAACCGTTTCTGCACTGGATTGCGCACTACATCGTGACACTCTGTACGATGTCCCGGCGAGGCAAGCATCGGCCGTGCCACCGTGTGGAGGTAGCAAACCGTGGAGTATCGCGACCTGCGCGACTGGATCGAGCGCGTACGTCAGCGCGGCGAGCTGCGCGAGGTTACCGAAGCCTCGTGGCAGGAGGATATCGGCCGTGTTACCGAGATGCTCCACCACACTGATGACGCGCCCGCGGTGATCTTTGATCAGATCCCGGACTATCCAGCGGGCTACCGCATCCTGGCCAACGCCCTGGCCACCCGGCCACGGCTCGCGCTCACACTGGGCCTGCCGGAGGACATCGAGCGGCGCCCACTGATGGACCGCTTCCTCGAGCTCACGGAGGCCGGACGCGCAGTGCCACCGTCCGTGCAGGATGGCGGCGAGGTTTTCGAGAACGTCGACAAGGGCGCCGATGTCAACGTCCTGAAGTTCCCCTCGCCGTGGTGGCATCCGCACGATGGCGGCCGCTATATCGGCACGGGCGTCGGCGTCGTGATCAAGGACCCCGACTCGGATTGGATCAACGTCGGGACATACCGTGTGCAGGTCCACGATGACAAGCGGGTAGGCGTTTACATCTCGCCCGGCAAGCACGGCATCCAGTTCCGTGACGTGTACTTCAAACGCCAGGAGCCCATGCCCGTGGCGATCATCCTGGGCATGGATCCGCTGCTGTTCATGGCCTCGACGCTGGAGGTGCCCTACGGCGTGTCCGAGTACGACTGGCTCGGCGGCATTCGCGGCGAGCCTTATCCGGTCGTCAAGGGGCCTATTACCGGGCTGCCGATCCCATCGCACGCTGAAATCGTCTTCGAGGGCTTCCTGCGCCACGACCAGTGGATGATGGAAGGCCCGTTCGGCGAGTGGCATGGCTACTACGCCTCAGGAGAGCATGAGGAGCCGTTCATGGAGGTCGAGGCGGTCTACCACCGCAACGACCCCATCCTGCTCGGCGTGCCGCCCAACAAGCCGCCCTGGGAGCCGATGCGCTACCGCGATCACCTGCGCTCGGCCCTCCTGCTGCGCGACCTCAAGCGGGCCGGCGTGCCGGGCGTGGTCGACGCATGGTGTTTCGCGCTGGGCGGTACGCGGCTCTTCAACGTCATCTCGATCCAGCAGCGCTACGCTGGCCATTCCCGGCAGGCGCTGCACGTCGCAGCGATGTGCCACACCGGGGCCTACCTCGGGCGCATCGTCGTGGTCGTCGATGAAGACATCGACGTGACGGACCTGGAGGACGTGGTCTGGGCGATGGTCACGCGCGGCGATCCGGAGCGCTCGATCGACCTCATTAAACGCGCATATTCGGGCCCGCTCGACCCCGCCATCCATCCCGACCACAAGGGCTTCAACTCGCGGATGCTGTACGACGCGACGATCCCGTGGGAGTGGCGCGACAGGTTTCCGCGGACGATCGGGCCGGACGTCGAGACCAAGCGCGAAACGCGCAAGCGTTGGGGCTGGATCCTGAACAAGCCGGCCAACGATGGCAGCGGAGATGGCGCGGCCCGCGGCGCAACTGATGGCACGGCTGCTGACAGTTCGGCCGGCAACGGAACGGGCGTGGTGGAGGAGGGCGCCCGAGCGTGACCAGCTTGGAGGCCTGATCTAGGGAGTGGCGATCTTCCTGTCGCACGCCGACGTCGGTCGGCTGCTGCGCATGGACGAGGCGCTCGACGCTGTCGAGACCGCGCTGCGCGAGCAATGCGAGGGCACGGCGATCAACCTGCCGCGCCAGCGATTGCGCGTGCCAAAAGGCGTGTTCCGTTCGATGAGTGGCGCGCTGCCGAGCCGTGGCGTCATGGGCACCAAGGCCGGTATCCAGAGCTTCGACTTCGCGCCCGGCGTCACCAAGGAGTCCGTCCAGGTGCTCTACAGCACCGACACCGGCGAGCTGTTGGCTCTCTTCTGGTCCGACCTGATCACCGACTACCGGACGGGTGCGGCAGGCGGCGTATCGGTACGCCACATGGCGCGGCCGTCGGCGAGCGTTGTGGGCCTGATCGGGGCCGGACGTCAAGCGCGGACCCAGTTGCTCGCGGCTGCGGCGGCACGGCGGCTGAGCGAAGTGCGGATCTTCAGCCCGACTCCCCACCGGCGTGATCGGTTTGCCTCCGAGATGGGCGAGCGGCTCGGAGTCAAAGTTCATCCCGTGAGCGACGTGCGTGACGCCGCGAGCGGGTGCGAGATCGTAATCGCCGCGACCAGCGCGACCCAGCCGGTGTTTCGTGGGGAGTGGCTGTCGCCAGGCACGCACGTCGTCTCAATTCGCTCGTCGTACCGCCTCGACATCGCTTCCGGCCGCGAGCGGCGTGAGATTGACGACGCGACGGTCGCTCTTGCGGGGGTTGTCGCGGTCGACTCGCTCGAGCAGGCCCGTGAGCAGGAGACGCCCGAGGTGGGCGAGGCGGTCGCCTCCGGCCGTGCCGTCGAGCTCGGGGCGATCATCGCCGGCCGGACGCCCGGCCGCACCAGTGAGGACCAAGTCACGTTGTTCAAATGCTTCGGGATGGGTCTTTACGACGTGGCCGTCGCCGAGCTTGTCTATCGCCGCGCGATCGAGTCGGGCGTTGGGCTTCCGCTGCCCGAACCCGTCTGACCTAATGCGTTCTGGTCGGCAGCTCGGGTGGGTGTGATCGAATCAGGTTGCGCGCGTCGCCCGAAGAAGCCCAGCGACGATCGGCGGAATGCCGATGACCAGGCCAGCCACGACCATGCCCACGGGCAGGGTGACGACGCCGATGGCGATCGCGGCGGCTCCGGGCGTGATCAGCAGTGACACCGCGCGAAACGTACCGGCCACGGCGATCGCCTCGCCCCGCTCCTCGGGTCGGACGGACATCGTCGCCAGCGCCGGACCGAGGCTCATCAGCAGGCCTGACCCGAGCCCGCCGAGCGCCATCGCCAGCGCCGCGGTGACGGGGTTCGAGGCCACAAACGGGAACAACACAAGGGCGGTGGTGAGCATCAGAACGGCGAGCTGGATGGCGGCCGGGACGTTAGGCACGCGGAAGCGGACGAGCACGGCAGCTGTGGCCAGGCCGGTCGCCTCCGACGTCATCATCAGCACCCCGATCACCGCGCGTGGCTGGCCCGCAGCTTCGAGCGCCGCAGGTACGAGCGACATGACCATGGCCCGCCAGCCGCCGGCACTGTACGAGGCCCAGCAGGCTACATCGACGCCGGGCCGGCGCCAGATACGCAGCTCGCCGTGCCGTGCCTGCTTGGTAAAGGGCGGCAGCAGCGCCATGCCAAAGCCGGTGAAGAGGCCGATCGCGGATGCCGCTGCACACAGCGCCAGGCCCCACTCGAGCGACTGTGCCGCGACCACGCCAGCGATGGCGGGAGCAACCAGCTGGCCGAGGTTCCCGACTGCGTTGACCATCGAGAGCGCCCGGACAGGGCCCCCGGCACTTCGCACAGCGTGCGTCTGCGTGGCTGTCCAGAAAAGGGCGCGCGCCGTGCCCTGGAGTAGTTGTGCGGTGACAAACGCCGGCAGCGCGGTGCTGAAAAGAAGCGCGGCGAATGAACCAACCATCATCACGTTGGCGGTAATGACCAGGTTCCGGTCGGGGAAGCGCGTCAGTAGCCAGGGCAGCCATAGCCTGAACAGCAGCTGCGAGACGGCCGAGATCGCCGTGAACAGACCGACGGCAGCGATGTCGTACCCGGCCGCGACTGCGAGCAGCGGCAGGACGAGACTTGACGCGCCAAGTGAAACTGAGAAACCCGCGATCGACAGCATCGAGAACGCGCGGTCTCTGGCACCGTCCGCGGGAGGGCCGGTACCCGCGTTTCCACCGGGCGCCGGATCTGGCGGCGCTTCTGGCCTGAGGCGGGGCCGCCTCACGTTAGGGGCCGAGCCACTGGTCGGCGTCAGTCACGAATCCGCTGGGTTCCACTGGAACCGATAGTGTCATGCTCCGCGAGTCCGTGCAACAATCGTTGCGCACGGCGTCGATCGGACGACCCGGCACGAACAGAGTGAGGACATACTTGGCTTTACGCATCGGCCGCTGGACCACCTCGCAGAGCGGCAAGGTAACGCTCCACGGCATCCGCTGCCTCACGTGCGGCGAGGTCACGTTTCCCGAGCGCGAGTTCTGCCCGCGCTGTCGGAGCACCGAAGTCGAGCCAATGCGCCTCGAGGGTCCGGCCCGGTTGCTGAGCTACACTGTGGTTCACCAGGCGCCGGCCGGCTTCACGACGCCGATGGCGGTGGGTTACGGCGTGTTCCCCGGCGACGCCGTCGTGCTTGCCCCGATCGATGCACCGGTCGATCAGCTGGCCACGGGCATGGCCATCCGCGTCACCGAGGGCACGACCAGCGTATCGGCCGACGGAACGCCGTTCGTCACCTACCGTTTCGCCCCAGCGGAGCAAGGCGAACCAAGAAATGCGTGACGTATTCGTCGCCGGCACCGGCCAGATCAAGTTCGGCCGTTATCCAGATCAGCTGCTCGAGGACTTCGTCCCCCGGGCCGTGACGGCGGCGTTGGAGGACAGCGGCATCGACGCCGGCCGGGTGGGGATCGCCGTCTTCGGCAACTCGAACGGCGGCCGCGTTGCCGGCCAGCGCGTGCTGCGCGAGCTGAGCCTGACCGGGATGCCGATCCTCAACGTCGAGAATGCCTGCGCGGGCGGTGGCTCGGCGCTGCATATCGGCTGGATGGCCGTGGCCTCGGGGATGCACGACGTTGCGCTCGTGGTCGGCATGGAGAAGATGGAGAAGGGCCTCATCCCGTCCAATCCGGGGGAGTACGAGGCTGCCCTGGGCAAGACACTGCCGGCCAAGTACGCCCTTCGCGCGCGCAAGCACATGGACACGTATGGCCTGACGCCCGAGCAGATGGCCCAGGTGTCGGTCAAAGCGCACCAGTTCGGCGCGCTCAACCCGAATGCCCACTACCAGGAGCACATGACGATCGAGGAGGTGCTCGGCTCGCGTATGATCGCCGAGCCGCTGACGCTGCTCCAGTGCTGCCCGACCACCGATGGCGCCGCCGCGGTCGTGCTCGCCAGCCGCGAGACACTCGCCAATGGCAAGGCGAACGCGATCCGAGTGGCCGCGTCGGCGGTCACGTCGGGCCGATACACCAACCCGGCCAAGGGCGAGCCCGGCCAGGACGACGACGTCGGCGCGCGCGCGGCGCAGAAGGCGTACGAGATGGCCGGCATCGGTCCCGAGGACATTGACGTCGCCGAGGTCCACGACGCGTTCACCATCGGCGAGATCCTCGCCTACGAGAACCTCGGCTTCTGCGCGAAAGGCGAAGGAGGTCGGCTCGTGGACGAAGGCGTCACGGCGCTCGGCGGCCGGCTGCCGGTCAACCCGAGCGGCGGTCGTCTATCGCTCGGCCATCCGCTGGGTGCCACGGGCGTGGTCCAGGTCGTGGAGCTGACACGCCAGCTCCAGGGACGTGCCGGCCTCCGCCAGGCGCCAGGCGCCAAGGCCGCACTGGCGCACGTGCAGGGTGGCTCGACGCCGGGTATCGGCACCGGCGCCGCCGCCGTCCACATCCTGGTCAGCTAGAACCCGCCAGCCGTTAGTCGGAGGATCGAGTGAGCGGTCGCCTAGATGGGCGCGTGGCAGTCATCACCGGCGGCGCTGGCGCAATCGGCGGCACGATCGTCGAGCGCTTCTGCCAGGAGGGCGCGCACGTCGTCGTAGCCGACCTGGACAAGTCAAAGTCGGGGACCTTCGTTGCCGGGCTGAACGTGCCCGACCGGTCGAAGGTCGGTTTCCGCACCACCAACGCCCGCGACGACGCCGATGTCCGCGCGCTTGTGGACAGCGTCGTCAGCGACCTTGGCCAGCTGGACATCCTGGTGCCGCTCGTCGGCGGTTCCAAGGACGCGCTGCTCTACAAGATGACCGACGAGCAATGGGACTCGGTCATCGACCTCAACCTGCGCACGACGTTTTTGGCTTGTCGGGCGGTCGTGCCGCACATGATGGAGCGCAGCTACGGAAAGATCGTGTTGATGTCGTCGCGCTCGTACCAGGGCAACATCGGCCAGGTCAACTACGCGACGGCCAAGGCGGGGATCATCGGCTTCACCAGTGCGCTGGCGCGCGAAATGGCGCGCTACAAGGTCAACGTCAACTGCGTGGTGCCGGGCTTCGTCGACAACCCGCGGCTCGTCAACATGGAAGAGAAGTATCGCCAGATGCGTATCGATCTGAACCCGTTCAAGTCGATCGCCGATCCGGTCGACGTGGCCAACGCGATCCTGTTCTTGGCCTCGGACGAGTCGGCTAAGGTAACCGGGCAGGCGCTCCACGTGTCGGCCTGGTAGCCACGCCTGCACCGAAACCGCCGTTAGGCTAGGCCGATGCGCCTGATCGTCGCCATGACCGGAGCCACCGGTGCTCCACTTGGCGTGCGCCTGCTCGAGACGCTGCGCGCGATGCCCGACGTCGAGACGCACCTAATCCTGAGCCGCTGGGCCCGGGCGACGATCGAGCTCGAGACCTCGCGTTCGGCCGATGACGTCGCCGCGCTGGCCGACGTCGTCTATGCGCCGGGCGATCAGGCCGCGCCGGTTTCGTCCGGCTCGTTCCTGACCGACGGCATGATCATCGTGCCGTGCAGCATGAAGACGCTGGCCGGCATTCGCACCGGCTACGCCGACGACCTGATCGGGCGTGCTGCCGACGTATGCCTCAAGGAGCGCCGCAAGCTGTTGCTCGTGCCGCGCGAGACGCCGTTCAACGAGGTTCACCTCGAGAACATGCTCGGGTTGAGCCGAATGGGCGTGGTCATTTTTCCGCCCGTGCCGGCTTGGTACAACCACCCGGCCTCGCTCGACGAGGCGATCGACCACCTCGTCGGCCGGATGCTCGACCAGTTCGGCCTGCGCTCGCCCAAAGTCAAGCGCTGGGCCGGTACCCGCGGACAGGCTCCGGGAAGCTCAGGTCGAGCGGAAGCGCGGCCGGAGGATCCAGACTTGCCCTAAGGCGATCCCGTAGGCCAGTCGCGGATCGTGTCGTGGAGCACCGGATCGTCGGGCAGCGCAGCCTCCACGTCGAGGGCAGTGCCGCAGTCGGGGCAGAAGCATTCGCGCAGTACGAACCGGCCGTCAGTGACCCGTCCCGGCCCGGCCACGGAAGGCATCGAACCTCGTGAAGCTGAAGTTGCCGTCGGCCCTGCCCTACATCTTCGCGGGCCTGAAGACGGCCGCCGTCTTCAGCGTCGTCGGCGCTGTCGTCGGCGAGTATCTTGGGGGAGGTGGCGGCGTCGGCGAGCTGGTGCGCATCGCGTCCCAGCAGCTGCGTATCGACCGTGTCTTCGCCTTCATGTACCTCGGACTGATCGGCTTGCTCCTCTTCGCGCTGATCGAGCGGATCGAGCGGCGGCTCGTCTTCTGGCGTACAAGCGATGGCCGTGACGTGGCGTCGTCCTAGGTCGAGGCCACTGGCGCAGCCCAGGTCCGTCGGCCACCGTCTCCGAACGTGTCTGCGCTCGGATCTACTTTCCGAACAAGGACGGCTCGCCGGTATCTAGGCGGCGCGGCGCTCCATTCTGGTCGCGAGGCGCTCGACGACGGCGCGGGTCGTCTGCCAGGCCGAGGCGGCATCTCGCGCCAACCTGACCCTGACCTGGTTCGACCCGTAGGTCAGGCCACCGGCCGGAACGCCGGGCAGCCGGTCGGCCGGTCCGGTGGGGGCCAGCGCACGCATCGCCGCCGAGCGCGACCAATCGGCCTGGAACCGAACGATCAGCTCGTGTCCCTCCCTCGCCAGTGAGGCAATCCCCGCTGCCTCGGCATAGATGCGCAGCCGCGCGACTTCGAGCAGCCTCTCAACTGGCGCCGGTAGCGCGCCGAAGCGGTCGACCAGCTCGGCCCGAATCGTCTCTACCTCCGAATCGACCGCCGTGCGCCCCAGGCGCCGGTAGAGCTCGAGCTTCTGTGGCTCCTCGGCCACGTAGTCATCGGGCAGATAGGCGTCGATCGGCAGATCGATCACGGTCTGTGCGCGCGGCCTGATCGGTTCGCGGTCCTCCCTGACGGCCTTCTGCTCCTCGACGGCCTCCGCCAGCAGGCGCGTATAGAGGTCGAATCCGACGGCCGTCAGGTGGCCGTGCTGTTCGGCGCCGAGGATGTTGCCCGCGCCGCGGATCTCGAGGTCGGACAGCGCGATCTGGAAACCGGCGCCGAGCTCGGACGCGTTGAAGATCGCCTGGAGCCGCTTGCGCGCAATTTCCGAAAGCTGGCCGCGGCGGCGATACAGGAGGTAGGCATACGCGCGGCGCGAGGATCGGCCCACGCGACCTCGCAGTTGGTAGAGCTGCGCCAGGCCGAGCGCATCGGCGCGGTCGATGACGATCGTGTTCGCATTGGGGATGTCGAGCCCGGACTCGATGATCGTCGTGCACACGAGGACGTCGTACTCGCCGCGCGCGAAGGCGACCATCACCCGCTCCAGTGCCCCCTCGGCCATCTGGCCGTGGGCGGCGACGATCCGTGCCGCGGGTAGCAGTTGGCGCAGTTGCTCAGCCTGGGCCTCGATCGTCTCCACGCGATTATGGACGAAGAACGCCTGCCCTCCCCGATCGAGCTCGCGCAAGATGGCGTCTCGGACCAGGCCTGCAGACGCCTCGGCGACCCGCGTCTGGATCGGCAGCCGATCCTCAGGAGGCGTCTCGATGACGCTCATGTCGCGCACACCGGCGAGCGCGAGGTTGAGAGTCCGCGGGATCGGCGTCGCAGACAGCGTCAACACGTGCACCTCGGTGCGCATCTGCTTCAGGCGCTCCTTGTGGGCCACTCCGAAGCGCTGCTCCTCGTCGACCACTACGAGTCCGAGGTTGCGGAACGCGATGTCCCTGGAAAGTAGCCGGTGGGTCCCGATGATGAGGTCCACCGATCCGGCGGCCAGCCCTGCGACGATCTCGTGCTGCTGCTCGACCGGCACGAAGCGGCTGAGCATGCGCACCGTGAACGGATACGCCGCGAAGCGCTGCCTGAAGGTCTCCAGGTGCTGGGCCGCGAGAACCGTCGTCGGGACAAGCACCGCGACCTGCATCCCGTCGGCGATGGCCTTGAACGCGGCCCGCAGCGCGACTTCGGTCTTGCCGTACCCAACGTCGCCGACCACCAGCCGGTCCATCGGCCGCCCGCGCTCCAGGTCGGCCTTGACCTCGGCGGTCGCGCGCAGTTGGTCGGGCGTCTCCTCGTACGGAAAGGCCGCCTCCATCTCCTGCTGCCAGGGCGAATCGGGGCCGATCGGGCGCCCCTGCGCCCGCTCGCGCGACGTGTACAGGTCGAGCAGGTCCTTGGCCAGGTCCGTGACCGCCTTGCGGACACGCGTCTTGGTCCGCTGCCACTCGCCGCCGCCGAGCCGCGACAGGTGCGGGCTCTCTCCGCCGGCATAGCGCGAGACGCGCTCGATCTGCTCGACGGGCACCCAGATCCGACCGCCCTCGGCGAACTGGAGTTCGAGGAAGTCGCGCTCCTCGGTGCCGTCGCCGCCCGCGTTGCGGCGGGCCATGCCGCCGTAGCGCGAGATGCCATGGTCGATGTGGACGACGAGATCGCCCGGCTGGAGACGTTCGAGGAGGTCCTTGGGCACGACGCGGCGCAGCACACGCGGACGACGGACGCGGACGGTCCCGAAGAGCTCCCGGTCCGTCACCACGACGAGGTTCTCCGGTCCACCGGCGAAGCCCGAGTTGAGGCTGCGCTCGATCAGGGCCAGGCCTCCCGGCGGCGGTGCCTCGGTGATAGTCGCGGTGGGCGCGGCGATGATGTCCGCCTCGCCTAGGATCTCCGACAGGCGCGCTGACTGGTCCGAGGCGAGCACGACGCGCAGGTTCTCCCGGCGCCACCGCTTGACGGTTTGGGCCAGATCGCCGATCGGCGCCGGCGGCAGCACCGGCTCGTGCCAGCCGAAGGGATTGCCACCGGGAGGCGCCTCGGGCGCTTCGCTCTCCCAGGTCAGCTCGAGCGTCCGGGCTGCGGACAGACGCGCCTTCCAGTCGCGACGCTGCACGTAGGCGGTCGGCCAGCTCTTGGGCAGCGTGCCGGCGCGCTCGAGCTCAGCCCGACGCTCGTCGGCCTGCGTCCACAGGAAATCGGCCGAGGCCTCCACGTCACCTGGTTCGTCGAGCAACCAGATCTCGTCGGCGACGTGGTCGAGACCGGTCGCCGGCGCAAGGTGGCCGGCCCAGATCTCGGCAGCGTCGACCAGCTGGCCCTGCTCGAGGCGCACCAGGTCGGCCGACAGATCCGCTGGCAGCCGATTGACCTGCGTGCCGAGAGCCTGGCGGAGCTTGTCTGCGCCTGCGTCGGCACCGCCGCCGCCGCCGAGGAGAAACTCGCTGGCCGGCAGCAGGCTGATCTCGTCGACGGGCCGGACTCCACGCTGGGTGGCCGGGTCGAAGGCGCGGAGCGACTCGATCGTGTCACCGAACCACTCGATCCGCACCGGCAGCGGCTGGCCGGCCGGAAACACGTCCACGATGCCGCCGCGTCGCGCGAACTCGCCACGGCCGGCCACCTCGGGCAGGGCCTCGTAGCCGAGGTCGATCAACTCGCGTAGCACCCGCTCCTGGGACATGCGCTGTCCGGGATTGAGAGCCACGGGCTTTGCCGGGATATCTGCCGGAGCGAGCGTGTGCTGGAAGAGAGCCTGCACGCTGGCCACCAGGACCCTCGGTCCACCCGAACGCCAGTTGGCCAGAGCCGCAACCCTCGCCGCGCTCTCATCGCGGATGAGCTCGGAACGCTCGTACGCAAGCGAGGTGCGCGGCTCCAGCGTCACCACGATCTCCGGGCCGCCGAGCCACGCCGCGAGCTCCTCTGCCACGCGATCAGCGATCTCCGCGTCACGCGCGATCCAAATGAGGCGCTCGCCTGTGGCCAGGACGAGGGCCGCGGCGAGGAATGACTTCGCGCCATGGGGCATGGCTGCGTAGGTGACGTGGCGCAGGTTCTGGCCGACTCGGCCCTCCTTGACCATGCGGTACCTGTCCGCGAGGGCCTGGATCTCGGCCGACTCGGCCAGCAGGCGCGGCAGCGCCGAGAGATCGGGCAGGCGCGAACGGCCCGACGGCGACGCCGTCGCGGTCTGGTGGAGCTGCTCGAGTTCGGCCGCGATGCGCCTGTCGCGCGTGCTTCGGCCGCGGATGCGGACAGTTGATTCGGGCATCGGTTAGCGCTCGCTCCCGCGCCGCGGCAGGAGCCGGCGCCAACCCGTGGTCGTCCTGACGATGGTCGGATCGGACGGATCGACTGTTCTGCCCTCGTCGGCCGTGGGCTGTGGGCCGGACGTCGGCGTGCCGTCCGCCTCGCTTGCCGCCCATGCGTTCCACTTGTTGGCGGCGCGGTACGTGCCAAGGCGAGCCCAGTCCTCGACCGCATCGGCAGCGGCGTTAATGACCACGTCGAGGACGCGCTGCTCGCTCTTGGTGAAGCGCGTGAGTACGTGGTCGATCGCCTCGCGCGACGGCTGGCCGATGCCCACGCGAAGGCGGGCGAAGTCCTGGTTGCCCAGCTCGGCGATGATCGAGCGGAGGCCGTTGTGGGTTCCGGCGCTGCCCTTCTCGCGCAGCCGTAACTTGCCCAGCGGCAGGTCGAAGTCGTCGACGACGACGAGCAGGTCCTCGAGCGGCGCGCGTTGGCGCGCGAGCACCTTGCGCACGGCCACGCCCGAGAGGTTCATGTACGTCGTGGGCTTGACGAGCATCAGGTCCAGGCCCTTGTACCGCCCGTAGACGGTTGCCGCCGCATCGCGCGCGCGGGCATGGCCGGTCCAGCCGGCGCGCTCGACCAACCGGTCGAGCACCATCCAGCCCACGTTGTGGCGCGTTTCCTCGTACTGGCGACCCGGGTTTCCGAGGCCGACAACGATCTTCATCTCACCCACGACTACGGATCGGCAGGCATGCTGACGGGCCGGTCACGGTCGACCGGCCACTAGGATGAGATCGTAGCGGTCGTGCGCAGATCGATTGCCGCACAGGCGAGATCTGGTCCGTCGGTGATGTCGGCTCCATTTGAGTGCCTGTCAGCGGTGGCGGAGCCAGGCCTCGAGATCTCGCCTGTTGATGATGCCTAGGACAAGGATCACTTCGTCTTCGCGGATCACGTCGTACATCACTCGGTAATCGCCGACCCGAAGACGCCAGAAATCGTCGCGCGCGCCGCGAATGCTCTTCACGGACTTGGCTCCTCGGCCAGCCGGGGTAACGACCTGAGCGGCGAGCTTCACGAGTGCGGCTCGTATGCGCGCCCTCTCATCGCCGGTGAGAGTCTCGTAGGCCTTGAGAGCGCGAGGCGCGAGCTCGACGCGGTAGGGCCTATTTGACGTCTTCGAGACTCGTCGTCAGCCGATTCTTGTACGCCGCGCGACCTTCGCGACGCATACGGATGTATTCGTTTGCACTCGCGAGAACGATGTCCTCGGCATCCTCGATCGGAAGGATGACCGCGGCGGGCCGGCCGCGCTTCGTGACCACGTAGGCAGTCCCGTCCTGGACGCGCCCGACAACCTCGGACGCCTCGGCTTTCAGCTGTTTGATGCCGATTTCCGCCATTCGCCGCTCACCTCCGTGACTACTTTGGTGACCACTTTACATCACCTATTACGATTCGGGCCGAGGAGGTTTGAACGGAAGCGACGACTCCTGCTAAGACCTCCCCCGCGCCGTGGATCGGCCGCATCGTGGCCGTCTGTTTCGTGGCCGTCTGTTTCGTTGCCATCTGGGTGACCAGTGGCCTGGCCTACTTCACCGGCAATCTCTAGCAAGCGACGGTCAGACCCCGGCGCCAGCCGGGAGCTGACCGCTTCGCGCGCAGCAGCGGCCGCAGGCCGACTGCGGAGGAAACGCTCAGCTGGTCGCCTTGCCGGACGGCAGTTTCTCACCCGCACGAACATCGATCGACAGCCGATTGCCGGGCGGCGGAAATGGGCAGTCGTACGCGGGGCTGAACGCACACGACGGGTTGTAGGCCAGGTTGAAGTCGAGCTCGAATTCCTGCTCGCCCGAGTCGTAGGGGACCTCCACGTAGCGACCGGCGCCGTATGTTTCCTTGCCTGACGTTCCGTCGCGGAACGGCAGGAATATGACCTCGTAGCCCTCCGCGTCGTGTGTCAGGAAGCCGGTGAGCCGATATTCGCTCGCCTCGAACAGGAACACGAGCTGGCCCGCAACCACCATCTCGCGCACCTGGCCTGTCGAGGTCGCCAGGGTTACGTGGTCACCGGCGCCAGGCGCCGTTCGATCCAGTCGGGCGAGGAGCCGCCAATCGGCGGATGCAGCGTAGTAGCGCGGGCCGTCGAAACCCGGCGGCGGGCCGTGGCCTTTCCAGTCGAACTCGTGCTCGTAGAAATGCTTGGCGCCATCGCGCATGCCCTCCAGCTCGGCCTGCCAGTCGAAGGTGTGGACGTGCTCGTGTTCGCCATGTTCGTCCGTCATCGGTGGCTCAACACTTCCTTCTCGAGCGCCCCCATGTGTTCGTTCTCCTCGGGGTGGGCGTGGTCCCAGCCGCAGATATGCAGGACACCGTGGACGACTAGTTGACGCATCTCGTCAGCCGGCGTCTCGGCCGCCTGCGCGATGGCGCGCTCGACCGAGATCACGATGTCGCCCAGGTGCGTGCGCTGCCGATGAGGCGCCTGGTACGCGGGCTCGATCGGGCGAGCAGCAGATGGCTCGGACGTCTTGCCCGGGTGGTTCGGGAAGGCGGACGGCGGAAGCAGGGGGAAAGAGAGCACATCGGTCGGCCCATATTCGCCCATGTGCTCCGCGTTGAGCTCGGCCAGCTCACGGTCGTCGGAAAGGATCAGCGCGACGCTCGCCGGCGAGGGAGCGCCTGCCGCCGTCATGGCTTTCGCCGCAGTCGCGGCCAGGACGCGCATGGAAACCGGCGCCTTCACCCCCGGCCTCGCGGAGATGTCGATCCGCCACGGCCGGAGGTATACGGCGCGGACGGTTGCAGCGGGGGGCTTAGGCCGAGCCACCGGCCGCGCGGCGAGACTCGATCTCTACGATCTTGTTCTGCGGGTACTCGATCCGGCGGTGGTACATGCCCAGCAACTGGGCGACGAAGGCCTCGCGGATCCGGTCGAGGTCGCGCAACGTCAGGTCGCACTCGTCGAACTGCCCGTCTTCGAGCCGCTCGCGGATGATGCGCGAGACCATCGCCCGGATGGCCGGCTCATCTGGCGTGCCCAGCGATCGAACGGACGCCTCGACGCTGTCGGCGAGCATCAGGATGGCCGCCTCCTTCGACTGCGGCTTGGGGCCGGCGTGTCGGAAGCGCCCCGCATCCACGCTGGCGGCCGCCTCCTGCGCCAGTGGCGTTCCGGGCAGCGCACCGGCGTCGGCGATGGCCTGCTCCTGGGCGCGCGCGTAGAAGTAGCTCATCAGCGCCGTGCCGTGGTGCTGCGGGATGAAGGCGATCAGCGGCTTGGGCAGCTTGTACTTGTAGGCGAGGTCGATGCCATTGGCGACGTGAGCCTTGAGCAGGGCGACGGACTGCTCCGGCTCCAGCTCGTCGTGGACGTTGTCGTTGGCGGCCTGGTTCTCGATGAAGGCCTGCGGGTTGTCCAGCTTGCCGACGTCGTGGTGGTAGGCGGCGACGCGGACCAGCAGCGGGTCGGCGCCGATTGCCTCCGCCGCACGCTCGGCGAGGTTGCCGACCATCAGTGAATGGTGGTACGTGCCCGGCGTCTCGAGCAGCAACCTGCGCAGCAGCGGCTGGGACGGGTTGGCCAGTTCCAGCAGTCGGAATGACGTCGTGATGCCGAATGCGTTGCCCAGGATCACGAACGATCCCAGCGCCGCGACGGCTGAGCCAGCGGCGGATGCTATGGCTGCCCCGGCAAGCTCGAAGAAGCCCGTGAAGTCGCGGTCGCCGAGCAGCGTGAACATCGTCACGACGGCGATCTGGACGACGGCGACCGCCGCCGCTGCCTGGACGAAGTGGCTGAGCTTCTCGCCGCGGCGCACGACGATGATTCCGGCGACTCCCCCGAAAAGCACGTAGGTCGCGAACTCGACGCTGCCGATGATCGCGCCGCCGAGCAGCGCCAGTACGCCCATGACCATCAGGGCGGCCCCGGCATCGAGCAGGACGGCCAGGAGAAGGCCGACAGCCGCGGTGGGCACGACGTATGGAAGGACCGACCGATCTCCGGTCACCTTCAGTGCGATAGACGCGCCAAGCAACACCAGCGCGATCAACAGCAGGGCGCTGCTGCGGTGCCAGATCTGCGATCGGAAGCGCCACACCCATGCGAGCAGGAGCACGACCACAAGGCCGGCCAGCATCAGCCATCCGGCGGCACGGAGCGGATCGGGGCGCGGATCAAGCAGGCCGAAGAGGGAGAGCTTCTCGCGGGCCAGGTCGTCAATGCGCTGGTCGCGCTGGACGATGATCTCGCCGCGGGCGATCGAGATGCTCACCGGCGCGATGAGGTTTGCGGCCTCTGCCCGGGCACGCTCCGTGGCGGCGGCATCGAATGTCGAGTTCGGAATCACCAGCGGAGCCAGGATCTCCTGGGCGAGCGCGCGCTGGTCGACAGAGAAACGGATGCTCATCTCGTCGCCGAGCTCAGCGCGGACGTCGGTCAAAAGCGTGTCCCTGACTTCGCCGCGTTCCGTCGCGTCGAGCACTCGTACGAGTTCCGCACGGAGCGCGGCCCACTGGCTGCCATCGAGTTGGCTCAGGGTTTCCTGGGCGGTTGCGCTCAAACCCGGCATCGCCGCGCGCAATGCAGCCTCGCGCGCCTCTGGCGTCAGAACCGCGGCGTACACGGCGTCGACCGGTGCATGGACTCGCTCGAGCTCGGCCAACTGCTGGCCGGCGATTAGTTGGCCACGATCCGCCGAGTAGTCATACTGAGGCTGGACCTGTGCCCGCGCGGCGTCCCGACGCACCCGCGTCTCCTCAGTGCTCTCGTACTTGATCGCGCGCGGCGCCCGGATATCCGCGGTAGCCACGTCATTGACGATTGCGCCGGGGCTGGCAAGCGGACCGGGCAGGGCGTCGATTGCGAGCACTCCGCCCAGCGCCAAGGTGAAAAGGAAGGCGGCGACGACGAGCCGTACGGCATCCGTGCGCGCGAAGCGGCGAACTGCGGCGGATCTGGCGAGCATCGGTGTCCTGGGCTCCTGGCTCGGCGCCTAATGGCCTTGATCGTGGCCGGCGAGGTCACGGGCTGCAAGCTCACGCGCAACCGCGGCGCTGACCTGCTTGCCATCCGCCCGGCCCCTGGTCCTGGGGACGAGCGCGGCCATGACCTTGCCCATGTCGCGTGGCGATGACGCGCCAATCTCGTCGATCGTTTTCTTGACGATCCCCTCGACCTCGGCCTCGCTCAATTGCGCGGGCAGGTACGCCGAGACGATGTCGATCTCGGCCTGCTCGCGCGCTGCCGCCTCGTCCCGGCCGGCGGCGGAATATGCCTCGATAGACTCGCGGCGCGTCTTCACCTCGCGCGCAAGCACCTGCAACACCTCGTCGTCGGTCAGTTCACGGCCGGCCGCTTTCTGGACGTTGTAGGCAGCGGCAATCACCATCCGCAGGGTGTCGCGACGAAGCTCGTCGCGCGCCCGGATGGCGTTCGTCATATCTTCCTGGAGCCTGCTTGAGAGGGTCACCGTCGGCGTTCCTTGGGCTTCAGCGCCGCGGTCGTGTTCCGAGTCGTCGGCGGGCACGTGCCCGCACGGTCACTCGGACCGAGCGGCCTTCTTGCGCTTCGCTTCCTTGCGCTTGCGCTTGACGCTGGGCTTCT